>JAYEJJ010000221.1:23548-78146 GCA_034660495.1 Thermodesulfobacteriota bacterium | reverse complement strand
ATAATACTGCCAGGGCGCTGGGGTAAATTTTTTTGCAGAATTTAAAGATTTTGTTGCAAATTAACAAAAGATGGCTCCAACAGGTAAAAAAACTGAAACAAATATCTCTCAAATAATACTATAAAAATAAAGAGTTGCTCAAAGTGGGGACGTTTCGTCCCCGGCGTAAGTGGTGGCCGTCCACGCCGGCGTTAACACCTGTGCAGTTGATTTCAATAAATGACCTGTCTGATTCAGCTCATAACCAGTACATTAAATGTTTTGCAAGCAAAAAAAAAGAAAAGGAAAAGGCTTTTGAAGAACTGATAGAAACTGGAGATATTGATACTAATGCCGAGCTTTTCTTTATTTTTTCAGGGCTTTGGAATATTTTTAACAAAAAACATAAAGGAGCTGAGATCATGGAAAAACGTGGCTATACACCGGAAGATGTTATGAATATCGGTAAAGAAATGGGCATCCTTCATAAGTACTTTACACTTTCTGAAACCATTCCTTAATTTAAAGGTGGTTTTACTGAAAAAGTGTAAAGTACTTTTATGCTGATATGAAGGATGCCAAGAAATGCATGAGTTTTTTATGGCAAGTCTTAAAGTGGATGATGTAATTAAGCGCTTTAGTCCGGAAGATATTCTATCAAAGTTTGAGCCGGAAGATATTTTATCAAAGTTTGAGCCGGAAAAAAGGCTCAGCGGGCTTAAACCAGAAGAGAGGCTCAGTGGACTTAAACTAGAAGAGAGGCTCAGTGGACTTTCAATAAAAGAAATCGAGAGTTTTCTTGAAAAAAAGAAAAAAAATGAGAATTAAAGAAGTGCTTGTTCAAGGTTAAGTCATCGGGTTGTTATAACTCATCATTATTGATCATCTTTTGATCAATGGAAAAAGGGAAAACATAAGCCCGACAATCAAACCTTGAAGGAACAGTAGTTGCCGTTTCATTATCCGGAACAGGCTCAACTTCAACGCACGCATCTTTGCCCTGTGCTGTTACCGTAATGGCACTGAAAACCGCTGAGTTGCTGTAATAATCTTTGGCAAAAAAAGACACAGTATAGTCTCCAGCACAGGTAAATCACTTAAATGAACAAAAGGTATCCTTAATGAGTGTACCCTTTTTGAATTATTCTCCCCCTCTCCAATCATGGAGAGGGGGCCGGGGGGTGAGGTTTCATGGCAACAATTCAATCCGCATAATCAAAAAAGGGTACACTCGTAAGTTATTTTCACTTGCTGCCTAAGGTCCTTAAGGTCAATTACCCCTGAGCTAAAAACTCAGGGGCTTCCTTAAATACGCAGGCCTTCTCTTCTAGTGGGACTCCGGAATTCAGCACTTCATCCAGCAGTTTATAAATATTTCCACGTAATTCCGTAACGGTAGCGGAGTAGCCGGTTAGGCAATCTATCCTTCAAAATCCTTTTTGTAACATTTTTCACATATCCCATCATGGAACTTTTCCGCTGGACTTTGGCAGTAATAGCATATTCCAACACGTTCTCCAATATCTTCCAATATTTCTCCTGGATTGCAATCATATTGATATGACATTTTAAGTACGTTAAGAACCAAATCCTGTGTTTTTTCTTTGCCTAGAAAATCAAAAATCTCTTTCTTTTCAAGCATCCTGAGTACATCGTTTAGCATATAACTACCACTATGATTAGACATAAACGTAACTCCTCATTGATAGTTGGCATTTCAATCTGTTCAATTGTACAACGAATAAGGATAGATTGTGTAAGGAACGAACCACAATCTTATCCGTTTGGTTGGACAAGCCCGGAGTGTCTTATTATAAAGGAAATATCTTTTTTTTCAATAACGGCGGGGAGCATACTTTGAAAAAATGTCCTTTTTCAGGGCGCACGGGTCCAGCGATCTGGAAACAGGTTATTCTCCCCTGATTGTATCATAAAACTTTCACCTCCATCATTCAGATGAACTGCAGCTTTCGCCGTTTAAAAAAGCTATCCGGGGTTCCATGAAGCTTGCCGGAATCCCAGAATCACCATAGGGGTTTTACAGCAGGAGCATTAAAAAACGGGTCGTGGCCGTTGTTCAGGCTTTTTAATAAAAACATGCAAAACCAATTGCACGAGAAAAAGGGCATCCTTCACGACTACTTTACACTTTCTGAAGCCAAGCTCCTTTTTTCAGGAGCGTTCCCCAAAAAGTGTAAACTACTTTTGTGAGGATATGAAGGATGCCTTTTACTTCATTTTTTTTAAACTTTCCACCTCGCCTATCATCTCCTCCCGTATCTTTGGAGATGGCCTGCTCGGCCATCTCCTTTATTTCTTTCAATGACAACTCATCCAGCACCGATGCCAGGTACCGGATCACTGTCTCCAGATACTGCAGCCCGGTTTCCTTTTCCATCAGCGTCCGCAACAGGGAATAAAAATTTTCGGCAACTTGTGCCGCAGCTCTGGTGAGAAAATGTACTTGAGCAGCAGCAGGGCAATCCGATTGAGGATCGTCCCCTTTATCTGATCATCCGAGAACCGGTTCAGGTCATAAAGCTCAAATCTGCTTATGAAGCAAATATATCGGCATGGGTTCCGGTTCTTGCCAAAAGAAGCTCTCCTTCTTGCTGACTGTAAATGAGAAGCCAGTCGGGCTCTATATGTGCATCCCAAAACGGCAGCCAATTGCCCTTTAGCGGATGGGCATGATAAGTTTCAGGCAGGGGGTCCGTCCTCATCGATCAAAAGAGTCACCAGAGATTTTAGCTTCTCCATGTCTTTGCCTCGTTTTTTCATCCGCTTTACATCTTTGCTAAATTTTGATGACTCTACCGGTGTCAGCATGCACTATATTCCCAGGCCCTCGAACAATTTTTCTGCGGATACGAAACGCTGTCCTTTACCTTCTCCCAGCTCAGCCATCGCCTCACAGGTTTCATTATTCGGCTTCATGAAATGACTCGGAATTGTATGCAATAATGCAGCAAGCTTTTGGGCATGTTTATAGGGGATATTGCGTTTATCCCTCTCAAATTCTGAAATATGGCTCTGGGGTATTCCAAGGACGCTTGCTACTTCTTTCTGTGTGAGATCTGCCCGATGGCGAAGTTCTTTTAGCATTTTCCCTCCCCGCCTGATCTCAGACGCCGGATCGCAGGATAAATCAGGATAAAAATCGTTCAATACCTACCCTCCCAGCTTGACAACAAGAGCTGTTATCAGCTCCAGGCTGTCAGCAGGAATGGATATTTGTGCATGGGCCATTCGTTGTATTTCCATGATTACCCTCCACTTCTTGTTGAGATATAATATCATTATTATCCCATTTTATACCATTGTCAATAAAAAATGCAGAGCATGGTGGGACGACATGGGGGCACCACAGTCATCAAGACTTTATGGTGAGAAATGAACAACCATGTCCGGCATATTCTGCCGGGGCGGTGTTTTTTACCCCCCAGCAGCATCTGCAACAAAAGACATCCTTTTTAGCGGACCTGATGAAGATGGCTTGATCAGGCCGGCGCATTTTTTGCTTCAGTTTTTTATCGATGTGACCGATATTTAAGGGTGAGAGAACCCCATCTATTTTTACATCACAGGGGGAATTAACCGGGAAGACAAACCAGCATTTCGTTGCTGTTGAATATTCCCCTGGAACCAGTAAAGAGGACATACACCATGGCTACAGGATCGATTTCAAGTCTCGGGCTTGGGTCCGGGCTGGAGCTTCAAAACATACTTGACCAGCTCAAGGATGTTGAAAAAGCCCCCATCACGAGAAAAGAGAACGAAAAAACAGAGCTGCAAAAAGAGGTAAATGCCTTTAACAGTGTAAAGGCCAGGCTTTTTGCCATTAAGTCCGATGCCCTCTCCCTCTCTTTGGAGTCGGATTTTCTCAACAACAAATTCAAGGTGTCGGATGAGGAGATACTTTCCGGCCGGGTTGACAACGGCGTGGCAGAATCTTCCACCAGCCTGGAGGTCAAACAGAAGGCCAGGGCCAACTCCTGGCAGTCTGTAGGGGTTTCCAGCAAAAGTGCCGTGATCTACCCGGAACCGGACACATCCATCACCAGTGCGGTCACCGCCTTTGACCCCGGTGCCGGCACCATGACCATCAAGTCCGGGGCGGCGGGCGCCCAGACAGATATCAATATCAACCTGGATGGTGAAATGAGCCTTTCCGAAATTGCAGAGGCCGTGAACACGTCCGCCAGCAACCTGGACAGTGACGGGGAGCAGATCGTTACAGCCAGCGTTGCAAAAAACAGCAGCGGCAATTACTATATCCGCATCAGTTCGGCAATCGGGGGAAACAGTGCAGAAAGCCAGGTGGCCGTGGAAGGGTTTGATTTTGTTAAAAGCGATACAGCCATCGCACTGGGCAACACAGAATCCAATGCGCCGACATTTATAAGCCTGGCCCCGGGCACCACCTATGCGGAAACAGCCGATGCCATCAACAACGCATCGGGCAACGCCGGTGCCACAGCAGCCGTAATAGACGATGGAAGTGAAGAAACCCCCTACAAACTGACCATTACCGCAAAGGCCACAGGAGAAGAGAACAGAATAACCATCCAAAACCTCCCCATGACCGAGGTGACCGGGAAGGACGGTGAATCCCTTAACGCCCTGTTCACAGTCAACGGCATTGATTACCAGCGTCAGTCCAATGACGGTATCGACGATGTTATTTCCGGCGCCACCCTGAACCTGAAAAAGACAGGCGAAGCCACGGTGACGGTCCAGCACGACATGGAGAGTGTTAAAGAGCATATTCAGGGCATGGTAGAAGGGTTTAATTCCCTGTTAAGCGGCATCAAGGGAACCGAAACAACATCAAACGAGGACTCCGAATCCGCAGACATCTCTGTTCTTGAAGAGAACTACACTGTCAAAAAGATGATCTCAAGCCTCCACTCCCTCATGAGTACAAGGGTGACAACACAGTCCCAATATTCAAGTCTTTTTGACCTGGGCATGGAGATCGAAAAAGACGGCACCATCTCCCTGGATGAAAACACCCTGGACCAGGCCCTGGCTGCAGATCCTGAAGGGGTCAAACAGATGTTCATCGGAGATGAAGACAACAATGTCAAGGGGCTGGGGGATACCATAAACGACGGTATCACCACCATGATCAGCACCAGCGGAACCGTCACAACTGAGATCAGTACAGATGAAAAAAAAATCGAACGTCTGACTGAAGATATTGAAACAGCTACAGACCGTTTGGACAAGCGCTATGACATCATGACGCAAGAATTTGCAAAGCTTGACATTTACATCAACCAGCTCAACTCCGAGGCAGATTACTTGACCTCCATGATCGATGCTTTCAACAATGCAAATAACAGTTAAGAGGATGCTGCCCAAATACAGATGGACTTTAAAATAATGGACATCCCCTGCCCTTTTGTGTTATGTTTTTTTTAAAGTAGAATGGTGCCCCTGCCGATACATTACCTGGAAGGAGAACTGAGACAGGGTTTGGTTACAGCATCGATTACTATGAAAAGGATGAACTTTAACAGCAAACCGGGCAAATACAGCACCACGTCTCTGATCAATACCCAAAAGAGATTAAAAACAAAAGAGATTAAAAACAAAATGCTGGCGCTAAAACCGGCAAATTTCTGATAGCAACCCATCATGAAGCAACAGCGGCAACCCGCTCACCAAGGAGGTTTTAATGGCAGTACCTGCTGGAGTTAATCAATACTTGAACACCCATTATGACGGCATGACCCCGGAACAGCTGATCCTTATGCTGTACAAAGGCGCACTGGATCGTCTTGAGCTTGCCCGGCAGGGGATCAAGGAAAACAATATTGCCAAACGGGGGGAGAACATCGGCAGGGTTATTGCCATTGTTTCAGAACTGAACAGCTCCCTTGATCCCTTAATGGAGGATGAAGGCACCGAATTTTTAAGGGGGCTTTACACGGCTATTTTAAGCGAACTTCCCAAGGTCGCCCTGACCAACAGCCTGGAAATCCTTGATCGGACGGAGAGGTATATCACACAATTGAAAAAAATCTGGGAAACCGATGTTATGGGAAAGAAGCACCCAAAACGTGCAGAGAACACCAGGAAAAACCCAGCCCCTGGCAATTCCAAACAACAGAAACCGGCAGCAGCCAGGCCTGGAGGATACGGCGGCTATACAGGCGGTAAATCCTCCTTTGGCTCCATTGCAGTTTAATCAAGAAAAAAGAGAAAGACATGGATAAACTTTTAACACAGACCATTGCTCTTATTGACGATCTGGAAACCCTCCACGATGATCAGATCTCCTCCTTTGACAATGAACTGCTGCCGAACCTTGAAGCTCAGTCAGAGCAAAGAGAAAAAAAAATTGACCTGCTTGGACAATATGTCACCATTATCCTTGGCAAAAGCACTGCTGAATCACAAGGTGAACAGGTGTACGCCAAACCCGGTATAAACGAACCAGACAACGCTGAAGCGACCCTGTTGGCCTGCAAAAACAGGATTAATGGCATACTTGAAAAAAACAGAGTGTTAAAGGAAAAAGTCCTTTTTCAAAAGAAAATGTTAAAACTCAGCATGAAAAATGTATCCAGAGGGAAACAGGTCATCATCTCCTACCGTCCTTATTCAGGATCGGCTGGAAGCAGGGCAACGGTTATGAATTTGACGGGATAAACATAAGGGAGATATAAAAAATGAACATAAACAACGTAAACACCGGCACAATACCCCGCCAGGACGCTGTTCAGAGTGACACGGCTGCAGCAAATCCGATAAAGGGTGTCAGGGAACCCGCCCCTGTAAAAGTAAACCGGGGTGAGCAGACCGACCCGACAAAAAATCAGAAAAAGGCCGCAACACCCCTGGAAACGGCTGCAAAAACCCAGGAAAAAAGCGCAACAAACCAGGCCCTGGAGGAAATCGCAGAAGAGCTCAACGAATACATGGACGATCTCCAGACCAACCTTGGGTTCATTGTCAAGGAGGAGTTCAACCATCAGGTCGTTGTGGAGATTAAAAACAGAAAAACCGATGAGCTTGTCAAGCAGATTCCAGCAGAGGAACTGCTCGAAATAAAGGAAAAAATGGAAGAGCTGACAGGGCTTCTCTTTGATCAGAAAATATAAGACTTGATGAGAAGATATAAGACCCGTCAGAACAGACGACGGACCAGACAGGACTCATTGACTCATTGCCGCCCAGAATCAACTGTGCTGGCTTACTGCGCTGGCTTTTTGTGACAACTGTCTCTTATAAAACCAGTCACCCAAGGCGGCAATTGGTATGATACATAAAACCGGTCCATCGTTCATGTGTAAGCTGCAATGGCAGGTCATGTGGAAGCTGTATGGGATTTAAGGCGGGAAATTAAATTCAAGCCCCGTCCAAAACATTGTGCTGGTGGGAATAATTTGTGTCTGACAGCACCACCTGAACGGCTTCATTGTTTTCGGAATTGATCACCAGCGGGCCCAGAAGGTTTGCTGTGATACTATTTTTTTTCTCTTCTCTTTCCGATATGTTCACCACCACATAGATGATAAGGTTCTCTTCTTTTACCCCTGACCAGTTTCTTGCATTAATCACGTTATCAAGGTTAAACCGGTAATCCGGCTTGAACAGAAACGGGCTCATGATCACCAGGGCAAGGCTTGGATCTTCTGTGGACTGAAACCAGCAGAAAGGGGCCGATTTGGGGTCCTCCAGCAGGGCAAATCTTGTAAATCCCGGAAAGCCGGGAAGACATTCAGGCATGGTCAAAATTTTATTGCTGTCGATCTCAATTGTTCCAAATTTTCTCGTATCTATTTTCACCGTTTACTCCCCTGAAAATCTCTTTTTCAGCAGTTCTGCCGCACTGTTTATGGTTGCGACATCTCTTTTTGATGACTCAATATTCTGCTTTTGAATCTGCTCCACCACTTCCATTCTCAGGATGGTCACCTCTTTTGGGGCGTCAATCCCGATCTTTACCGTGCCGCCGTCCACTTCAAGGATGCTGACAACGGTATTTTCCCCTATTTTTATCTTCTCTTCCGCCCTCCGGGTTAAAACCAGCATTGCATTTTCCCTGTACCTCCATGGCCCGAGCAGAACGACCTGCCCCCTGCCATGTCATAACAAATGGCCTTGATCATACAATTATCCACGCATCTTGCTTGTCTTTTTGCCCGTCTCCTGCGTTGCGCCAATGGAACATATTTCAATATGCTCCCATTACCGCGACTTGAAGACGAACAACCCGATCATACAAATTGGCCTGCGCAATATAAGTATATTATTTTCTTCCAGATCCCTTACCTCAGGTAATCCACCAGGCTGATGTTGATCACCTTTGACGTGGAACTCAGCGAGGCCTTATACGCATTTTCCACAGCCTTGAGATCCATTACAGCCTTTATCAGATCTGCATCTTCTATCATTGAGCGCCGTTCTGTCAAGCTTAAATTCACCTCTGTGGTCAACCGCTCCCGCACATCCAGGCGGCTGTAGCGCATGCCGGTATTAACAATATGCGACGTTGTCTTGTCAAAATGGGTTTCAAGCCGGTTAAGGATTCTTTCAATGCCGTCGGGATCATTCTCTTCCAGGTGGGTTTTAAAATCCAGCAGGGTGTTAAATATACTCCACTCAACCGTTTCTGAACTTTCAACCGGGGTGTCCATATCATCATATGCGTCAAACCCGAGGATCTCCCCAATGGTTTCCCCTGTGCCCCCCTCAAGGACGGGACGGTTATCGCCTGTCCCCCAGGTTAGACCAAATCCGTCAAGCTCAGTACCTGCCTCTTTTATGGTAAACTTTTTTGTATACCCGTCATAGGAGACAGAGTAGTCGATCCGGTTCCCCTTTTCCAGGGATCTCTTTTCCATGGCGTTTTCCACGGCAGATGCCAGATCGTTGTGGGAAGTGTAGTTCCCCGATTCAACCGAGGCGGTCAGGTTAATGGTATGCTCATTGCCCTCTTCATCGGCTGTGATCTCCTGGAAATCTATCTTGTTGTTGGTTGTATCAATATTAATATTGACAATATCCTCATCACTTTCTGAAAACACCATAACATCATCGGAATTTATGTCAAATCCCAGCAGAGAGGCGGCACTTTTATCACCATTCTCTCCTGAATGCCACAACAGGGAAAATGAGGTGATCGCTTCACTGCTGCCCTTGACGGTGAATTTTCCCTCACCGTAATCATAGGCCACTTCATAGACCACATTGTTGGGGGAGGCCTGCTTCAGCCCTGCTTCCATGGACTGGGCCACATCATCCAGGGAGGTGTAAGGTCCCTCTGGAATGTCAAAACTAACGGGGTCTGACACAACACCGTCCACACCGGTTTCAGCAAAATCAACCGCATTGTTGTCTGAGCCGAAAGTGATAAGCGCCGGGGCTTCATCGCTTTTGTACCCGGTATATCCGGACTTTGCCGTTTCAAACCCCAGGGTATCGCCAATGGAGTTGACAGGCCGGTCATTGAAGAGAAGCAGCTCATTCCCACCGCCGGCATTCCCCTGAATCACAAATCCCGGAGGCGTTCCTGCATTGTCATAGGAGACATCATAATCAATGGTCCCGGCAGAGACCGCCTCCATGCTTGACTCGATCTCACTTGTCAGGTCATCCATGGAGGTATAGGTCCCGTGGGATATGAATGCCGACAAGGTGCCGCTGGCAGTGCCGGAACCGTCAATCTCCTCAAAATCCAGGATATCATTGGAGTCATCTATGGTGATGGCGCTTCTCACCGGCGCATTGTCACTTTCCGGGTATTCAACCGTGTCATCAATGGTGTAAAACCCAAGGATGTCACCGACACTGGTACCTGCGTGGCTGCCTGTTTTCCAGAGCATGTCAAATCCATCGAGGGTTGACCCGTTCTCCCGGATATTGAACCGGCTGGTCTCCCCATCATAGGAGACGGCATAGTCGATATTATTGGCGCTCTCCTTTTCCAGCTGGGTTTCTATCTCTTCTGCCAGGGCATCCATATCGCTATAGGTACCGGCTGTAATCCTGGCGGTCAGCTCGGCACTGACCCCTCCTGTGGTGACCATGGTGTTGTTGATCTGTGATCCCTTGCCGATGATGGAGCCTGCCGTCAGGGTTGTCCCCGGGATAAGGGACCCGGGCGGTCCTGATATAGTGGTTCCGAGCTCCACACCGTCTTTAACAAGATTCATGTCACCGTTCAGGGTGGTGCCCGAGGAGATGGTGATCTCAGATCCTGCCAGAACCGAACCGCTGGTGATCACCCCGGACCCCGTGCCAAAAGAGAGAGTTGACCCACTGGCAAGGGTTGTAATTCCGTGGCTTAAGGTGTCATCGCCGTTTACCATAAACACACCGGCGCCGTCCATGGCGGTTCCCGAGGCAAGTTCCCCCAGGGTCAACACACCATTTCCAGACAGGGTGCCCGAAGCGCCGCCGCTGGTGACAAAGTCGATCTGCTCCCCTATCCCCAGAACCGTACCGGACACCAGGGTGGAGCCCGAGGAGAGAAAGGAGCCGACATTTAATGTGCCTGAGTTGATGATCCTGATATCGGAGGCCGCCTGTACATCCGATGTGAGGGTTTCACCGGCCCCGATGACAGATCCGGCCCCCAGCACAGTGCCGGCACGAATAACCGACCCGGCCTCAAACAGGGTGCCGCTGGCCAGGACACCGCTGGTAACGGTTATATCCGAGGTGATGCCAAAATCAGCAGGAAACACCGTTCCAGCCGCAATGGTTTGATCGGCATCAATGGGCAAATCACTGTTCACAACGGAGCCCTGCTCCAGGATGGAGTCTTTGGCAATCACGGTGCCAGGAAGGACGGTCATATCAGTTCCCGGGGAGACCCCGGTGCTTCCTGTGACCGCCATATCGGAAGTTAAAACAATACCGTTATTGATGGTAACGGCCTGGTTGTCCACTGAAGAACCGCTTATCAAAGTGGAGCCGGCACCCAGGGTGGTCCCTGCCCTAAGCGCGACATTACCGGTGAGTTCATTGTTTGCAGCGGCACCGTTAAGGGTGGTGGTCCCCTTTAAGGTCATATTCCCGTTCAGGGTGACAACAGCATCTGAATTGGTAATCCCCTTGTTATCCACAACAGAACCGGAAGACAGGGTAGTGCCGGAGGCCAGGGTGGTGCCGGCCATTACCGTGGTGTCAGCCGTTAAACCCATATCCCCCCCCTGCAGGGTCATGGCGGTATCCAGAGCAGATCCGGAAGCCGTTGTAACAGAAGTTCCGGTAAAGGATGATCCGGCAGCCACCAGGCCGGAACTGGTGCCAAAGGCCAGGATGGAACCGCTGGCCAGGGTGGTGATGCCGTGGCTCAGGGTGTCGCCCCCGGATACAACCGTATAACTGCCGGCCGCGCCAAGGGGAGGAGACCCCATGGCCAGCTGGGCCAGGGTGCTGGTCCCGTCGCCTGTAACCGTACCCGAGACCCCGGAAGCGGCAATGGAGATGGACTCGTCACTGGCAAGCACTGTACCGGACACCAGGGTGGACCCGGAAGCCACAAAGGAGTTGGCGGATAAAACACCCCCCATGGCGGCTGTTATATCTGAATCCACAAGGAAATCCCCGGTCAGTAGAGTACCTGAGCCGATGGTGGTGCCAGACGCAATAACCGTACCTGCCCCCAGAACAGTGCCGGACGTTAGAACCGACCCGCTTGTCATGGTGCCGCCGTCAGCACCGGCCACAGCAGCGCCCAGGATGACATCCGCCGTTAAAACCGTGCCTGAGCCCACAACCGTGCCCGAGCCGATGGTGGTGCCCATGCCGAGAACGGTACCCGATCCCAGAACAGTACCCGCTGCCAACAGCGACCCGCTGATCAGGGTACCGGAAGAGACTTGGGTGACATCCCTGGCAAGTTCAATATCAGGAGAAAGGGTGATGCCGGAACCAATCACCGTTCCCGCACCCAGGGTGGTACCGGAGACAATGGTTGATCCCGAGCCGAGAACCGATCCGGCGGCAATGGTGCCGCTGGAAACAGCCGTATCACCGGTTATCTCATAATCTGCATCCAGGACCGTGCCGGCGGCGATAATGGAGTCAGACATCCTCTCCTTAAAGTCGATATAGTCGTTGACCCCGGCTGTGATCTCAATGTCCGTCACAAAAGCGGCGCTGCGGTCTGACACGGGTGTTGTTGTAATCACATTGTTGTCTGGAAATCCGATCTCATGGCCGATGCTGTGATCCCCTTTTTCAGGTATGATATCAAACTCAATGTAATCCCCGGCCTTTTCCACGGGGTGATCCAGTTTAACAGAGATATCAGCAACTCCGGATTCGGTAAGGTCCAGGTCCACGCCGTAATGGGTGCCTTCCACCTTTGCCGGCATGACATACCCCGGGTTGTTTTCCACAATCCAGTTTCCCTCCCCATCCCATATGAGCTTCACGGGATCACTGCCTGCCGGTTCCGGCGTACCAATGGTAAGGGCCGATCTATTTTTCAAATCAATCTCCAGATCATCCGGATCAATGCCGGAAGAGGTGTTATACCCGTTAAGATACGGCTCATCACCAGTGTCCCAGAGAAATGCCGTTCTCACATATCCGCTGTAACTGCCGTCGGATTGTATGGAAAATTTCTCTTCATCAGCGTCGTAATTCACATCATAGGTTACCCCGTACCCGGACTCGCCCGATGCCTGGTTTAAGGCATTTCTTACCAGGGTTTCCAGTTTTTCCGGTGTATATTCACCATCCGGCACCACTGCGGTCATGGTCCTTTCCGACGCTGTGCCGTGGCCGTTATCCTCTTTAAATACAATGGTGTTATTGGTGGAGTTGATCACCACCTCATCATCCTTGAACACCCGGCTGCCGCTGCTGCCCACCTCGACTTCGGTATCACTGTCCGTTTTTATGGAAAAAGCCGAACTGTCTCCCTCATAGGAAACATGGGGGGGAATGGTATCTTTATGGTAAACAAAGGGCTGGGTATCCGAGTCTGTGCCACTGAATATATAGCTTCCGCCCACCTTTGTATTGCCAAGGGAGACAATCTGTTCAAGTATATTGTCAATCCGCTGAACAGCATCCTTGCGCTCGTCTGCCGTGGCAGATGCGTTGACCAGGCGGCTGGCCTCTGCCCTGGCATTCAGGATAAGGGTGTTGATGCTGTCCAGGGCATCTTCACTGCAGGTGAGCCAGGTTTTGCCCATCTGGACATTTCTCTCTATCTGTTCCAGGTTTTTTACAGATGTTTTCAGGGCCACCACCTGGGTTAATCCCACTGGATCGTCGGACATACTGTTGATCTGCTTTTCAGAGCTTACAACCTCATTGGCATCCTTGAGCCTGGAGGTTAGCTTCCCAAGCTGGTAGCGTGATGTATCATAAAGTGTAATATTTGGAACTCTCATTGTAACCTCGCATATTACCTGTGGCCAGCCATAAACGGCACCGGTCATATCCCATCAAACCGATCCCCATGAACAAAGCGGGCATTACCTGACACTTATAAGTGTATTCAGCATCTCATCGGAGACACTTATCAGCTTGGATGCCGCTGAAAAGGCGTGCTGGTACTTCATCAGATTAATCATCTCTTCATCCAGGGAGACGGCAGAAATCGCATCTCTTTTTTCTGTGATGGAGGTAACCATTAACCCTGCTGACGTCCCGGAATTTTCTATGCTTCTCAGGGTGAGGCCCATGTATCCTATCATGGTACCGTAGTACTCATCAAGGGTGGCGATGGTAACACTGGAATCCGCATCCTGGCCCCTGGAAAAGGTCCATTTTTTCATGGTTCTGCTCTCAAACTGAATATCGGCCAGGGCCAGGGCATTGCTGTTGTCCCCCTGGCTGATCTCCCCGGTGTCACTGTCAATGGTGGCCGCTGCAATCATATCTGTGTTGTTCAGGGTCTGGTTCACTTCCATGGTAACGGCATCCTCTCCTGTAAAAAAGGTATTGATGCCGGCCGCGGCCATAATACCCGATGCGTTTGACCCATCATCGGAAAAGGCAAAGCTGATGTCCTTCCCGCTTTTGTGGACAAAATCCATTTCAACGAACCCGTTGCCGGAGATCTCTTTTTCAAAACGGATCTCCATGTCTGCCACCCCGTCTCTGGTGAGATCAACGCCAAACCCGCTGTCGTTTCCCCCTTCGGGTATGATTCTGATGTTTCCGCCGGTTGGATCGTTCAACACCTGCCATACATTGGTGCCGCTGGCATTGGTGGTGCGCTGGAACTTGAGATCCCGGGCCTCAAAGGTAAATGCGGCATGGTTGGTTATCTCTATTGTGGTGTTTGCCGGGCTGAATCCGCTGTTTTGGCTCACCTGCTCATTGGAAAATTCAATATTGGTGATGGCGTGGTAGTCGGTATCCTGTTCAAACCTCAGTCGATTGTCCAGGGTCGTGGAGGCTTTCACCCCTCCTGCCTGCCGGTTAAACTGATCGGCAAAAGAGGCGGCCGTCCAGTGCCAGTCGGAAAGGGTTTCTCCGGTGGGCATGCCGCTGTCATTTTCAGAAACCGGATACCCTGCCTCATCGGTTGTGATGGTAAACACATCATCCTTGAGCAGGGTGCCGCTGCTGAACACCAGGTCCATGCCGTCCACTTCCACTTCAACAGGAATATCCGGGGTAATCGGAGGATCTTCCCCTTCCATAACAAACTCTCCATAGGAGGTGCTGCTTTCCCATTTTATGGTCAGGGGCGCTTCATCTTCTCCGGGCACATGGCCCACCTTTCCCCCCTCAACCACGGTAAAGTGATAGGTGTCCATGATGCTGTTTCCAGCGCCCCTTACTCTGAAATTCAGGGGATCGGGCTGGCCTGAGTCGTCGGTATTCACCGTCAGGGTATTGCCCGCCACAAGGGAGCCTTTTGCAATATCAAAGGAGATGGAGCCTCCGGTCTCGTCAATGGTGACATTGCCGTCATCGGAAACCGTTACAAACCCATTGCTTCCCGTTGAAAACCCATCTCTGTTCAGCCGCTCCCACTTGATCACCCCGTCATCGCTGTACAGGGTGGCAGTGGAAAAATCCCTGAGACTGCTGCCCGCCTCGAGAAGATCGTTTCCCGGCTCGGCCGTGCCGGTTCCTGTACCGGTTCTCACTGCCAGCTTGGCATCATCAGTCACTGATTCGCTGAAATTGGTGATCTCAATGGGATCATCCTGATCTGTATTCTTGAGTATGGAGACAGACCGGTCCGTTCTGATGATTTGGTAGTCGGGATCAACAAAAGGAGTAACCAGTGCGGCAGTAAGTGCAATTTCTATATTCTGGGCATGGTCCAGCTCTCCAAGAACGGGGGGAGCGGCAGGGATGTTATACGTTACAGAAATACCGTCAACATCAAAGGAGACAGCTTCCCCCTGGGTAAAGTTGGAAAATCCCCCTTCTCCCCCCAGGGTGGCGATGGAACTTCCCCGCTTTGCCGATCCGTCTTCAAACAGGGCACCGTATAATGGACCGGGACCTGCGACAGTGGAATGGATGGAAATATCCGGATCCATGACAGTGGTTACGGTTCCCGTGATCACACCTGCCTTGTCGGTTCCCGCCGGAAACGGGCCGACGGCTGAATCTTCAGCAATCACGCCACTGTTAAACCCCAGTGTATCCGTGTCCGCCGTGGTTGCGGTAAAGGTTTCCGTGTCACCGCTTCCATCAAAGGTAAGGATGTTGTTCCCGGCTCCCAGGGTTGATCCTGCCAGTTCCGTCACATCAATGAAGGCGCCTGCACCTGCATCATTGTCAGCATCCCTGAGGGTAAGATTGGACCCGTCGGTGGTTCTTAGAAAAATCGAGTTGGTGGAGGGATCATTTTCCACGGAAAAAGGAGAACTGTCCAGATCAGCAGATAATGCATCGTAAAACGCTGTGGCAACATTGGCCTCGTCACTGGTATCCACCCCGGATAAATCCACGGTAAGATCTGTTGAACTTGCGGGAGATCCATCCGTCTCCACTGTAAAGGTAACACTGTCCCCGGTATTGAATCCTGAAAAATTGTTCAGCTGCACCCCGGCATTATCCACCACTTCAAACTGTTCCGCACCCAGGGTGGACCCCTTACTGCTTGTAAGGGTCAGGCCGTTGGCCGTCAGGTTTTCATCCCCCTTAATTTCGTTTATAAGCTCTGCGCCCGATAAAAGGGCATTTTCAAGCTGATCATCCAGGCTTCCTTTGTCAGAATCAAACACAAAGGAGAGCTCATGGAGGGAGCCGTCAACATAAAGGGAGAACTTCACCTCATCACCATCATGGGCATCGGGTAAGGTAGAGTCCCCTGTGGCAGAATCTATAGTTGAAAATGTTACAGAAGTTTCAGACGCATAGGCCTCTATCCCTTCAATTTTCGACAACGCCTCTGCCACAGAGGCCGCAGACCTCAAAGAGTCCCCTGCAATATCCTTGACCTTTATGGTACTGGTCCCCTCGGGACTGCCGTAGACGGTCAGGGTCTGCTCGGCAATACCGCCATTGAGTGCCGTTGCCGTGTCTGATCCAACAATTGTGGTGGCAAGTCCCGATCCGTCGGTCTCGGATACCAGGGAATCGCCTACGGTTGTACCGTCAACCACTGTCAGTCTGTACCGTGACGGTTCTCCCCCTGGAGAGACCCCGTCCCAGTTGGAAAGACCGGCTTTTGAGATGCCCATGTCCACTTCAGCGGACTGGTATTGTGTATCGGCAGTGGACTGATCCTTGATCCACATCTTAAAGGACTTCTCATAATCGATTCGGTCTCCAAAGGTGAGACTTGACAAAAGCCCGCTGTCGTCGGTCTGGTACGCCCCGGTCACTGTGTCTGAAAAATAATCAAGGCCAGCCCCCTGGGAGTGCTGGAGGTTGATTGCCCAGATCATCTCCTTGGCAAGGACATCCACCTCTGACTGATATTTGGGAATCACTTCGTCTCTTATCTGAAGCCACCCCTTGATTTTACCCCCGGAGATCTCATCGGAAATCACCCTTTTTTGGCCGGTGCCCTGCCACACCACCTCTTTGTCCACCATTTCAAGCCGGCTGGTCTCAACCCCATAAACCAGAGGCGCCCCCCTGCCCACATTGACAGATAAGTACCCGTTGGGCTGCTCAAAGGAGTTGATATTGATGATATCCCCCAGCTCGTCAACAAGGCCGTTTCGCTTGTCCCGCAGATCATTGGCCGTTGATGATGCTTCAAATCCGGTGATTTCCTTGTTCAGCGCGGCAATTTCATCGGCAAGGGCATTGACCCTGGAAAGACCCGCATCAATCTCCCTTGTGGTTTCACTGCCCACCTGTTTCAGGTCAAGCTGTGCTGTTTTAAACCGGGCGGCCAGGTTGTTTCCCGTCTCCAGCACCGCCTCCCTTTCAGAAGGCCCGTTGGGATTATCGGAAAGATCGTGCCAGGAATTCCAGAACTCGGTCATCAAGGTATTGATACTGGTTTCAGAAGACTCATCAAACATGGATTCCACAATTTTCATGTAGGATTCCGCCTCTTCAAACCCGGCAAGATTGGCCTTTTCGTCTGTCAGCCGGTCCTCCAGCATCTGGTTGACGCTCTGCTCGATCTGCTGGACAGAAACGCCTGTGCCAAATATAAACCCTGCATATTTCTGCGGGGTGTTGTTCTCCTGATCAGCCGTTTGAACACTGTAGTCAGGATTGTTCACATTGGAAATATTGTTGCCCGTTACATGCAGTCCATACTGCTGGGCAGCAATGGCACTTTTAGCAATATTAAGGGTTGCACCGATTCCGCCCATGATTAGACCTCCGCATGTATAAGGGAACTGGCCCTTTCTAAAGACTGTATGATCCCTGAAAACGTGTAGCAGTCCTTGAGCGCAGGGCCTGCAAAATTTGACATGATGCCGTCTATGACACTGAGATACTCCTGAACATATTTTTTGTTTTCCCTACCCAGGACCTGAATTTCGTCTTTTTTCAGGTTAACGGCATGCCTTGTTTTATTGAGGTCTGATTTGATTTTTGAAGAAACCGGAAGAATGCGGATAAGGGCGCCAAGACTGAAATTTCTGACATTCATGCCATGGTCCACCTGGTTTTCATCCAGAAAATAAAGCATATTGTCTCTTATCTGCTCAATTTTCAGGGTCAGCTGTTTTTTCCTGGACGAGGAAAGCCACAAGGCTTTAATATCCATATCAACGATAAAGGTCTTTTCCTGCTCCAGGACAGCACTCAGCTCCTCGTACAGCAGCAGCTTTTTGTGAATATAATCGTCAATTTTATAGGCAAAATTTTCCATGACAGCTTCCTTTCTGTTTTCTCTTGTTTTATCGGCTTTTAACGGATCAAATTAAAGTTCTGAAGCAAACTAAAGCGTGTTTCATTTGACTTTGCGGTAGAAATTGGCTTTATGATGTGTCAAATCAACTTTATCGAAACCGGAAATACCGCAAAGTCATGTGGTACACACTTTAATTTTAAAACAGGGAAAAAATTTCCCCTTGAAAAAGCATTGTCCCCGTTGTACAAATAAGAAAGCAATATCCATGCCGCAAAACAGACAGAACAGAAAAGCAACCTCCACAATAGAAAACAGAAAAACCTGTAAAAGGAGAGCAGCCATGGCCTTAGCAAATGAGGATTTCAATGAGATCGGTGAATTTGTCCGCAAAAATCTCAGCCAGTGGCTCAGCGATCAAAGCCTTGCAAAACCGCCCCACGTCTATGAAATAGAGCTCAGAGAACGCATGGTCCGGGTAGAAGAAGAGCTGAAGAACCAGCGGGAGCTGATGAAACAGGGGTTTGAGCAGATGAAACAGGGGTTTGAAATGCATGAAAAACGCTTTGATCAGCAGGACAAACGCTTTGATCAACAGGATAAACGCTTTGATCAGCAGAATAAACGTTTTGATAAACTGACTGAAATCATGAACAACCGGTTTGAGCTCCTTACCAAAAGAATCGACCGGTTCATGATCTGGTCTTTTGGATTGTCCGTGACCATGGCCGGCATCATCATCGGCGTTCTCAAACTCACCTGATAATAGTCATGAGGAAGAACTGTGACTAATCCCTGTGATGGGGTAATGTTCAAACGAACCTTTTCAGCAAACTTAGCCGGGCCAGGGTTTAAAAAGTCACATTTTTTATGCTTTTAAATATTGCTCCGCTGCTTCTGCCAGTAGTTGAGAGCGCTTCATTCCTGCACCGGCTCGATACTCATCTACCCGAACCAACAAATCTTCAGGGAAAATCACATTAAACCGTTTGGTTTTTGCATATTTTTTCCTGATAGACTCATCTACCGGAATGGGCACAATTTCAGATTCCGGATTGTCAGCCTGTAGTTTTTCACGGGTTGATTTTGGATGAACGATTGTTTCCGGTTCTGACAAACAAGCGGCCAATGCATCCACCCCCATCTCATAGGCTTCATCCCATGATTTACCGAAGGTCTCGCAGATTTCCACATCTGGAATCGAAACCAAAACAGTATCATCTTCTTTTGTGAAAACAGCGTAAAAGAACTCCATTTTTTTACCTCCATGTCATGTTTATACTTTTAGAAACGGGATGCTCCCGAGAGGGCGGTCTTATTTCTTAATGCCTGCTCTTTTCAAAATTCTGTTAACGGTTCCCACGGGGATATCTCCGGCATGTCGTGGGAGCGGGATCGTTTTCCCTTTTTTACCCCAGACTTCATGCCGCCCCTCTCTGAGATATTTCCAGCCCGATTTTTTCAAGAGCTTTATCAATTCCCGTTTTGTCATCTGCTTCCTTCTATTGCATTGAAGTTGAAAACATTATAATCTGTAATTATGTAACAATCAAAACAAAAAAACATAATTACACATTTTTTATGGAAGTACAGCCAAACTGGGCATTCTTCATAATGCTTCAAAAGTAGTTTACACTTTTTTGTTTGATTTTTATATTTTTCGTGCCTTTCGTGTGTTTCGTGGTTAAAAAAAATAAAAAGTGTAAAGTACTTATGAAGGATACCCCAAACTGCAATAGTATTGCAATAACAATGACTTTTGAATAAATCTGATGTTAAAACAGAAAAAAAATTTTCCCTTGAAAAAGCCCTGCTCCCGTTGTACAAATAAGAGTGATTAACGGGGTCGGGCTTCGGTTATTACGCTTTTGACAAAGGACTCTGTTTAAAGACAAATTAAAACAAAAGCGCAATAACCGAAGCCTGACCCCACCCCAGGGTGGCAGATGTTATAATCAAACCCGAAAATGCAGTGACCATACCCCAAAATAAAAGGAGAGCAGCCATGGCCTTAGCAAATGAGGATTTTCAGGAAATAGGGTAATTTGTCCGCAAAAACATCAGCCAGTGGCTCAGCGATCAAAGTCTTGCAAAACCGCCCCACGTCTATGAAATAGAGCTCAGAGAGCGCATGGTCCGGGTAGAAGAAGAGCTGAAGAACCAGCGGGAGCTGATGAAACAGGGGTTTGAGCAGATGAAACAGGGGTTTGAAATGCATGAAAAACGCTTTCAACAGCAGGACAAAAGGTTTGAACAGCAGGACAAAAGGTTTGAACAGCAGGACAAAAGGTTTGAGAAGCAGGACAAAAGGTTTGAGAAGCAGGACAAAAGGTTTGAGAAGCAGGACAAAAGGTTTGAGAAGCAGGATGAACGGTTCCTACAGATTGATAAGCGCTTTGATAAACTGACTGAAACCATGAACAACCGCTTTGAGCTCCTCACCAAAAGAATTGACCGGTTCATGATCTGGTCTTTTGGATTATCCGTGACCATGGCCGGCATCATCATCGGCGTTCTCAAACTCACCTAGTGGGGTCACCTACTTTTTATAGGCGATTTAAAGGGCCTGATCCTGCAGCTGCCTGTAAAGATACTGCCCAATTCCCGTGCCGGGGCTATTTTTGGCAATATCCTCTGTTAAATACCGGTCATACATAGATTTATAGATACCCATGCCGTGGCTCTCCTTAAAGAGCCCGTCTCCTGGCAGGGAGGTACGCATGGACTTCATCAGGCTGTTTAAAAAAATAGCTTCAAATCCCTGGCAGGCTTCCTTTAATTCAGTATTTTCAGTGGTGTCTGAGTTTTTCGAATTCAGGCTGCCAGCCTGATCCCGGCTGGTGGTATCAATACAGCTGCCTGTCTGATTCATAAAATCGCTCTGATTCCGGGTGATATTCTGATTCAGAGAGCTGTTTTGATTCAGAAAGCTGTTCTGATTTTTGGTGCTGTTCCTTCTCAGTTTTTCAAGGCCGGCCTGGCCAAGGTTCTGGCTGATTATATCTGTATCCATCGTACTCCTGAATTATTTCTACTGAATTATTTCTACTAAATTATTTCAAGTTCTGCCTGAAGCGCACCAGATGCCTTGATGCTCTGAAGGATGCTGATCAGATCCCTTGGGGAAACCCCGATGGCGTTCAGCCCCTTGACCAGTTCCCCAATGGTTGAACTGCCCGGCAGGGGCATGACCTTGACATCCTCTTCCTCCATGGTTATTTCATTTTCCGGTGTGACAACGGTTTCTCCCCCGGCCAGCGGCTGGGGCTGGACCACGTCACTGGATTTTTTAATGGTCACGGTCAGATTGCCGTGGGCCACAGCAACTGTTGAAATGGTCACATTTTCTCCGATAACAACGGTGCCTGTTTTTTCGTTGACAACGATCTTGGCCCGTGTATCCGGCACAACGCTTAATGTTTCAATATCAGCGATGAATTCAGCCACATCTGCCTCTCGCATATTTTCCGGAATTTTCAGGCGGAGGGCGCTGGAATCCACTGCTTCGGCAATCCCCTCGCCAATGGAGGCATTAATGGTATCAGAAACGCGTTTGGCCGTTGTAAAATCAGGATTAAACAAAGACAGGGTTAAAAATTCCTTACCATCCAGCCGGAAAGGGATCTCCCTTTCAATGGTTGCGCCATTGGCTATTCTTGCCACCTGGAGATGATTCTTCTGTGTGGTGCCGCCGGCCCCCCCGGCGCCCATTCCGCCTATGGTCACCGGACCTTGTCCCAGGGCATAGACCTTTCCATCCACCCCCTTGAGCGGGGTTAATAAAAGTGTGCCGCCCATGAGACTTTTGGCATCGCCAATGGAAGAGGCCATGATATCAATTTTATTCCCAATCCGTGCAAAGGGCGGGATATTGGCGGTGAGCATCACGGCTGCCACATTTTTCACACTGAGTGAATTTTTGTCCACATGAATGCCCATTCTCTCCATCATATTGGCCAGTGCCTGGGTGGTAAAATCTGTGCCTGCCTTGTCTCCGGTTCCGTCAAGCCCCACAATCAGGCCGTATCCTGTCAGCTGATTGGTTCTAATCCCCTTGATGGCAGCAAGGTCCTTTATCCGTGCCCCCCAGGCCGGATCAATACAGAACAGACAAATCACCAGAAACCCGTAAAAAACAAATTTACCGGAACATAAAAAAATAGAACAGGGAGTCAGAAGAGTTAAGCATCCGTGGGAAAGGGATATAACGCCATGGGAAATGTACTTAACGCCACGGGAAATATACCTGACCCCATGGAAAATGTACCTGGAAACATACGTATCTGTTATAAAACAATTCTTTTTATTCATAATTCCACCCTGTTTTATATGAAAGTCGTGGTGCGCCGGCAGCCGATTCGGGGTTTTGTCCTCCGCTCATGTAAGCAGTCGCTTGCCTTCGGCCCTCGCAAATCATCCAGGATTTGCCTTGATGCGAGCGGCAGCTGTTTTGAGCATCCGTGCTCACTGCTGCCGCTCAAAACCGCTACGGACAAAACCCCGAACCGGCTGCCTCTAATTGGACTTGGCTTCGCGTCTACGACCCTATCTACGTTGTGAGCACGCTGCTCATGCCGTTTATATGAAAGCCATCAGCCTTCAGTATTCAGCTAAAAGCTAACAGCTAACAGCTTTCATGCTTTGTTGTGCCTGTCAAGGCATGGACGTTAATCGAATTACAGAATTTCAAATCTTAAAACGGCCAGAAATTATCAAACAGCCGGGTGCCCCATCCGGGTTTCTGCTTGTCTGCCAAAGCGCCCCGGCCAAAATACTCAATGCTTGAATCTGCCAGATAGGTTGATTGCACTCTGTTGTCAGATGAAATATCCTGGGGCCTTACAACGCCTGAGACCACAATATACTGAACCTCATTGTTCACCTTCATGGCCCGCCGGCCGTAAAGGCTTAAATTTCCATTGGGAAGCACCTCTGTTATCCTGGCGGAAATGGAAGCAGTAACCTGACCCATGCGGTCACTTGAGGCTTCTCCTTCAAATTCATTGGTGTAGGTCGTTCCGACAAGTTTGTCTGCCAGCATGCCTTTTCTGACTGGATTGGCCAGGGCCTCGTATTTGCGCATTTCCCCGAAAAAATTGGGCACCCCGATATTCATATTGGATTCCCTGCTCGTTTCCGTATTCACATCCATTCTTGAGGATGAATTTTCAACAATATCCACCACCAGGGTATCTCCTGGATTTCTTGCCTTTGTGTCCTCAAAGAGCGGATCACTGGCCTCGGTCCACAAAGAGCCTTCAGACGGGGGAAGCATTGCGTACTGGGGCTGAAGTGCAGGCTGTGCGGAAATGCCCTCGGGCAGAACCGTTAAAGGATTTTCTTTTTCAACAGACGCGCATCCCGATATCAGAACGGTCAATACAATTGCCGTAAAAACAGCTGTTTTTTTCTGCATGCCTCCTCCTGTATTATTTCTGTATTTCGATCTTTAAATGAAAGCCTTCAGCCTTCAGCCTTTAGTACTAACGACCATGAGCAGCATGCTCACAACAAAGCATGAAAGTCCGATACAGAGGCCGCCGGTTCGGGGTTTTGCCCGTAGCGGTTTTGAGCGGCAGCTGTGAGGTGCGGATACACTGAACAGCTGCCGCTCGCCTCGGAGCAAATCCTTGTGATTTGTGAGACTCGAAGAGGAGCCTTGGCTCTATGAGCGTAGGGCAATACCCCGAATCGGCGGCCGGGATTACACGACTTTCATATAAACGGCCATGCCTTGACAGGCACAACAAAACATGAAAGCCGTCTGCCGTCACTGGCTTAAAACTTAACACTTAAAACTTAACACTTTCATATAAAGTCATCAGCTTTCAGTTAATAGGCCTGGTAAAGCCCTTTAACTATGGATTTCCCGATCACCACGCCGTGCACAATCCTTCCTGAGCGTATATTTTCAACCGGGATCTGGTCGTTCAATCTCCCGTCTTCCCTGGCAACACCTGAGGTGGTTATGCAGAGATTGCCTGAGGAGGCAATGATCTGCACCATTTTTCCCTTGTAGACCATAGGGGGATCTTCCAGAATTTTCTGTCTGATATGCCTGCCCTGACGGACACTGGACTTCAGGGCCAGGCCCACAGCATCCTCTTTGCAGGAAAGGTAATGACCATAAATATTTGAAATATTCATTTTTTCAACGCAAAGGTCGGACGCGGAAACAATACTGCCCCGTCTTAAGGTTCTTGCGGCGGTCACCACATGGTCAAACACATCTACAATGCCTGAAAGGGCTGCCCTGTCGCACTTTTCTCCGTCAATATCCACATTTACGTAAAGGGTCAGCCTTCCCTTTACATCCCTGGTATGGTCTGAGACCAGGACAAGAGACGTATCCCCTTTTTTGTAAAGGCCGGAATTCCTGACCTCAAAATCCCTGACATGAAATTCTTTTCCCTCTACCCGCTCTTTGACGTAATCCATAAACAGATTCTTGAACCGGGTTTCTGGAATACGCTGGCAGGCCCGTTTTACAAATATCTGTTCAGGCACCTGCAGATCCATGTCATGGGGCAGGCCAGGGCAGGATCTGATCCTGGATATAACCTGATCCCTGGATAAACCTTTTACTTCTCCGAATTTCGGGGCAAACCCAAGATCAATGGTCTGAATCTGCTGCTTTAGAAATTTTGACGCATTAATGTCAGCAATTTCTTTTAAATAAATTTTTCTAAAATTCACCTCTGCTGACTGGCTGACCTCAATTCTTACGTTCAGGGCTGGATTCTCTGTACTGACATCTCTCTGTGCAGCGCCTGAATCATTTTCCGAAATATCTATATCGCTTTTTGGACGACCTGTATCACCTTTTGCACTATCTATATCTCTTTCGGCAATCCCTGTATCTCTTTCGGCAAAACGTATTTCATTTGATGTCATGCTTATTTCATTGTCTGCAATACCGGCTTTACCCTGGGCGGAACTGACTGCTGCAGCACTGCACAGGCTGATCCAGAAAAAAATCAGACATCCATGCACCAGGATGCGATAATACTGTTTCATACCATTCCCTTTGGTTTTAAATTGCAGAAATTGATTTTTAAATAACTCACATGATGCACAGCATCACAACAAACCATGAAACATGAATTGTACAGAGTCTTGTTTCTTGTCTCTTGTTTCAAGTTTCTTATAAACATACACCTGATTTACCTCTTTATACCGTTGGCCGTCCCCAGCATGGTGTCCGCTGTCTGAATGGATTTTGAATTGGCTTCATAGGCCCGCTGGCCCACAATCATGGCCACCATTTCTTCAACAACACTGACATTGGACATCTCCAGATTATTATTGATCACTGTTCCTGCCCCGTCTTCTCCGGGAATATTCTCAACTGCCACGCCAGAGCCTTCAGTGGGCCTGAAAAGATTGTTGCCCACGGCAAAAAGACCGGCATTGTTCACAAAGGTGTAAACGTTTATCTCTTCTGTTGCAAGGATCTGATCCTCTGCCCCATGCACCGTCAGTGTCCCGTTATCCTGAAGGGTCACCAGGGTGGTTTCCGGAGGCAGGGCAATCTCGGGCTGAAGCCTGTCCCCGCTGGGTGTTGTGATAAATCCCTCACTGTCCAGGGTAAAATTGCCCGCCCGGGTATAGAGCTCTTCATCACCGTGAAGCACCCTGAAAAATCCATCGCCCTGGATGGACATGTCAAGGTCATTGCCTGTCTGCACATAATCCCCCTGGGTAAAGAGTTTCTGAACCCCGGCCGGCTTAACCCCCATGCCCACCTGTATGCCTGTGGGCACCTGCCCCCCACCCGGTGTAGTGGCCCCGGCCACCAGCATGGTCTGGTACATGAGGTCTTCAAAATTGGCCCTGGATTTTTTAAACCCTGTGGTACTGGAGTTGGCCAGATTATTTGCCACCACATCTGTCTGCATCTGCTGGGCGTTCATACCTGTTGCTGCGGTCCAAAGCGCTCGGATCATATATTTCCTCCTGATCTGTCTATTGCAGTTTTCCTACCTCATTAATGGCCTTGCCGTCCACCTCGTCAAAGGTGATAATCATCTTTTGAAACACCTCGTACATTCTGTTGTGATCGACCATATTCACCATCTCATTCACCGTTTCAACATTGGACCCTTCAAGGGACCGCTGCTTCACTTTAATTGTGTCCGGAACCTGCTCCTCCCCTGGATCACCCCTATAAACAAAATTACCATGGCCCTGTTTGAAAAGATTTTCAAGATTGTCAAAGGTTACAATATCAAGGGTGTCAATGAATTCATTATCAGCAAATATGTCACCGTTTTTATTGATATCAATATTTTCTCCGTCCAGAACGATCTGTCCTGCCTGACCGAGAACCACGTCTCCGTTCTGATTCACCAGCACGTTGTTCTCATTGAGGGTAAACGTGCCGTTTCTTGTATACCTGATGCCAGCCGGTGTATCGACCTTAAAAAACCCCTCATCTGCCATGGCAAGATCCAGCACATTCCCTGTACGCTTGATGTCTCCCTGGGTCAGGTCTGTATTGAGCTTTGCCTTGAACATTTTGTCAAAACTCACCACATCCTTTTTAAATCCGGCTGTATCAACATTGGCAAGATGATTTGCTGTTACATCAAGTTTTTTCTCCTGCCTGAGTCCGCCCTGGACCGGCCGTGTCATTTCAAGAATCATATGTTTATCCTTACACCTGGTTTTACTTACACCTGGTTTTAAGTTACCTCTTGCTCTGTCTCTTTTTGGCTTAAACAGAAAGAATGCAATAAAAATGCCACTGCCACAGCACAGCCTGGTATGCAGCGGCTGTACGGCAGACAGACAGCCTGTTTGTCCATTATGACAAATACAGCTGCCCTGCCGGCAGATTCTTCAAGGCTGGATTTTTAACACTTGAGAAAGGAAATTTTGACGCCTGGGAGGAAAATTATTCCAAAAAGACTTTAGGGATCTTCATAACCGGCATGGCCGGACCATGATCATCGATCCGGCCACAACGAAGAATGAAACGCCGCCAATGATAATACTTTGACGAGTGTTTCTTATAAACGTCTATGCCTTGACAGACACAACAAAGCATGAAAGCTTTTAGCTGAGTACTGATGGCTGACAGCTGATGGCTTTCATATAAAGATCAGGCCCCTTTTTTTGAATTCAAAGAATAAATAAAGGCGAGCAGTTCAGCAACAGCCGCGTAAATTTCAGGAGGGATCTCTTCGTCAATATCAAGTTTTGACAATACTTCCACCAGATCTGGATCATCCTTCACCGGAATATCGTATTTTCTGGCAATTTCGAGAATTTTTTCAGCAATCCTGTCTTCTCCTTTAGCCAGAACCTTGGGAGCAGCGGCCTTTTCAGGATTATAGGCCAGAGCCACTGCTTTTTTTCTTTTTTTGTGCTTCATGATTTTCCGTTCAACTTTTCATATAATCGGCATGGCCGGCCCATGATCATCGACAGCTGTTAGCCGTTAGCTGTTAGCTTTTAGCTGAGTACTGATGGCTTTTAAATAAAAAACAGGTAAAGTGTCCCCGTATTTAGAGTGTCCCCCCCCCCCCCGTATTTATAGTGCGAAAATAGGTAAAGTGTCCCCCGTATTTATAAAAGTATCCCCCGTATTTATATCCCTGTATTTAGAAAAGGGTGGATAAAAAGCAGCCGCCACCTCCACCGCCGCCGCCACCTCCGCTATCTTCCTCTGCTGCAGGCGGGTCGGTGTTTTCCATGGGCGGGGTGCCAAAGGTCAGCGGATCCGTGATGATCCCGTCTGCAGCGCCGTCATCATCACAGGGACCGCCGTCCACAATGGAAATATACGCTTTTTGCCTGGCGGCATCAAACATGATGTTTTCTGTGACCCCATACCACCCCTTTGCATCATTGTACTTGTAGCAGCTGTAGTCCTGGGCCAGGCCCTGAGGCAGATAAATAATAAAATCAGCCCTGTCCCCTGGAGAGGGCACCTTGATTCTGCACTGTATCAGCCCGTAAATCATATTGCCCGGCCTGTTGTACTGTTCTGAAATAAACTCCGAATACCGGCCCTTGAGCAGAACCAGATCCCCTTGTCCAACTATGTTCATGCCCAGATTATGGGACCCATCGGCACTTTTAAAGGTGGCCGCCAGATCTGGAAATTGTTCTATGCCGTTGTCCCCAACACTCACTGTTATTTCGTCTGTACTTTTATTTCCCTTATTGTCTGTTATGGTCAGCTGAAAGGTCAATGATGAGACAAAATCCGCACAAGGGGCCACAAAGGTCGTTATTTCAGCAGAAGGATCTGACAGAACCACATTTACGCTGCCGCTGATCTGCTGCCAGTTCCAGGATGTGATCCCGGAATTGCCCGGCACTGAAAAAGACCCGTCAAGGGTCACGGTTTCAAATTCCATCACATTTTGATCCGGTCCTGCGCTGGCAGTGGAAAATTCGCCTGATTCGGGCAGCACCTCAACCGTCAAAGAAATGACATGCTCATTGTGATCCCGGACCTCAAGTGTTGTGGTCCCGGTTTCCAAAGGTTTGATTTTCAATATGCGATGGGTGATCTCAGATTCAACAATTTTTGGAGAATACTGCTTTATATTGGCTCTTAAGGGCAGGAATCCGCCGGTGATACTTATGGTTTCAGTGGCATCCAGACACAGAGACATGAAATTAACTGACACATTGTCTTTTTCAAGGGCTAATGGGTCATTTTCCTGTCCGGCTTCAACGGTCAGGGAAATGCTGTCTTCTGCACTGTCACCCTGTGCATCAATGGCCATAAGGGTGATGGTGTGTTTTCCAGATGAAAGAACAGCTGACGGGGTCACACCCGTACCGATCACATCATCTATATCTGACTTCCAGACAAGGGCGCTGCCGGTAAGCTGCACATCCTCGGCATCGGTGACACTGGCCGAAAATTTGACTTCCTCCCCCTGAACAAAGGACGCGTTGTTTAAAGGCGCTGTGATCCGGGGAACTGGAAGCTGATTGAGTACCTCTATCACAATAAAGGTGGAAACAGACGCACCACTGCTGTCTGTTGCCGTCAGGGTTATCAGGTGTTCTCCTTTTTTCAGATTGCTTACTGAAAAGGAATTTCCTTCCCCTATGGTGCCTGCTGGATTCAATGATGTTTTTTCAAAATCCGACGTCCAGACCAGGGAAGCTCCTTTTAAGGACCCGTCCTCCTTGTCTGAAGCAATTCCTTTAAATTCGATAAATTCACCGAGATAAAAACTTGCCCCGTCCATGGGCGTGTCAATGGAAATACTATCGGGTGCCTGATCTCCCACTGTGATATTGATGGATGCTTCCGCTGCTTTGCCTTCGCTGTCCTTGGCTGCCAAGGTGATGACATGGCTGCCCACAGACAGGTCGCTTCGGGACACACTGGCCCCTGATCCGATCACTCCGTCCTTTGAGGATGACCAGGACAGGCTGCTGTCTGTCAGAGATCCATCCTCAGGATCAACGGCACTTCCTTCAAATTGAATGGCCGTACCAAACACATGGGCGCTGTCATTAAGGGGAGCGATTATCTCGGCTGATGGAAGGGCATTCCCCACTATAAGGGCAATGCTGTCTTCTGCGTACAGACCCTCTGTATCCGTAACTGTCAGGACAATGGTATGGGTACCGCTGGGAAAATTATTAACTGAAAGTGTTTTTCCAGTTCCTATTTCAACATCTTCTCCTGCTGCTGCTGAACGGGTCCACACCAGAGCACTTCCAGCAAGATCACCGTCTTCCGTATCTGATCCAATTCCTTTAAAGGTAATGAATTCCTTGTATCCAAAGGAACTTCCGTCTTCAGGGGCTGTGATTTCTGCATGGGGCGGGGCATTGCCGATGGATATGGTGATATCATCTGAAGAGCTGTTGCCGCCGCTGTCCGTGGCTGTCAGGGTGATGACATGGCTGCCACTGGACAGGGTATCAATGCCAGGATTTTCTCCGGTTCCCATTGGATCTCCCTGGCTGGAGGTCCAGACAAGGGCATCCCCGATCAAATTTCCTTGTTCAGGATCAACCGCTTTTCCCTGAAACGTAATCAGTTCACCAAAGGCAAAATTTGAACCGTCTGCTGGAGCACTTATTTCGGTTTCCGGAACGGTATTTCTAACTTGTATAACCACTGTGGCAGTGCCTGTGCCGCCGTTGGAATCTGTGACTGTCAGGGTAATGGTGTGTGAGCCACTGGAAAGGTTAGTGGTGCCGAAATTCTGCCCGGTACCGATCACACCGTCAATATCTGAAGACCATGACATACTGTTACCGAAGAGTATTCCGTCCTTTATATCAGTTCCTTTTCCTGTGAAAGGGATGTTTTGGCCATAGTCAAAGATTCGTCCTCCATAGGGAGAAATTATTCTAGCCGTGGGATTATTGTTCTTAATGATTAAGGAAATTTGGGCAAACCCGGTTTCAGATCCTGAATCTGTTGCAAAGAGCTTAATCGAATGCTCGCCCACACTTAAATTGTTTGAATGAAAGGTCGGATCTGTGGAAAGCGCACCGTCAAGGTCAGATGTCCAGCTGTAAGAGGCAATGGAATCCCCGTCTGTATCATCAACAGCACTGCCCACAAAATCCACACGGTTTCCGTAAAAAGCGTCAGAGCCATCATCCGGAGAGGTTATGGTAACCACAGGTTCAGTACCAAAGGCTGGCACAGAAGTCATTATAAAAAAAACAAAAAAGCAGGCAAAGCAGGCTGTTCTTTTTTTTAAAAACGTCATGAGATGTTCTGGCATATTCATTTCCTTTTACTCGATTATCAAATTTTTATGGAAAAGCCGATTATAGATGTTCGCAAGTGAACTGATACCAATCTTACCTTCTAACTATAAGAGGAAGGACTCAATCCATATGCGAAGACCTATAAGAGCCCCCAGCGGTTGGCTGTCAGGAACATTGAGAACCAAAGGAGATCAGACTTTTTTCCTGACAGGCAACCGCTGGGGGCAGTGATATGTCTTCTCTATGGAACGGTTATACTGCGTGTGACAACCCCTTTTTCCCCATTGCTGTCCGTGGCCACAAGGGAAATGGTATGGATGCCTGCTTCAAACGATGAAATATCAAGACTTACAGAGGAGGTCAGCACCCCTGATCCGGGTGCTTCCCCGGGTGTGATTGTATTGGCCTGATCCGAGCGAAACCATTCCAGGGTATCACTGGTCAGGGACCCCTCTTCCGCGTCTTCGGCCTTTCCGAAAAAAATAACATACCCGGTGGATGCCGGACTGGTATAATCCCCTTCAGGATAGGTAATGGAAGGTACAGGCGGAGTGTTTTCCCCGATATTAATGATAATCGAATCTGTTCCAGTTGAGCCCCAGCTGTCCTTTGCCATCAAGGTGATGATATGCTCCCCATGGGTCATGGGGGAATTGTTCAGGGCCTGGACATTGTCTGTATTAATGCTGAGGCGCTCGCCTGTTCCCAGAAGCCCGTCAATATGGGATCTCCATTCAAGGCTGTCTCCGGAAAGATCTCCGTCTTCACTGTCCAAAGCAGTTCCATGAAAATCAATCCATTCCCCCGGGGCAAAGGTCTGGCACAGGGCATTGGTATCTGGACAGGTTTTGGGTGGATTGGATATGTCTGCAGCAGGGCCTGTATTCACAAGGGTAATTACGATGGATGCCTGACCTGTCCCTGCGCTGCCAGAGGCTCTGAGATAAATGGTATGGTCACCCTCTTTCAAGGGCGCATTTTTCAAAGGGATATTGCTGGTGTCAAGGGACAATACACTGCCGGTCCCAATTTTTCCATCCCTTGAAGAAATCCATTCAAGATTTTCATCTGCAATGGGAGATCCGTCAAAGTCTGATGCACTGCCGATAAAATTGATGGTATCCCCGGCTTTGGCCTCATAGGTGCCTGAAGGACTTTCTGCAGGACTTGAAATGATAACCGCCGGTGCATTGGCCGAAGACCCCACCGTGATAATGATAAACGCCATGGCTGAACTGCCGCTGGTGTCTGAAGCCGTCAGGGTAATGGTGTGCTCGCCTTCACTTAGGCTGGCATTGGAAAGGGAAGCGCCTGTACCAAGGCCGCCGTCCCGGTCTGAACTCCACACAAGGGCATCTCCGGTCAGGGTGCCGTCTTCAGCATCTGTTCCTGTTCCTTCAAAGGTAATGGTTTCCCCTGTATTAAAGGACAAAAGGGTTGAAGGTGAGGTAATGTCTGCATTGGGCGGGGTATTTGATGCGGCATCAGAAGAGGTATCTGCTTCGCCAATGGTAATGTTAACCGAATCAGAGCCCACGGTATTACCGGCCGCGTCTGTTACCGTCAGAATAATTTCATGGGGACCTGAAGAAAGGGCATTGGAGGTGACATTGGTGGTCGTACCAAGCTCCCCGTCCTGGTCTGAAATCCAGGAATACGTATAGGTCTCACCATCGGCCGGATCCGATAATTTACTGATAAAACTGACAGTGCAGCCGTGAACATAGGCACTGCCGTCAGCCGGCATATCAATTACCACGCCGGTTGCAGGCGGTGCTGCATCGCCAGACCCGCCGCCGCTGTCTCCACTGGTTGCAATAATGGCTGCCATCCCCAGAACAGCCGCAAAACATCCAGCTGCCCCCCGCATGATTTTTAACGCACTTATCTTATTCATTTAAAATCCTTTTTTCTCCAAATAGTTTGAGCTCTCCCCCTGATCTTACAAGATAAAGGTCTATACCAACCAGTACAAAAAAACCAGCTGCTGCGCCTGCAAAAACAGCTGCAATATCAAAGATATCAAAACAGCCCGCTGTAAAATATTTGTCCACTGCGTCAAGCAGGGGATAATTTTCAAACCATGCCGGAACCATGGCGGCAGCAGCCGTGTCAAAATATTGACCGACTTCAAAAGCCGTATTAACCGCGGCCCAGCCCAGGGCTGTCATTAAATATCCGGTTTTTGAATCCGCTGAAATACCTGCTGATATCATTACAAAGGAAAACACGTGCAGAAAAGATGCCAGATTTTTATGGGCACTTCCAAAAATATTTGGAATAATTCCATATAAAGTAAATTTGTAAAAAAACTGATCCACAAAATAGGTGGATTCTGGAGGCCGGTCCACAAGATAAATCAAAGCACCTGTGCACAGAGCAAAAGAACCAATCCCGATTTGAATCCCCCTGGTTTTCATATAATTATATCCACACCCTGGTCTGCCCTGTCCTGATCCTCTTTTAAAACCATGTTAAAAAGCGCATTTTCTTCAAGCTCTACCGAAGCGGCCATTCTGCATTCCATGCTGGTCAGGGTAAACCCCTGTTTTAAAAGGGCTTTTTTAAGATTTGAAATATGTGATTTTACAAATTTAACCATGTCCTCACTGGAGACCTTGAAAACCCCTGAAATCTCCTTGTTCAGAACAGACCCGTCCACCCTGACGGCACCCAGAAAAGACATATTCAAAAGAATGGAGAGTTTTATCAGACGGCTTTCCTTTTTGTCTCTTTCCCTGGCGGCTTTGCCCAGATCCAGGAAAAGCTGTCCTGACCCCAGTAAATCATCGGCAAAAACAGGAAAGGGAATCAAATATCTATTGGTATCTGAGGTGTGATGATTTAAAACCTGAAATTTTTCAATGGTTTCAGCAAACCCCTTTAAAGACCGGATCAGGACTGGATCTTTTCCCGTATCTCCTGCCAGGGATTTTAAAACAAAGGCTTTGAGATCCAGATTAGAAAATTTTTCAGGCAGTTCTTTCCCGGAAACAGGAACATCTTTCCCCGCAGCTAAGGATTCCTTCCCCAAAACAGAGGGCGGGTTAAATAAAAGGCGGGACAGATTTCTTTCGTGAAGCAGACCGCTTTGATTTAGAACCCGGGGCAGAAAACCCTTGTCTGCATGTTCAGATTTTAAGGCCAGTTCAAGGAGTTTCTCCCCAAGCTGCTGCAGCATCTTTCCCGTCTGTCCGGCTCTTTCCCCCATAAGGGATGGATCTGCTTTCATTTCTGAAAAAAAAGGGATAGACTGCAAATTTTCCTGGATGGACGTTTTTGTCACATCTGTGAGCCCACCAAACAGATTCTGTAAATGGGAAAAGGGACCGGCCTTTGTTAAAGCGCCAAGCAGGGCAGCAGCAGATGGGACGTCCCTGTTTGAAGGAGAGACAAGCTTTAAAATCTGAAGGTTTTTTTCAGGTGTAAACTTCAGCTGAATGGTGTCCCCCTGTTTTAGAAAAACACTGGTGTCTGCCACTACTTTTTTCCCTGCAATGAGAAGTTCAGCCTTTGACGGGGGGATGAGTTTCAGCACCCTGGCCTCTACAATATCGTTTTTTTTTAAAAAAGAAAGCACTGATTTTTCATTGGCTTCAGGTCTGAGCTTCACGTCAGAAGATAAAATATCAATGCCCTTGATCACTTTTGATTTTCCATATTGACAAATTTCTGTTTAAGACTGACCACCAGCTGAACTTCCCCCTTGGGCATGGACAGCTTTGAGGCTATGGCCTCAATGCCGAACCCCTGGGTGTATAAATCAATAATACGCTTCTGCTGGTCAAATACATCCCCTTTTTTACCCAGGTCTGAAGGGCGGCTGCTGGAAGAGGGATTAAAAGGAGCATTTGAAAAATCGTTTGGCCGCTGGCATGCTTCAAGTGGACTGGATTCCTTCTGGGATCTGTAAAGGGCCTCAGCCCGTGAAAGAAGAAGATTGATACTTATAATTCTTGAATCCAGGGCATCATTGACCCCGTTTATCAATTTCTTCTTTTCCTTTATCTGACCGTCAAAGATTTTCGCCGCACGTTCTGCTTCAGCAACAAGGGGCTCCAGCAGGCCAATAATCTCCTCTGCCGCTTTTTCTGCAGGATAGCTGTCCAGCTTAGACCTAAGTTTTGACCCTGGATCAGACCCGAAACTTAAGTCCTCGGCTTCTGGTCTGTTTTTCAACGCTTTACCCACCCTTTTTACAAATATAAACAAAAGAGCGGCAAAAACAAGATCGACAAACAGCTGTATACAGATCCAGAATTCAATGGAAAACAATTCAATCATACAGTGGTATTAAGCAGACTCCCTGGAAAATCGGCTGTTTTATCCTTTTCTGATTTTTTTTTCTTTTTCTCAGCATTTCTTTTCTGCCGTTCCCTTTCCCTGCGTGCTTCTCTTTCCTCTATGGCTTTTTCCTTTTTCTGCTTTGCTTTTTCCGGCTTTTCAGTTTCCTGTACACTGCTTTTTTCAAGGGCCTCCCGTGCTGCCTGATGGTATGCCAGCTGTTCAGGCAGGGGTGCATTGGGTTTTACATGGTGTATGGCCTCATGCAATGCCCCTGACTGCTGAATGACTATATTGTGTCCGGGTATGGTTGTCATGCAAACACCACCTCCTATCCAGTTTTAAACCGTGTAAAACTGACCTTTTCGATATAGTTGTCAGGAAGCGCGCTGTTCAGCGCTTTTTTTACTGCAGAAAGCAGCTCTTTTTCAGACACTGCATTGGTATCCCTGGCAATGGCATGACTGATGGCATCATAAATTATATCCCTGTAAAGGGCCATATGTTTATTTATCTCGGAAAGGGCTCTGCCACGGGAATAATCTATTGAAAGGTCGGCGGAAACATAGACAAACCCGCTCTCTTCAGTTGGAGAAAGCACAAAAAACCCATTCAGGTCCACAGTGCCGGAATCAGGCAGATTTGCAGTTTTCCGAAGATCAATCTCCACGGTTTCCACCTCAGGCCCGTCTGACTGTACCGGTTCTTCCAAAACAACCTGATTTTCAGACTCGCTTTTATCTTTCATGGCGTTTAAAATATAATAAGACGCACCTGAAACAGATAAAACAATGCATATGGACGCAAAAACCAATACTTTTTTTAACGAGAATTTTTTTTCTCCAGTACGTTTTTCTTTTTCTTTCCCGACGTCTGTGTCTTTCTCGACCTGAGTGTCCTCTCCAGCCTCCAATACAACCTGATCACTTTTTTCTGCTTCATCGTAGGGATAAAACTCTTCACCTGCGTCATCAGGTTCAATTTCCTGATCGTCATCATCAAGCCCCAGTGAAGTGTCACCAAAGGAACCATCTGAATCAACATCGCCGAGAAAATCTTCATCATCCTCCTCAGTGCTTCCCAGCAGAGAGTCTATATCCTTATGAGAAATCAGTGATTTTCCGCTTTCCTCATCATCAGTCATGTCATCATCGGGATCATCCAGCAGTGCATCAATATCATTCTGGCTGACATCTTCCCCCTGATTTTCCAGTGGAACCGAATCTGCTTCAGCGTCCGTCTCTGCGCCTGAAACAGGCTGTAAATCCGGCTCTTCTTCTGAATCAACCTGTGCATCGGGTTCTTCTTTTAAATCCGGCTGCTGATCCTGTTCCGGAACCGCTTCTGTCTCCAGGGATGGTTCTATTTCATCATCCGCCTGGTTTTCAGCTTCTTCATCTTCCTTTATCAACTGATCCAGCACTTCCTGGGTAATCAGACAATCCTGAATGTCAATTCCCTGGGATTCGTCAATCACATCCTCATTGCCGGATTCAGGTCCCCTGCTCCCCTTTTCCGTACCACTGAGGTCAGGGCCGTGTGATGACACTTCCAGATCATCAGCAGATGAATCCTCCAGCAGGCTGTCTATGTCATCCTGGGAAACCCGCTCTTCTTCAGTGTCTTCCATGCTTTCCTGTTCACTGAGATCAGAATCGGCAGATGACGATTCCAGATCAACATCAGACGAACCCTCCAGCAGGCTGTCTATGTCATCCTGGGAAACCAGTTCTTCTTCAGTGTCTTCCATGCTTTCCTGTTCACTGAGATCAGGATCGGCAGATGACGATTCCAGATCAACATCAGACGAACCCTCCAGCAGGCTGTCTATGTCATCCTGGGAAACCAGTTCTTCTTCAGTATCTTCCATGCTTTCCTGATCACTGAGATCAGAATCGGCAGACGACACCTCCAGATCAACGGCAGATGAATCCTCCAGCAGACTGTCTATGTCATCCTGGGAAATCAGATCTTCTTCAGTGTCTTCCATGGATTCTGAATCAATGAGGTCAGGCCCATCAGATGAATCTTCCAGATCTCTGGATGAGGATTCCTCCAGAAGGCTGTCTATGTCATCCTGGGAAACCAGCTCAAAATCATCGTCATCCATGTCACCAGAATCATCATCTGAAGATCCGCTGCCCATGGACGAGCCGTTTAAAAGGCTGTCTATATCATCCTGAGAAAGCTCTCCAAACTCTTCTTCTTTGCCTGCCCCGTCAGAACCCGTATTTTGACCGGAATCCAGACGATTGTCAATATCATCCTGGGAGACAAGATCGTCATCTGTAGTCGTATCAGACATTTCAGGCCCTCTTTAACCCCTGTGTTTTATGTTGACTGAAAATAATCCTGGAGTTTGATTTTCAGCTTGATCAATGCGGCAGTGTGAATCTGACATATCCGGGATTCTGTCAGAGAGAGCACCTCTCCTATTTCCTTTAAAGTTAATTCTTCATAATAGTAAAGGGAAACAACCAATTGCTCCTTTTTTCCCATCTTTTCTATAGCCCTGGCCAGAACAGCCTTCAACTCCTCCCTGTCAAATAAATCAGCAGGATTGTCCCTGGCTTTTAACCCGGATACAAATCTTTTATTTGATAATGCATTGGTTCTGTGGGGAGATATAAATGCATCCAGGCTTAAAATTGCAGCACCATGAATGGATGTCAGCATATCATAATAAGACTCAAGGTCCATGCCAAGGGCCTCTGCCACTTCAGGATCAGAGGCAGGAACGCCGGTTTTATTTTCTATTTGCTTTGCTGCCTGGGCAATATCCTGAATTTTTTTACGCATGGACCTGGAATAAGTATCCATGCTTCTCAGCTCATCCAGAATAGCGCCTTTTATTCTGTACTGGGCATAGGTCTTGAGACTGACATGCTTATCTGTATCAAATTTATCCACAGCATCAATCAAGCCAAGAGACCCTGCACTGACAAGCTCATCAAAAAGCACATTTGAAGGCAGACGTCTGGCAAACCGTGAGGCAATATACTTGACCAGATACGCATTTTCCAGAATTCTGTCTTCCCGCCACCTGTCGTCTTTTTTCTTACCCATAGGCTTTTAGACCGTACCTCTGTGGAGTTATTAAAACCTGTTCATCCAGTGTTCATCCAGTGTATAAGGTCAATTTCCAGTTCATATCAACCTTGATCTGCTGCATTAAATAATTTTTTCATAAAAAAAGTGATGTTCCCATCTGCATTGGTTCTTCTCGGCGATTTAACCAGTTTTTCCGCAAAATCCTTAAACACAGCAGCTGAAGGAGATGTGCCTGCAAAATCAATAACCGGAGTTCGATTCATCACCGCTTTTTTAATCATGGGGTCATGGCCGATAAAACCAAAATACTCCAGCACCACATTTCCCAGAAAACGGTCCAGGGCGCCGCTCAATGACCCATAAACTAATTTTGCATCTTTATCTGACCTTACCATATTCACCACCAGTTTAAAATACCTTGTTCCATATTCCCTGGATAAAACCTTCATCAGTGCATAGGCATCTGTAATGGAAGTAGGTTCATTTGTGGCCACAACAATGGATTCATCGGCTGCAGAATTAAAATACAGCACATTGGAGGATATGCCGGCTCCAGTATCAACCAGCACAATATCAATTGTATCGCTCAGACGTTCAAAGGCGTTCAGTAGATTAAGCTTTTCACCATCCGCAAGCTGAGTAAGATTGGCAAACCCTGACCCTGCCGGAATAATTTTTACACCGTGACGGGTGGTGACCATAACATCAGACAGACTCATTTCACCGGCGATCACCTGGCTGATATTATACCTGGGCCTGAGATTGAATATAATATCAATATTACCGAGCCCCACATCTGCATCAAGGACCACGACTTTTTTACCGCGCTGGCTCAGGGCAATGGCAAGATTACCCACCAGATTGGTCTTACCGACGCCTCCCTTGCCGCTGGTCACAGCAATAACCCTGGGCACAGATTTTGTGCCGGGGGATTTCCTTTTTGCCAATTGTCCTTTTCTTACAATGTGCCGCAGTCCATTTGCCTGATCCACCTTTTATATCTCCTTTTCACCGTAACCCTGAATGTCCTGATCCAACAAATCAATACCTTATTTTATATAACCGGCATGGCCGGACCATGATCACCGACCCGGCCACAACGAAGTCGGCTGTTTCTTGTCTCCTGTCTCAAGTCTCGGTCCCCAGCACAATACCCAGCATTGTACTGACATCCGGAACAATTAAATCCTCCGGAACTTTCTGTCCGTTGGTAACAATGGATACCGGCAGTTTCATCTGACTGATCTGATCCAGAATTTTACCACACCGTCTGGCTTCGTCAATTTTTGTAAACACATAGCTGTCCGGCTTTAATGAAGAAAATGCCCTGGCAGCCTGTTTCATGTCAACAAAATCCGTTGTCACACTTAAAACCAGGTGCACTGACATATTAAAATTCCCGTTTATCATCTGTGTGGCCTCGTTCATCCGTACATTGTCCGAATGGCTGTGCCCGGCTGTATCTATGAGCACCATATCCATCCGGCTCATATTTAAAAGAGCTGTTTCAAGATCTTTTCTGGTAAAGGCAGAAACAGACATCAACCCCATAATGGATGCATAGGCTTTTAATTGTTCATAGGCACCGATACGATAATTGTCAATTGAAACAAGGCCCACCTTTTTTTTTCTTTTAAGACTCAGTTCAGCAGCCAGTTTTGCAATTGTGGTGGTTTTTCCCACACCGGTGGGCCCTACAAAGGCAGCCACATGGGGATGGCCCGGATCTGACGGCAGGTCAAAAAAATCTTTGGTTTCTATCTGCCGGACAAACTGCCTGAGTACATATTTTTTTAAAACAGCCCCTTTATCTGTTTCCGGAATCTTATCCTTATCCATGGCATAAAGGGCGTTCTGAAGTACAAAGGTCACCATCTGTTCGGACACACCGCTGCGCAGAAGGGAGGCAAACAGCGCCTGGGTTCCCGGATAGGCGCAGATCATGTTCTGAAATCCCGAACCCAACCCCACAAGGGAAATCAAATCCTTTATGCTGAGCAGTTCTTCTTTTATTCCGCCGTACCCATCTGCTGACTGATCCCGGGAAACGGCTTTTTCAAGGATATCTTTCTTTACCTGGCTTGAACTGTCTGACACAGCGGCCTCAACTTCAAACATCTGCCGGGTATAGGGGGAGCTTACGCTTCTGGGAAGTTTTCTGGTGGAGAGGATCATGGCATCCTCGCCTAAAGCTTCCTTGACCTGGGTGACGGCCTGCTGAATGCTCTGGGCCCTGAAAATCTTTTTTTTCATTTTTTAAATGTTACCTTTCCCCCTGCTGTCAGGGTAATATCATCAACGATTTCTGCATGGGATATCACAAAAACAGAAGGGACAGCATGCTCTACCAGTTTTCTGAAGTGACGGCGCAGGGCCGGGGAACACATGATAACCGGCTGGACATCCATGGCAACCATTTTTTCAACTTCGCTGCTTACGGCATTGATAATTTTTTCCACGGTTCCGGGATCAACTGCCAGGTAAGAGCCATGCTCGGTATGTTTTATATTTTTGGTCAGCATCTCTTCCAGATCCCGGTCAAGGGTAATGACCTGAAGACTTCTGCCCTGGCCCAGATAAGGCGCAAGCATGCCCCGGGCAATTTTCTGCCGGACATACTCGGTCAGCAGATCCGGATCCTTGCTCATGGGCGCATAATCGGCAAGGGTTTCCACAATAGTGAGCAGATCCCGGATGGAAATCCGCTCCCGAAGCAGATTCTGAAGCACTTTCTGAACATTGCCCAGGGTCAGCAATGCAGGAATCAGCTCTTCAACGGCCTTGGGGTTGGTTTTGGACAGATTATCCAGAAGATGCTGAACATCCTGCCGACCGAGAAGATCATGGGCATTGTTTCTCACCACTTCTGTGAGATGGGTGGCAATAACCGTTGAATTGTCCACTACCGTGTATCCTGCAAATTTTGCATCTTCCTCCATATCCGGGGAAATCCACAGAGCCGGCAGTTTAAAGGCCGGTTCAACGGTTTCTATGCCGTCTATTTTTAGAGCAATCCCACCGGGATCCATTGCCAGAAGATGATTCACCATAAGTTCTGCACCTGCTGTTTCAACGCCCTTGATCATAACCCTGTACTGGGCCGGGTTAAGTTTGAGGTTATCTCTTATATGTATTGGCGGGATGATAATTCCCATTTCACTGGCAAACTGTCTCCGGATGGCCCTGATTCTGCCCAGAAGCAGGCCGTCCTGCTCCTTGTCTACAAGGGGAATCAGCCCGTATCCCACTTCCAGTTCAATGGTATCCAGGGACAGGAGGTGATCCACCTCTTCAGGGGCACCGGCTGCTTCTGCCTCTTCTTCTGCGCCGGGTTCTTCTTCCTCTCCCATATCCTCTTTTTTTAAAAAATACCAGCAAAATGTCCCCATCACAACCCCAAGGGTCATAAAGGGAAACGACGGCAGCCCGGGCACCAGGCCGAAACAGAAAATAATGACAGAACCAATATAAACCGGAGTGGGACTGGACAGCAGATGGGATAGAAAATCCTTACCCATCCTGTTTTCTGATCCTGAACGGGACACCAGAAGCCCGGCAGCAGTTGAAATAAGAAGAGCAGGAATCTGGCTGACCAGGCCGTCTCCCACGGTCAGCAGGGTATAGGTTACAATGGCCTCTTCCATGGCCATGCCCTGCTGGAGCACCCCGATGACAAAGCCGCCGACAATATTAATACAGGTGATAATGATACCGGCAATGGCATCCCCCCGGACAAACTTGCTGGCACCGTCCATGGCACCGTGAAATTCCGACTCCCTGGCAATCTCCTTTCTCCGCTGGCCGGCTTCGATCTCATCTATCATGCCTGCATTGAGGTCGGCATCAATGGCCATCTGTTTTCCCGGCATGGCATCCAGGGTGAACCGCGCTGCAACCTCAGCAATTCGTCCGGCACCTTTTGTAATAACCATAAAATTGATCAGCACCAGGATGATAAAAATCACCATGCCCACAACATAGTTCCCGCCAACAACAAAACTGCCGAAAGATTTAATGATGGCGCCGGCAGCCAGCTGCCCTTCATTGCCACAAAGGAGGATCAGCCGGGTTGAAGCCACATTCAGGGAAAGACGGAACAGGGTCAGCACCAGAAGCAGGGAAGGAAAAATAAAAAAATCAAGCGGGGCCCTGGTATACATGGTGGTAATCAAAACAATAACGGCAAAGGAAATATTCAGGGTCAGAAAAAAATCCAGAAGCATGGGAGGCAGGGGCAGTATCATGGCCATCAGTATCCCGATCAGGAAAACAATCATTGCCACATCAGAGCTTTCCCGTCTTATGCCTGATAATATGCCTGTTGTTTCAGCTGCCATTCACACTCCTGTTTTTGGGCTTGGTCATAACTTCGGCCAAATCGGCTGGTTTGTTGATCAACGGGGTCAGGCTTCGGTTATTACGCTTTTGACAAAGGACTCTGTTTAAAGGCAAATTTAAACAAAAGCGCAATAACCGAAGCCTGACCCCACCCCACGTTCAATTTTTGACGCCCGTGCCAAACGACAAACACCCCGGCGGAATCTTTCTACAATGTCTTTCCCTTGAGTTTGTACACCTGGGCAAGGATTTCTGCAACAGACTGAAAAAACCGTGAGGGAATCTCTTTGCCTATATCTACCAGCTTATACAAGTTCCGGGCCAGGGGTTTGTTCTCAATAATGGGCACATGGTGTGCTTCAGCCACTTTTCTGATATTGGCGGCCACAGGACCCGCCCCCTTGGCAACCACATGGGGCGCGGTCATTTTCATTGAGTCATATTTCACAGCCACTGCCAGGCGTGTGGGGTTGGTGACCACCACATCTGCTTCGGGCACCTCGGCCATCATCCGCTTCTGTGCGGCTTCGGCCTGGAGTTTTCTGATTCTGGCCTTGACCTGGGGGTCACCATCCATTTGTTTATGCTCATCCTTGACCTCTTTTTTGGTCATTTTCTGGTCCTCAAGGAATTTCCATCTTTGAAAGGCATAATCCAGAATGGCAACCACTATCATAATCAAAAGCACTTTAATAAAAATATAAAAAATAACCTTTAGCACATACAATAAAATATAAGCCGTGCTGTGATCGTAAAGCCTTGCAATCTCAGTTGTTCTGGCTTTTACGGCAAAATAGGCAACAGCAAAGATAATGGAAATCTTTAAAATGCTTTTGACCATCTCCACAAGGGATCTGCTTGAAAATATCCTGGCAAATCCCTTAATCGGATTTATCTTGGAAATTTTGGGCTGGATGGCTTTCCAGGACAGTTCAAACCCGACCTGGGCCACATTGGCTAAAAAAGCAGCTGCAAACACCGCTGCCATAAGGGGGGCCAGAATAATAAACATCCGCTGGGTATAGAGAATTAACAGATGAACCAGGTTGACGCTGTTTAAAAGGGGCAATTGTTTAAAATCAAATGAATCCGTCATCAATGCCAGAAAATTGATATACACATGGTATCCTGAAACAAAAAGCGCCAGCACCCCTGCCAGAAGGACAAAAACCGACGGCACCTCCATGCTTTTTGCCACCTGCCCTTCTTCACGGGCCTTGGAAAGCTTCTTCGACGACGCATCTTCAGTTTTCTCTCCTCCGCCTTCAGGATCTTCAGCCATACATTATCCTCCCCCTGCCCAGAACAGCAGGGATAAAAAAACAGATTTAAGATCAACCACATAATCCCTTAAAATCCTTAAAATAATATCAAGGGACAATCCAAACAGCACAAGTCCTACAAAAATTTTCAAGGGAAAGGCAACAATCATGACATTCATCTGGGGTGAAAATTTAGCTGTCAGCCCAAAGGCCGCACTGGTAAACAAAAGGGCTGCAATGACCGGAGCCCCTATTTTTATGGCCAGGATAAACATGTCTGCGCCAATGGCTAAAATTTTATCCAGCATCACCTGCTGCATCATGAAATATCCCGGGGGAACAAGGTCAAAACTCTCTATAACAGATAAAAGCATGATATGATGGCCATTGAGCAGAAGAAAAACAAGAAGGGCCACCCAATAAGCAATCTGCTCCATGATGGATACATTGGCCCCGGACTGGGGGTCCACCACATTAATCATGGAAAACCCCATCTGAAACCCGATCACCTGACCGGCCAGCTGAACCGAGCCCAGAAAGGTCCTGACGCACAATCCCAGCGTAATGCCGATCATAGCCTCGGTTAAAAAAAGCAGGCCCGTACCCACAACGGTTTCAGGAAAAAGAGAGGGGTCAATATCCACGACCGAATACAGAAGAATAGAAATAACCATGGCAAACGCCGCCTTGACCAATACAGGCAGCATGGTAGAAGAAAAAACAGGCAGCATAAACAGCACAAATCCCATTCTTGCAAGTACCAGCAGATAAATTTTAAATCCCTCAGGGTCTATTAAATTCAGGATCTCCATTGATCCCCTCTGCGTCAGCTGATCTTTCACCGAATATACATGGGTATATTCTCTATAATATTTCTGGTAAAGGTTGTTGCTTCATTGAGCATCCAGGGGGCAAAAAACAAAAGCCCCAGAAACACGGCTATAATCTTGGGCACAAAGGTCAGGGTCATCTCCTGTATGGATGTGACCGCCTGGAATATACTGACAACCAGGCCGGCAATAAGCCCCAGACCCAGCATGGGCATGGAAAGATAAATGGTCAGGATAATAGCTTCCTTGGCAAAGGCAACAACAAATTCAGGACTCATGATTACACTCCAAAACTTTTCATCAATGATCCGGTCAGCAGGTGCCACCCGTCCACCAGCACAAACAGCATGAGCTTAAAGGGCAGGGAAATCATAACAGGGGGAAGCATCATCATCCCCATGGCAAGAAGAACCGAAGCCACCACCATATCAATCACCAGAAAGGGAACATAGAGCACAAACCCGATAATAAACGCGGTTTTTAATTCACTGATCACATAGGCGGGAATGAGCACCAGCAGGGAAACATCCTCCCGGTTCTCGGGTTTTTTCATATCCCCGCCTTTGACAAAAAGGGCAATATCCGCTTCCCTTGTATTGATCAGCAGGAATTTGCGTATGGGCACCTGTGCGGTTTCAAAGGCTTCTGCGTAATTGATCTCCCCTTCAAGATAGGGGTTCAGGGAGGAATTATAAACATCTAAGGCAACCGGCTTGATGATAAAAAAAGTCATAAACAGCGCCAGTCCCACAACAACCTGGTTGGGGGGGCTTGACTGGGTACCAATGGCCTGGCGCAGAAAATGAAAAACTACAACCAGCCGGGTAAAAGGGGTCATGAGGATAAGAATGGCAGGGGCCAGGGACAATACCGTCAAAAGGGCGATAATTTCAAGGGCCACAACAACGTCGTCCGGCCCCTGGGCCTGACCGACCCCGATATTAATGGCAGGTATGGGAAACGTTGCACCCAAAGCGGTTTTCCCAAAAAATAAAACACCACCTGCCAGGGTAAAAATCCATATAACCGACATCCCCCTGGAGAAGCAGCAACTCTTGAAAAAATTCAGGGATCTGCAAACTCCTTTCATATAAACCGGCATGGGCGGCCCATGAACATGGCCCGGCGGCAACGAAAAATGCAACACCGCCAAAGGCAAAGCGCTAACAAATGCTTTATATAAAACAGGAATACGCTGTTTTATGTTAATCTTCATCTGCATCCCCCTGTTCTGTTTCCCCTTCCATATGGTTCTCAAACACGGCAAGGGTATTCATACTGGCAGAGGTGATACCGACAAGCACCTTCTTCTGCATCACATCCACAAGCACAATTTTTTCTTTGGGGGAAAAATGATGCACACTGAGTACTTTAATAAAACTGGGGGTGCCTTTTTTCCCTTTAATTGAAGAAAACCGCCTGAACAGATAAAGGATCAAAAAAAGCAACGCAATAACAAAAGTAAGCATCACCGCTGTTCTGGCAAAGGCAGACCATATGTTCAGTGAGTCATTCATAAGGTGGACAGGCCCTTTACCCGGTCCATGGGTGTAATAATATCCGTGAGCCGGACACCAAATTTTTCATTGACAACAACCACCTCTCCCCGGGCGATGAGTTTATGATTGATATACACTTCCAGGGGTTCACCGGCAAATTTGTTCAATTCAAGAATGGATCCCTGGCCGAGCTGGAGCAGATCATTGATCAGCATCCTTGTTTTTCCAAGCTCCACTGAGAGCTCCAGGGGAATATCAAGGATAAAATCAAGATCCTGAGCCTGATCAACCGCTGACTCCACTTCCTCTTCTGCTTCTGCTTCTGCTTCTTCGTTTTCCTGATTTTCATTGTTTTCAGTGCCTGTATTCTCATCCATACTCGCTCTCTTATTTTCTGATTATCGTTTTTTCGATCTTAAACGCCTGCATGCCCCGTTTTACACCGGCAAATCCTTTGAGTTTGGGCAGCCCGCCCACAAATCCCATCAAGGGATCCTTTGCATCATGATCCAGCTGAATCACATCCCCTTTCTGCATATAAATAAGGCGCTCTCCTGTTATGTCCGCAGTGCCCAGCTGTATGCGCAGATCCACGGAAGACTGGAGAATAATTTCCTTGAGTATGGTCCGCCACGTCAGATCAATCTCCTCGGTTTCAGCCTGAAAGCCTGATGCCAGCTTTGCTCTTAACGGTTCGATCATGGAATAGGGCAGACATATGACAAGGGTGCCGGCAGCCTGCTCCAGCTCAATCTCAAACCGCGTTACAATCACAAGGTCTGTGGGCAGGACCACAGCGGCAAACTGAGGGTTCATTTCAGATCGGACCAGGGTGGTCTTTACCGGTTCAATGGGGTACCAGGCAACTTCAATATCCTTAAGACAGGCCACCACCACCTTTTTGATCATTACCTCTTCAATGGCTGTAAACTCCCTGCCCTCCACCCTGGCCTGGCCTGAGCCTTCACCCCCGAAAAAGGTATCAATGAGGTTGTAAACAAGCTGGCTCTCCAGCACCACCAGCCCGTGCCCCCTTAAAGGCTCCATACGGAACACATGAAGGCTTGTGGGAACAGGCAGACTTCGGACAAATTCTGAGAACTTGAGGGTATCCAGAGGATTGGCTGTCACATCTACATTGGTCTGCAGCAGCGTGGACATGCTGGCCCTGATTTCCCTGGCCAGCCGTTCATTGATAACGTCAAAGGTGGGCATCCTTGCCCGCACCACCTTGTCCTGGCTTGTAAAATCATAGGCAACAATACCTTCCGGCTCCGGTGCATCTGCGTCTTTTTCTGCTTCTACATCGCCGGAATCAAGTCCTGCCAGCAGACTGTCTACTTCATCCTGGGATAGTATGTCACTCATAATTTCTAAATCACTTCATGATTAAATGTGTAAAATAGACATTGTTAATTTTTGCCTCCGAAAGCACCCCATTAATTCTGTCTAACAGGGTATACTTCAAAGACAGCTTCCCGGCCGGAGTTCTTAATTCCATCCAGCTTTTTTTGGCCGATTCCCTTTCAACAACTTCACGGATTTTAAACACAATGGTTTCAACCGATTTTCTCATGCCGGGGTCAGCCAGTTCCAGGGCGATCTCCAAGTCCAGCTGATCCATATTCCCGCCGGGCTGAAGTTTTATATTGTTAAAGGGATCCAGCTTAATAATATCTGCAGCCAAACCTTCCCTTTTTTGACCAATCTCTTCATCAGACGAAGCAATATCTGCAGAAGATGCCCTGTCTGAATGATTTTCTTCATGTCCCTTTAAAAAAAAATGCCAGACCAGGCCCGAGGCTGATAGAACAACCAGGATTATCCCTGCGACCATCAAAACTCTAGGGGCTTTTATGCGGCTTAAAAAATTCATACCATTTTATTTCCCAAATTTATTTGTTTGAAAGCCATCAGTAGTCAGCTAACAGCTTTCATGCTTTGTTGTGCCTGTCAAGGCATGGCCGTTATATAAAAGCCTTCAGTAATCAGTTTCCAGTAAACAATTACAATTTTTTTTCTGGTGATTACTGGCAGCTGATGGCTTTTATCATTTGTTGGGCCCGAAAGGGCATGGCCATTACAAGAAAATCGTGTAATACCGGCAGACTTTCTATCTTTGTTGTGAGCACGTTGCTCAAGCCGGTTATATTATCGTTATCGTTATAAGCAATCATTGTGCCACAACTTATTTTTCAATGTTTTCAGTGCCTGATTCAGATTTGAATTCAGCAGTATCAAGGTGAAATATGAAGGATATGGGGAAGAGTGTCAAATAAAATACGTCAAAAACATGACATTGAACAAAGATTTTTTTTTACCAGACTGATTTTTTATATCAAACAATTGATTAAGACCCTCCAGGGGGTGCCTGTCAGGAACATTGATAACCAAAAGTCCTCCATTGTTCTCGTTCCTGACAGGCAAGTGTTCGGGGCGGCACTCTCCTGTTTCATTTTTCGTTGTGTCCGTCAGGACACTGGGGGTATACAGACAAAAACAAAAATCCCCTGATCTTTGTCATGCCGTGCACAATAAAATCAGGGGACTTTATAAAGTGTCTGGTCTGCCTGAGGGCAATTCAGCGATTCATTTTATCGTTTCATCTGGATCACCGTGCTCATCATATCATCGGTGGTGGTGATCGTTTTGGAATTGGCCTGGAATCCCCTCTGGGTGCTGATCATCTTGACAAACTCCTCGGAAATGTCCACATTTGACATTTCCAGTGAGTTGGAAGAAATGGTGCCAAGACCGTTATCCCCGGGTCTATTGGTAATGGCCTCACCGCTGTCCGTGGTTTCCCTGAAAAGATTGCTGCCCGAATTACTCAACCCCTGATTATTGAAAAATTTTGCAAGCCCCACACGGAAAAGGGGAGTGCTTTCGCCATTGGAAAAAATACCGGTCATTACCCCGTCCAGGGAAACATCAACCTCCTGGAGATCTCCTGAACTATAGCCATCAGCAGTCTGAAACGTTGTGGATGAAGATTTGGCAAACTGAGTTGATGACATGGAGTCATTTATCCAGCTGGTACCGTCAAACCTTGTTCCAATATCGAACACAATATCCATTTTTGTGGAATCGTTGTCTCCGCCGAGGAAATCTGCTGAAAAGCTGTATACCCCATCTTTTTTGATGGTATCCTTGGGGATTTCCTCCCAGGCGGCTGACCCCTCGATATCAAATTTAATTTCACTTCTGTCCGCATAGGAATCAGAACTGGGACCGGATGTCAACGCTTCGTCAAAGTTGAAAACAATATCATCATCGGTGGCATCACTGGCCGATCCGTCAAGATCTATGGTGGCGCTTTCACTATCCCCTTTTAACGTCGCACTGGCGTATTCCGCCGGAGGCGCATCGGGATCCACATTGAACACAAAAGTCTCTCCCGGTGAAAAAACACCCTCGGCCATGTCAAAGGTGAGATCATCGGTGGCATCCCCGTTAAAATCGATCATCATATCGTCAAGGTCGGTACCTGCAACCGAACCTGTTTTTAAATCGGCATCAGGGTACTGCTCCGGTGCCGAAGGGGTGATGGTAAACTCAATGGTGCCGCCATCCTGGTCGGCTCCAAGCTTGGAACCGAAGGAATACATGGATTGGGTGCCGTTGGCCAGCTCAAAGGTCACCCCGGAATCATCACCGGAAACAATGGCAGCCGCTGTAGCACCGGTACTTGTCCAGGTGGAGGGTGTTCCGTTTGTGTAGGTAAGCTGGTAGCTGCCTGCGGCATCAAAAGCATTGCCCGAAGTTATGCCATTATCAATACCGGACAGTGAGGGAGAATCAAACGGGGCCGCCCATGACGGTGTGGCCAAAGCGGTAAAATCGGCATCCTTGACCGGGGTGTCCCAGTTCCACTGATTGCCCGTACCGGGATCACCGTATTGAACCTGAATATTCGAATATTTTGTCATGACCGATGCATCGGTAACCCGTATTTCATCGGCGGGATCACTGTACGGTTTTTCAGGATTATTTGTAAAATCCCATGTGCCATCACCGCCTTCATCGGGATCAACAGCAACAAAATTGCTGTAATTCATACCGGAAATGAGGGTGCCGTTATCCTTAGCCACCTCTGGGTTGCTCCAGCGCCATTTTTCCTCCTGGGGATACCATGTCATGCCCACATCCTTTGAATCCACGGTCATCACCCCTGGTGCATTTATTTCAAAGCTTGAGTTCCCGTTGGCGGTATCTCCGGTATAAAAGTTGTTTGTAAGCCCTTGAACGTGGAGCTTGTCTTTGCTGCTCACATCAAAGGACAACGCCTCGGTGGATCCGGCAGCCTCGTCAAGCTTGATCTTAAGATCGGCATTCTTGTCTTCACCGTTCAAGGCGATCTCAATGTTCTCGGCATCTGAATATAAAATCTCCGCGCTCTTGTAATTGACAGGAAGGTCATCAATATCCCCGTTTGTGCCGTCTTCATCAATATCCTTCCACTCCCACTCGGTTCCATTGAACTCAAAATTGAAATTGTAACCATCCAGCTCCATGGCATCCAAATTTTCAACGGTAAAATGGGTCGTGTCCGCCGTATTGAGCCCTTGGTTCTGGACATTACCGATCCTGCCGGTCATCTTGCTCATGGTAAAATTGACAATATTGCCGTTGTCCTGGCTGTAGGTTATGGTGCCCCGGGCAAGCAGTCCCTGGCTGGTCGTCCCCCGGACCAGATCCCGTTTATCCTCTTCTGGATTGCATGTAATGGTGTACTCCCACTCGGTATCCTTTTTCTTGTCATAATGAATGGTAATGTCATGGGTGCTTCCCAGGGAATCGTACACCTTTACCGAAGTCTGGTAATTGTACTTCCCCGCCTCGATATACTCCTCGGCACTGGCATCCCATAGATTGGACAACACCACTGCCTTGCTCTCGGCACTGGCCTCAAGATTGGTTATAACGGTGATCTCTTCACTCTTTTTCGGCGGAGAGGAGAAGGCGCCAAGCACAATATCCTTTATGGCACCGGTATCATCCCCGGTTTTACTGTCGATCTCCCACCCCTGGACAATATACCCCTGGGGATTGACGAGCTGCCCTGCTTTATCAAAGCGGAAATTACCAGCCCGTGTATAATACATCTCTTCAGAATCGCTCCACCGCATCACGAAAAAACCATCCCCGCCGATGGAGAGGTCCGTTGAATTGGAGGTGGATTCAAAGGAACCCTGGCCAAAACTCTGATCAACACTGCCCATGGCCATTCCCCTTCCCACCTGATCGGCTCCCGCCTGGGTGGCAATACTCTCACTCAAGGTATCGGCAAAGGTGGACCGACCCTTTTTAAATCCCACAGTATTGACATTGGAGATATTATTTCCCACTACCTGCATGGCATTCCCCATATTGGTCAGACCACTTGTGCCTGTATAAAGTGAACTTGACAATGACATAGCAAACTCCCCCTTATTTTTATTGAGCCCCCTGGTTTCCAGGGTATAATAATTAATTTACACTGGTTACAGATGAAAGACCTGTTAAAAGATTGCTTTCCTTCAGCACCAGGTATTTTTCCCCGTTCACATACTCTATACCGGATACTTCACCCGATGCCAGGGTTTCTATGTTTCCCGATGCACTGGAAACGGAATAGAGATACAGCCCGTCCTCAGCAATATTTCCCGAGTTGTCTGTGCCGTCCCATTTAACAGAATTACTTCCCTGTGATGTTTCATCAGCCAGTACAGGAATACTTCTGATCTCCTCTCCGGCCTGGTTAAATACGGACAGAATAATATCCTCACTGGCTTCAAGTTCAAAGGTGCATGTGTCTCCTGAAACAACGCCCCCTTTAATCCCGGCGATGGACTGGGTTGATGTAATATTTTTTCCAAGGTAATCTGTTATGGAGGACGCTTTTTCTTCTGTTTCACCATATCCCCCGACCTGTACAAGGGAATCCGGATCAACCAGGGTGCCGTTCACCTGGAGATAGGCTTTCCCCTCATTATAAACAATACTGTCAACTTTGCCGATTACAGTGGTCGGCATTTCAGTGTATCCATAGCCTGAGTTCACCAGGATGCTGTATTTGTATGACCCGTCCGCCACAGTATTGCCGTTGTTGTCTGTGCCGTCCCAGTTGATATTGTAGCTGCCCGCACTTTTCTGTCCCGGAAACAGAGAGCGGATCACGTTGCCGCTGGCATCTGAAATCTGAACCATAACATCACCGGGTTCTGAAATGGTGTAATCCCCTCCAAAAAACTCTCCGTCCGCCACTTCAACGGCATCCACCTCACCTGTTACCTCTCTGCCGATCATTGACCCTAAATCCGATTCAGAACTGCCGGACTGAAACGCGGATGCCATTGTTTCCATAGTTTTATTGAGATTCATCAGCTGTTCCAGGGAGGAAAACTGGGCCAGCTGGGCTGAAAAATCAGACCCTTCCATGGGATTTAACGGGTCCTGATGCTCCAGCTGGGTAACCAGCATGGTCAGAAAATCCTGCCGGCCTAAGGTGTCTTCTTTTTCTTCGGTTTTCCTTGCCTGGTAGGAACTGCTCAATGCCTCAAGGCTGCTGTTTCCTGATGCCTGTATGGTCATATCCAACCTCCGTTTATAAACCAGTTTCTGTCTCCATGGGACCCGAGGGATCAGGCCACATAATGAAGCTGTCCATCCTGATTTTTATCTTCCTGTATATTGATTGACGCTTTAGTTTCGGTTTCATTGATTAAATCAATTCCTCTTTTTTTCCCCCTGCCGGAGCCGGAATGTCCGGACTGCTGCCTGGCATCGGCCATGGACTGTTTAAAATCGCTTCCCATTTCCACCTCAAAACTTTTCAGATCCACACCGCTGCCGGAAAGATTTGTTTTCAGCTCATTGGCATGGGACACAAGGATATCCTTTGCCGCATGATTTTCCGTTATAATATTAACTTTGAGACTGTCCCCGAGATTTTCAATTTTTACAATAATCCTTCCCAGTTCCGGGGGCTTGAGCTGAAGTTTCAGTTCACTGTCCCCCCGGTCCACTGCCCTGGCCAAATTTTTTTCCACCTGGTTTGTCACGTAGGCAGGCAATGGTTTTGGCGCAGACCTGCCCTTTAAAATTTTCGATCCGCCCTGGCTTAAATCAGACTCATTGGAACTGCCGCCTGCCAACTGGCCTGCATCAAGGCTTTTTATATCTGCTTTTTTATGGTTTCCTGACAGATAAGCATCTCCCTCCTTTCCCTGCAAACCAGAAGGATTCCCTTTTTGACCGCCCTTTTCTGAAATACCAAGCCGGCTCAGCAACAGCTCAATTTCCTTTTTTGAGCTGTTTTCCTGATTTAAAAAATTCTTTTCATTGATTTTCAGATCATTCTGGTCTGCAAATAAATCTGAAATCCTATTCTGATTTTCACGGGACATCCTCTGAAGCTCAAAAGTTGCCGTTTCCGCCGGGGTCTTTCCTTCTCCGACAGGTAACACATCTGTTTTATCGCTGGTTCCTGCAGCGTCATTTTTATTCAGGCTGAACAAAAACGCAGTAAAAAGTTCTGTTTTGGATTTCCCGGACACGCTGGTGATTTCACTGGTCAAAGGCTGTTCTTTACTGGTCAAAGCTTGTTCTTCACGGGACTGTTTAAAGTCCTTTCTCAGATTTTCAAGGGCGGCAGTAAATTCCTCCAGAGTCAGCTCCTTTTGTTCTGAGCCTGATATATCAAGTCCAAGACGGGTTAAAAGACCTTTTACGCCTTTTTGTTCAGATGCTGTCCTGAAATCTGTACCTGTTAAAAAAGCCTGTTTTTGAAGGTTTTGAAGCCCTGTAATCAGGGTGTTGAGATCTATCCCTTCTCTTTTTCGGGCAGCTGGTGTTATAATCTGATTTGAGACATCTGCAGGCACATTAAGGGCCGTAAGTATGGTTTCGATAAAAGGAAGACTTGAAACAGGTAAAAAGATGGCTTCGTCTTTAACACTTTGTGGTATTTCTATTTTTGAAAGTTCCGTCATCAGATCGGAAAGCGCAACAAAACTGTCCTCTGATTCAAGCTGCAGCTCTTCAAAAAGATCTGAAATTTCCTTTTCCGGAAATCCGGCTTTGACAAGTAAATGCTTTAAAATATCAAGCCCTTGTTCATCCACAGAAATGTCTTCAATATCAACGCCCAGGATTTCAAGACAATTTTTGAATTGATCGAGGAAATCCTGTTCCTCTGCATGTTCAAGGTTCTGGATAAAAAAAGAAAAAAATCTGGCCAGTGATTTGTCAAGTTGTAAAGCGTCTTCCTGGTTGCTGACAAATTCCTGCAGCAGATCTTCCAAAGGAGATGTGTCTTTGCTGCTGGGCTTCAGCATCTCAAGGAGCTCGTCCTCACCGGATGATCCCTTAACCCTGCCCTTCAGCATCTCAAGGAGCTCGTCCTCACCGGATGATCCCTTAACCCTGCCCTTCAGCATCTCAAGGAGCTCGTCC
>JAYEJJ010000221.1:0-23448 GCA_034660495.1 Thermodesulfobacteriota bacterium | reverse complement strand
CGTCCTCACCGGATGATCCCTTAACCCTGCCCTTCAGCATCTCAAGGAGCTCGTCCTCACCGGATGATCCCTTAACCCTGCCCTTCAGCATCTCAAGGAGCTCGTCCTCACCGGATGATCCCTTAACGCTGCTGTTCAGCCTCTCAAGGACCTCGTCAACCGATATCTTATCTTTTTGAGTATTTTTAATCCGTGTCAAACCATTTTCAACATTGCCTGAAGCAATTTCGTTTGCCATCTCTTTTTGGAGATGTGAAGCAAAAAAAGTCTCACCACCAAAAGACCCCTGTACAGCACCCTGGCCCGATATGGCTTCATTTCCCTTTAGATCCGGGGATATTAAAGAAGTTTGAAGGTCAAGAAAATTTAAGATCATTGCATCACCTGTATAAAATTTTACCTTGAGGGCTCACCTTTTCCTGATTTTACCCTCTGTTCTCTCATAGATCAGAAATAAACACCTGACCATCGAGTATCAGGATTTAACACGGTTGGTTTCACGGTTGATTAAAATTTTTGCAATGATTGTGCCAGCAGCACATATCACCTGATAAAGTCAGTTATTTCAATTTATTATTAAAAAATAAAAAATAAAATCTAAGTTAAAACCTGACTTACGGGTGAATTTATTTCCCGGTTACAAAATGATAAAGGGGAAAAAACTGCCACAAAAAAAGAGAGGAGGGATTACAGCATGCAGTACAGGGCTATTTCTTTTTATAGGCTATACGTTCGCTTATTTTAGCGGCTTTTTCACTTTCAACATTGGCAAGGATCTCAGCAGCCGAGGTTTCCCGCATGCGGAAAAATATCTGAGCTGCCACTTCAAGATCCATTTTATTTACAATTTTAGCGGCATTTTTGGGTTTCATTCCTGAATACATCTTTACAAGTCTTTGAAGCCTGGCTTCAAACACAGCTTCCTGTTTTTTTTCCTGTTCTGTTTTCTTTTTGTTCAAGGCTTCAAAATCCGCTTCTATCTGATTTTTGAGTTCAGTCAGCTTTTCAAGCTTTAAATCAATCTCTTCCTTAAAATCCTCCAGCATTTTTTTTTCCTGGTCAATGCGCTTTTCCTCTTCTGCAAGCATTGCCTTTTTTTCCTTAAGCCCTTGAATCACCACCTTTGCCGGATCTGGACAGGGGGGACAGGGCGGGCAGGGAGACAAATCATCAACCTGTGTTTTTTCGCTGTCATCTGCAACAGCCCTGTCAATGCCCAAACAAGAACAAGTCAAAAAAGGGGGAACAACTAGTGTAAAAAATAAAAAAAACACTGTCAACTGGGACATCCTGTAGCGGATACGCCTGTTTTGTGCCCGTGGGCCCGTTTTAAGACTCATTGTTTATCTCCCTTGCTTTTTTCAGGGCCATGACCTCATCAAGACTTTTTTGTTCCACTTTTAAAAATTCATCAACATACTGCTTTTTCTGCTTTTCCTTCAATCGTTCAATGGCTTTTCTGTCCACGCTTTTTTCCCTGAGCCTGTCCTGACTTTTCCAAAGCGCTTTTTCAAGTGTTTTTTTTCTATCCGTTTCAGCTGCAATATCCCTTTCCACTGCATTTAAATAATCGGTATACTCTTTAAACATTCTGGCGGTTATACCCCTTGCAGAGGCGGTGTCCAGCTGCTGGGCAGCAGCAGAGAATTCCTCTTTCAGCCTGAAAATGCTTTCTTCTAATGCCTTGACCTGCCTGTATGCCTCTGCCATTTCCTGTCTGGCAATATATTCCAGATGATTTCTGTATATCAAAAGAGATTCAAGCCTGAAAATAAATTTTTTCATCTCTTTTTCCGGATATCTGTTTTCACGTTTAAAATTTTTGACAGGTTTGAAACACCTTGTTTAAGTTCACCTTTCAGATCCATGTCCTGGCGCAGGAATGAATCAATCCGGGGCATGAGCTGTTTTGCCTGATCTATTTTTGGATTTGATCCATCCACATAGGCCCCGATGGATATCATATCCTCAGCATTTCTGTATTCCGCAATAATATCAACGGCCCTGCCCCGAAGATTGACATGATCCGGGTCTGCCACATCCCGCATCACCCGTGATACACTGGCAAGCACATCTATGGCCGGATAATGGCCTTTATTGGCAAGATCCCGGGAAAGCACAATATGACCATCAACTATGGAACGAACCGTATCTCCCACTGGATCATTTAAATCATCTCCTTCCACCAGAACCGTATAAATCCCTGTAATGGATCCGCTGTTTTCAACAGCACCGGCCCGTTCAAGAAGAACCGGAATCTGAACAAAAAAAGAAGGGGTATACCCCCTTGATGTGGGCGGCTCTCCCGCTGCCAGCCCCACATCCCTGGAAGACATGGCAAAACGGGTAATGGAATCAATCATTAAAATAACATTTTTCCCCTGGTCTCTGAAATATTCAGCAATGGTGGTAGCCAGATAGGCCCCCCTTATCCTTACAAGGGGAGGAGAATCCGAAGTTGCCGCAACCACCACCGCACGCTTCATGCCTTTCTCTCCCAGGGTCTCATAGACAAAATCCTTGACTTCCCTTCCCCTTTCTCCAATGAGACCGATGACAATCACATCGGCAGCGGAATGCCGGGTCATCATTCCCATTAACACACTTTTTCCCACACCTGACCCTGCCATAATGGCGACCCGCTGCCCCCTTCCCAGGGTAATCATTGTATTGATGGCATTGATCCCCACATCCATGGGATCGCGTATTGTCTTTCTTTCCATGGGATTAATTGGTTTTCCATAAAGGGGATAATTCTTATCCGCCAGAACAGGACCTTTGCCATCCAGGGGCTCACCCATACCATCCAGAACTCGCCCGAGAAAACTGTTGCCCACCGGGGCTTCAGGCATATCCGCCAGGGGGATGATTTTACTGCCCGGGCTGATTCCCCGGATACTGCCGTAGGGCATGACCACCACTTTTTCATCCTTGAACCCGATGACCTCAGCTCTGATATCCTCATTATAGTCATTTCTTATGGAACAAAGGCTTCCAATCCCCAGTCCAAGTCCGTCACCCTCGGCCACAAGGCCCACAACCTTAGAGATTCTTCCCTGGGGCCTGACATTATCGCAGGTATCCACTGCTTTGAAATAGGTGTCCCAGTTGACATCACTTTTTGTTTCCATGAGTTACCTGCCTTTACACCCGAGTGGGACATTTTTCCTTAATTCTTTCAACAACCGCATCAAGTCTTGATTCAATATCTGTTTCCACCTCAGCTTTTGATGTCTCAATTCTGCAGCCACCCCGGCTGATACCAGGATTAGACACCACAGACACAGTGGACAGGGTATCCACCTTTTCAAAAAAATCCTCTTTAATCATTTCAATATATTCATAATCTTCCGGGGAAACATTAAGCACAATCTCCTCGGGCTCGGGAAGTTTGTCCAGGGCATGAAGAATGGATTCCCTGACCAGAGTGTGGTCAATATCCACCTTGGCAAACACAACCTTTTCGGCAATTTTGCAAATTAATTCTATAATCTCGTTTTCATACCCCCGGACAAATGCCTTCCAGCTGTTCTCAATTTTATCACAGATATCCCCTAAAGAATTGATGATATCAAGACTTTTGGCATCACATTCAGCCCTGGCCGCATTTTCTCCCTTTTGAAAGCCCAGATCGAAACCCTTTTTTTCCACGGCTGCCTTTCCCTGGTCGTAGCCTTCCTGTCTGGCCGTTTCAAAAGCACTGGTCTGCCCCTGATCCAGCCCGTCTTTTTTTCCCTGATCATACCCCTGTTTAAACCCTTTGTTAAACCATTGATCCTCTTGGTTTGGTTTCTTTTTTTCTTGATCTGAGCTCTTTGTCTTCTCTGTTTCCTTGAGCACATTATCACAGCTGCGCGTTTCACTTTCTACTGGGACATTTGAAGATCTTTCTTTTTTTTCTTCTGAAAAAAGCGGGGAAAAGGAAGGCCCTGCTTCGTCTGTTCCACAGCTTTTCTCGGCCTCATACATGAGGCGGAAAGAATCAAGGGAGTCATCATCCAGGCCCTTGTCTTCATACAGCTTTTTAAACAGCTCATAATCAGGGGTCCTGTCTTCAAGTTTATGCCTCTCATTTCCTTCATAATTAATAAGGGATGAAATATCCATGGGCTGCCATGTATCATCTTCTTTCATGAATCACCTTTAATTTGCAATACTCTATGACTCGATTATCAAGTTTTATGGAAGAACCGATTAAGCCCCCCCAGCGGTTGCCTATCAGGAACATTGATAATCGAGTATGATCAGATTTTTATATGAAAGTGTTAAGCCAGTGACGGCAGACGGCTTTCATGCTTCATTGTGTCCATCAGGACATGTGGGTTTATAAGAAACTTGAAACAAGATACAAGAAACAAGACGCGGCAAAATTCAAGTTTCAGGGTTTGTTGTGATGCTGTGCATCATGTGGGTTATATCGGATTTCTCGAAAATGGGGCCTGCCTTATACCAGCACATCGTCCTTTCCTTTGCCGCCCAGGGCAATGGTACCGTCAGCTTCAAGCTCCTTGGCAGCGCGCACAATGGCCTGCTGGGCTTCTTCCACCTCTACAAGCCGCACCGGGCCCATGGTGTCAAGGTCATCCTGGAGCATCTCGCCGGCCCTCTGGGACAGATTGGAAAAAATCTTCTCCTTCATCTCATCCGAAGATGTCTTAAGAGCATAGGTGAGCTGCTGGCCTTCAACCTTTTTAAGAATCTCCCTCATGGCCCGGTCATCAACAGATAACATATCCTCAAATACAAACATCATATTCCTGATATCACTGGCCATTTCCGCGCCGTCCTCTTCAACCTGCTCCATTATGATATCTTCTGTGGACTTGTCCACCCCGTTAAGAATATCCACAAGCACCTGAATCCCGCCCGCCTTGCCGCCGGGTCCCACAGCGCCGCTGAGCTCGTATTTCAGTGCCCTGTCCACCTCTCTGACCACATCATCTGAAATCTGGCCAAGCTTTGCGATTCTCAGTGCAATATCCCCTTTTTTGTCATCAGGAACAGCCATGAGAATCTCCGATGCAATTTCCGAGGGCATATGGGCCAGAACCATGGCAATGGTCTGGGGATGCTCCCCTTCCACATAACCGGCCAGGGTGTTAATATTCACATTTTTGCTCCAGGCAAAGGGCATATCCCGTTTTCTGTTTTCAACATCCTCAAATATGGCATTGGCCTTTTCCTGGTCAAGACTGTTGGCAATCACCTTTTTAAAAAAGGAATCTCCCTCTACAACCAGTTTGGTTTCTCCTTCAAATTTTTCAATAAAATCTGAAGACACAGCAACCAGCATATCCGGGGTAATAAAATCTATATTGGACATTTCAAAGGCAATATCCCTGATTTCATTGTCATTCATCATGGAAAACACTTCTGACGCATACGACTCGCCCATGGAAAGAAGAAAAACTGCGGATTTCTGAGGCCCTGTCATTTTTTTAGAATCTATATACCGGTCTGCCATTATTATTCCTCCTCTTTTTCTTCAATTTCACTGAGCCAGCCTTTAATAATATTTGCTGTTTTTCTAATATCATGATTCGCATACCAGGCAGCCTTTTCCGCCAGTGAAAGATTATCAAGATAGGCATCCCTGTCTGCAGAGCTCATGGTTTCAAAAAATGTCTTTTTTTCACTTTCCGTCATGCGCTCTATGTAATGCTTCTGATCATCGGCGCTCATTTCTTTGAATTCAGGTTCTCTGTCCTCTTCACCGCCTTCAATGACGTCCACACCTTCACCGCCGGGCAGGGCTTTTTGCTCCACACTGTCCTTAATACCCCTTACCGTCTTGATGATGGGCCGGATCACTAAAAGGAAGAGCAGCACCACAAGAAGAACATTGGCTATGGTACGGCCATATTCCTTCTGAACCATGCGCCATCCTTTAAGTTCTGGTTCAGCTCTGCCGATTTCATCGATAGAGGCAAAGGGAAAACACTCCATGGACACCTGGTCCCGGCGGGCCTCATCATACCCCATTGCTTTTACAACAATATCATGAAACTGACGCATCTCATCCTGGGATCTGGGTACATAGGTTTTAACCGTATTACCGGATTCATCGGTTTTATACGCATATGTACCGTCAACCACAGCAGCAACTGAAAGCCGCTGCAGTAAAGCCATGGGCTTTACCGTCTGCCGGGTTCTTCTGCTCAGTTCATAGTTTACTGTATCATTTGACTTGCTCACCGTTTCAAGCCCCTGGCCGGGACCTTCTTCCCCTGGTGGCACCACAGGATTGACGCTGGAGGGCTCCCCGTCAAGATCCATCTGCCGTCTAGAGTTTTCAGACAGAATCTTTTTGCTCCTGACAAAATCTGTTTCTCTTTCCAGGGGATCATAGATCTCTTCATTGACACTGCTGGTGCTGAAATCCAGTTCAGAGGTAACCCGGACAATGGCTTTGTCCTTGCCCACAATCCTTTCCAGCATAGTCTGAATGCGGTCAGCAATATTTTTTTCATACCGCACCTTGTATCTGTACTGGGCATCAGCCAGGTTGCGGGCCTCTATTCTGATTTTTTCCTCTTCGGACTTGCCTTCAAACAGAATCCTGCCCGCTGTATCCACAATGGTCACCAGCTTGGGCTTAAGGTCTTCAACGGAAGAAGCCACAAGATGGGCAACAGCAGCCACCTTGCCCGGGTCAAGATCAGATTCCAGTTCCAGAAGAATCGAGGCCGATGGTTTTTTGGTCTCTTCAACAAACACCGAATCCTTTGGGAGCACAATCATCACCTTGGCCTCCTTGACCTCATCAAAGGCCCTGATGGTCCTGGCCAGCTCTCCCTGAAGCGCCCGTTTTTTATTGATCTTCTGTACAAATTCAGTGGTGCCGAAATCGGTCTGATCAAAAATTTCATACCCCACCCCGGATCCCTTGGGAATCCCCACCCTGGCCATGGACAAGCGCACCTCGTAAACCAGGCCTGCCGGCACCAGTATGGTTGTGCCGTTGTTTTCAAGCCTGTAGGGGGTGTTGGCGGCTTTGAGTTCAGCCACAACGGCAGCCGCATCTGCTTCTGAAAGTCCGGAATAAGCCGGCCTAAACTCTGTTCTGTTGGCCCATATGAACATAGTTGCAAAGCCCGCTACCATCATAAGGATTAAAACCCCCAAAACAATCTTTCTTAAAAGGGTCATATCCTTGTAAATTGTAACAATCTGTTCTATTACCGGATTCATATCTTTATTCCCTGATCTTTCTGCGCATCATAATGCAGCCGTATCCATTAAGAATCAAACCTGACCCTGTTCTGCCCAAAAGCCTGATGATCGAATCCCTCGTTCTTTCATATAAAACCCACATGATACACAACATCACAACAAACCATGAAACTTGAATTGTACAGCGTCTTGTTTCTTGTTTCAAGTTTCTTATAAACGTCCATGCCTTGACAGGCACAAAAAGCATGAAAGCTGTTAGCTGTTAGCTTTTAGCTGTTAGCCTTTAGCCTTTAGCCTTTAGCTGTTAGCTGAGTACTGATGGCTGATGGCTGATGGCTGATGGCTTTCATATAAAAACCATCTAATTGATGTTAAATCTGCATATGCATGATTTCTTTATACGCCTCCATGACCTTGCCGCGTACCTGGGTGAGAAATTTCAACGAGGTATCTGCTCTGCCAATGGCCATCATTCCCTCATGGACACCCAGTTCTCCATTGATAACAGACTCAATGGCATTGTCTGCAGTGTGCTGTCTGGTGTTTACATCTTTTACGGCAGCGTTTACCCGGTCCATAAAGGACAATTCACGATTGTCAATCCGCTGGGACAGAGGCTGGGTACTAATAGAAATTTTTCCTGGTTCTGTTATTTTTCCTGCTTCAGTTATCGTATTCAATTCTTTCCCTTTTTAAATTATCATTTTTGAATTTTAAACCTATTTTCCAATTTCAAGGGCTTTTAATATCATACTTTTGGTGTTGGACATGGCAGTGACACTGGCCTCGTAGGCTCTTTTGGCAACAACCATATCTGCCACTTCAGTAAGATGATCCACGTTGGGCATGGCCACATACCCTGTTACCGGATCAGCATCCGGATGGGCAGGGTTATACACCAGCCTGAAATCCTCCTGGGACTCAACAATGTGATCGACGTCTACCCCTGTGCCCGGGTAGTCCTTTTTATCTGAATCAAAGGTGATCGGGCTGATCTCCACCCGGGCCACCTCATGATCCTCTCTTTTACTTTCAAGAACAGATTTGAATTTATCAATGGATTCTCCCTTTAAAACTGCCATCTTACGCTTATAGGGCCCCCCTTCTGCCGTTCTTGTGGTATCCACATTGGCAAGATTCTGGGCAATGAGATTCATTTTTGTTCTATGGGCAGCCAGGGCGGTACCGCTTATTTTCATTGAGGTGAGCAAATCCATTTTCTATTTTCCTCCTTCCTGAATGGCATGGCGGAGAATATTCATCTTTCTTATCAGCATTTCTGTTGTGGTTCTGTATTTGATGTTGTTTTCCACCAGATGGGACATCTCCGTATCAATATCCACTGAATCCAGATGCTCAAGATCAACATCTTCGCTTGAACGCGCATCCATGGTATATAAAGAGGGATCAATGCCTGAATAGTGCCGCTTATGGGTTCTCTCCATACCTGCCGCCCGGGAGCTTTCCCTGTTTACCATATTTTCAAGGGTTTCCTTGAAGTCAAGGTCCCTGGGCTGATACCCGATGGTATCAATATTTGCAATATTTCCAGTTATGAGATTGTGACGGCGGGCTGAAACATCCAGAGATCCTGAAATCACCTCATAGGTTTTATTGAAAAGCCGTGAATCTGTCACCCCGAACCTCCTTTTGCTGATTCTTTTTTTAAAAGAAAAAGCAAATTACATGCCATAATCTTTTATATATAAATTATGCAGATCTTTGAATTCTTATACGATGCGTGGTGCCCTTCAGGGCATGGTCCTTATACTCGATTATCAAGTTTTTGTAGAAGGACCGGTTAAGAGCCGCCAGCGGTTGCCTGTCAGGAATATTGAGAATCAAAGGATGTCAGATTCTGTTTTTTTGTATTCATTGAGCTTGTTTCGAAGTGTTCTGACACTGATACCAAGGATCTTTGCCGCATGGGTGCGGTTCCCTTCTGTTCGGTCAAGGGTGTGAAAAATCATCTTTTCTTCCATTTCTCTCAGGGAACCCGGTTCCATGGGAGGCAGGCCTGGGGCATCACTTTTGCTGCCATTTTGCAGGGCATCATCCATTAAAAGGTCTTTGACATCAATAAGATCATTGTCTGACAGAAGAACAGCCCTGTGAATAATATTTTCAAGCTCTCTGACATTGCCGTCAAATTTCATGGAAGCCAGAAAATCCAGGGCCTCCTTTGTCAGTCCTTTGACGCTTCGGCTGTCAACTTTATTGTATTTTTTTATAAAAAACCGACTCAGGATATCAATATCGCCAATGCGGGATCTTAACGGGGGAATCACAAGGGGAATGGTGTTGAGACGATAGAAAAGGTCTTTCCTGAATTCACCGTTTTCAATGGATTCCCTGGCATCACGGTTTGTTGTGGCCAGAATTCTGACATCCACGGATACAGGCTGTACCCCCCCGACGCGGTCCACCACATTTTCCTGAAGCACCCTTAACAGCTTTGCCTGGAGATGGATCTGCATTTCCGTGATTTCGTCCAGAAAAAGCGTCCCCTGATCTGCAAGCTCAAATTTACCCATTTTTCTGGATACAGCCCCAGTAAACGCCCCTTTTTCATGGCCGAACAATTCACTCTCAAGCAGGGCTTCGGGCAGTGCCGCGCAGTTTACTGCCACAAAAGGCATTTCTTTTCTGCGGCTTTTTTCATGGATGTACCGGGCAAATAATTCCTTGCCTGTGCCGCTCTCCCCCTGAATCAAAACCGATGCACTGGAATCTGCTACACGGTCGGCCATTTTAAGCAGTGCCTGCATTGTGGGATCGCTGGTGATGATCTTTACTGTTTTGGGTGTTTTTGAGGATGGTACAGGGCTCTGGGATGACTTTTCAGTCCATATTTTTTGCAGGCAAAGGGTCAGATACTCTTTTTTTAGGGGTTTTACAATAAAATCAAAGGCGCCGTGCCGCATTAAAGACACTGCCTCTTCCACAAGGGGAGTTTTTGAAACAAAGAGAATTGCAGTTTCAGGATGCCCGGCTTTTATCTTTTTGAGAAAGTCAATCCCTGACAGGCCCGGGGCAGAGACATCAACAATCATCATTCTGTATTGATGCTTCAGGCCGGCAGATTCCGCCTGACCACTGTCTGCGGTTGAGGTAACATTGTACCCCATATCTTCGAGCCATGCAGACAGCTGCATTCGCTCCCTCGGGGTTTCCTCAAGAATCAGAATCCTGTCACCAGACATTAAACCTGACCTCTGGGCTTCATGAGTTCCTCATTTTCTGGGCCAGCTCAATGGTTGAAAGACGCTCCCTGGCAAGCCTTGCCCAGACACTGTCGTCTGATGCAGCAACACGTTCAAAGACTTTTCTGGCTTTTTTCAGTACATTGGCCTTTTGATATGCATCCCCAATGGCAAAACTGATATCCGCCCTTTTTTCTACTTTTCCAGAAAATTTCAACGCAAGGGTAAACGCCTCGGCCCCTTTAACATACAGATCCTGTTCAATATAAGACCGGCCGAGTTTCTGATAGGTATCCACCAGCTGTCTGTAATGGGGTTCTGAAGAGGCTGCTATTTCTTCTGCCGCCCGTGTCAGGGTAACGGCTGCATCTGCCCATTTTTTTTCCCTTTTAAATACTTCGGCCTTTTTAACAAGAAACCTTCCCTTGTGAAAATGGTCCTTTTCTGCCTGTTCTGCCCGGGCAAAGGCATTGGCGGCCTGATTAAAATCGTTTTTGGCCAGATGTATCTCTCCAATGAATCCATGGGCTCTGGGAACATGTTTATTACCTGGAAACCGTTTTATAAATCCATTGAACATTTTAAGGGCATCAACATCCCGTGAAGATGCCGCCATGGCCCTGGCTAGTCCAAAAAGAAGCGCTGAAGGACGCTGGGATCTTTTATAAAGCTTGTAGGATTTAATCAGCTGGTTAAAGGCCTGTTCATAAAAATCTGCAGCAAGATAGGCCAGTCCGACCTTTAAAAAAATTTTCCGGCTCTCCATCCGGTCGATCATCACCTGCTCTGCCTCGTATCTGTGAAGGATATCCGGGTATTCATCGGACTTCAGCTTCTCATCAAAAAGAGATTCATAGGCTTTCTGCATGAGCTTTACCGCCTCATACCGCAGGGCCCTTGGATGGGTGGCAAGCAGATCTTCTATTTGTTTAATACATTTTTCAAATTCACCGGCCTGGTCATAAATCTCGGCAAGCCGCATCATGGCCATCCTGGCATACCTGTGCTCAGGGAAACCCTGTATAATCATATTATAAATTTGTTCCCTTTCCTCCCTGTTGTCCAGGTATCTGGCAAGCCCCATGGAACTGGCAAGAAACCCTTCGCTGCCGGGGTATTTGTCCCTGACAAATTGATACAGGCTCATGGCCTTATCGTATTTGCCCTCTTTTGCAAAGGTATCTCCTATGGTACTAAGCACCATATCCCGGGTTTCAAAATCAGAAAACAGATTGCACACCCTGGTAAAATTATCACGGGCAAGTCCGGTTTTCCCCAGTTTAAGACTGGCATTGGCAATATTTAAAAGCATTTCCGGTGAATCATACGCCTTTTCAGGATGATTTGATACAAGCCGGGAAAGAATACTCAATGCGTCAATATAATGACGTTTATTGTAAAGGCCTTTGCCCACGCCAAGTCCGGCATCCACTGTATATGTATTTTCAGGAAATTTCCTGAATACCTTTTCATAATAGTTCAGGGATTGTTCTGTATATCCCCGGTCTCCGTAAATTTTTCCAAGAAAATAAAACACCTCAGCCATCCCGGGATAATCAGGAAACCTGTCACGTATCATTGAAAAATACCCTTGTGCAAGGGCAGGATTCTTCATCGCCAAATTGATTTTTCCAAGGAAAGACAGGGCAAAAGGGGTCAGCTTTGAGTCCGGAAAAGCCGCCAGTGCATCATTGAGAAAATCTGCTGCCTGTATTAAATTCTCAGAATTACTTTGATCACGCATTGAACAGGCATAGGCCCGCATGAAAAACGCCTGTTCACGGCAGGTGTCCCCCCCCTTATCAATATATTTGTTTAAACCGTCAAAGGCCTTATCCCAGAATTGTTTTTTCATTAGAACCAGGGCATCCTGGATCAACTCCGACCGGCATTGAGAAATATCAATGACCTTGAGCAGATCTGATGTATCACCGGCATAAATGGGTTTTTCTTTTTTTACCGGCTTACCCTCTGTTTTAACAGAAAAAGCCGCTGATGGGCTGCTTTTCTGCTTTCTTTCAGGCTTTGGTACAGATTTGGGTTTTAAAACAGAGAGTTTCTTTTTTTGTTCAAGACTTTTCCCGGGTTCATCTGATTTCTTTTTATCTGATCCCTTCCGGGCCGCTTCAGCCAGTTTTTCTTTCTGATCCTTATCCCCCAGAAATGTCACTTTAAAATTCAGTCCTGAACTGCTCCATTCCGGCAGGATGTCCTGAAAATCACGATTGCCGGTGACCAGAACAGCTGTTACCTTTCCCGGCAGATTTTCCACAGCAACACGCTTTATCAGCCCGCCCAAAGGGCCCTTTATGTCAATTGGCTTTTCTGACCTGATATTTTTCAGGGCAATCATGACCTCCTTCCGGTCCACCTTTATCACCTTGGCAGGAACCTTTTCAGTCAAATCCAAGCTGATGGCGGCAGGGTCGGTTTTAAAGCTTACTTTTTTCAACACTGCTTCAGATGCACAGGAGATCGAAACTGCTGAAAAAAGAAAAAACAAAAGCAGCTGAATTGTCAGAGTTACGGGCATGGGAAGGAATACCAGACAGATTGTCGTATGTTTGACCATTTGTTTCATTCTGATGTACCGTTTTATTAAAGAATTAGGGTAAACCAACCGACACATCAAAAAACGATGCAAGCAAGGTGCCACATCAGACAAGAAAATATTAAAAAACAGGTCCCCCGGGTTCCGGCTCAATCCCCATTTTCTTAATCTTTTCAACCAGGGTTGTCCGGTTCATTTTAAGAAGGTCTGCCGCCCTGGCCTTTACCCACCCGGTCTGATCGAGGGCGGCGGAAATCATCTCCCTCTGGAATTGATCCACGGCTTCATTAAACCCAATCCCCTTTTTAAAAACAGCAGCCGCATCAGACACACTCCGGACACCGGAAGGGCTTTTTCTGATGTGATCGGGAAGGTCATCCTCTTCAACAATATCATTATCCAACAGAACTGAAATTCTTTCCATGAAATTTTCAAGCTCCCTGACATTGCCGGGCCATGGATAACTGGTAAGGATGTCCATGGCATTATCAGAAAATGTCTTTATCTGGTAATAATCCCATCTTTTCTGCTGCTCCTGCTGAAAATGATCCATCAGAAGAGGAAGATCTGAGATCCTTTCCCTGAGAGGGGGGATATGAATGGGAACCACGTTGAGTCTGTAAAAGAGATCTTCCCTAAAATTTTTTTTTTCCATGGATGCGGCAAGGTCTTTATTGGTGGCTGAAATAATGCGGATGTCCACCTCAATACTTTCAGACCCGCCCACACGCTCAATCCTGCGTTCCTGCACAGCCCTTAGCAGCTTTACCTGAAGGTCAGGACTCATATCTCCTATTTCATCAAGAAACACGGTTCCTTTGTCTGCCAGTTCAAACCGTCCGGTCCGCGCCCTGTGGGCACCGGTAAACGCTCCCTTTTCATGGCCGAACAGCTCGCTTTCAAGAAGTTCATGGGGAATGGCACCGCAGTTGATAACCACCATGGGCCCTGTGCTTCGCAAACTGTTCTCACATATGGCCCTTGCCACGAGCTCCTTGCCGGTTCCGCTTTCACCGGTAATCATTACAGAAGAATCTGAAGCGGAAACTTTTTTTACCCTTACAAAAACCTCTCTTATCTGCCGGCTCTTACCCACAATTTTATCGCAGACAAATTCAGACTGTTTCACATCATCTGTCTTGTACACGGGGTATGTTTCCTGTTCCTGAAGGTCTTTTCAAATTCATTTTAAAATTTTCTCCAGCTTCTCTGAAATCGCCTCGGCTGTAAACGGCTTGACCACATAATTGGACACCCCTGCCTGCACCGCTTCAATCACATTCTGCTTCTGAGCCTCAGCGGTTACCATGAGAAAAGGAATTCTGGCATAGCGCTTATCTGCCCTGACTATTTTCAACAATTCCAGGCCTGTCATTTTCGGCATGTTCCAGTCAGAAATAACAAGGTTCACCGTATTTTTTTCGAGGACATCCAGGGCAGTGGTGCCATCGTCTGCCTCAAGAAGATTTTTAAATCCAATCTGCTTTAAAATATTCTTCAGAATCCGGCGCATGGTAGCAAAATCGTCTACAATCAAAACCTTAATGGATGTATCCATTACCTAAAACCTCCTCATTCCTGATTAAGAATCCCGGCAATATAAAATCACCTCTGGGGGCTGCCTTAAAAGCAAAATCCCTGATACCCGCAGGATTACCATGTTTTACCTTTTCTTTCTGCAATTATTTTTCAAAACAGACCTCAATGGTAAAACCGCCTTTTTTTGTTTTAAAGGGAATGGCTATTTTCGGTCCTTTTGTATAGTGGGTAATTGTATGATTTTTTCCGGTAACAACAGAAGGAATGGCTGCTTTAAAGTGTCTGCCGCTCAATTCAAGCTCCCTTCTGGCCTGTCCGGAAATGATATTTGACAGCTCTCCCACTGCATCTGCAATTTCATGGTTCAATTCACTCATCTTTTCGCCGAACATATTGGAAACAATTCCCAGAATGCAGTCTTTTTGAAATGTTACGGCAATGGTTCCATTGGCATCCCCTGTAAGGCCGATAACCCCTGTCACATCCCCCTTTGCCACATTGTCCTGTTTTAAATACGGTTTTCCCGTCCCCACCTTTAAAAAAGCCATGGTTTCAAGCACATTGACTGTAGCGGTAATAAACGGATTGATCACTGTTACATCCATACCTTGACTGTCCTGAGACCTTTGATCTTAAAATTATGTCTACCTGATCGTCAAATTTATATATCTTCGTCTTTATTATACATCACAATATTTTTCAGATAGGTATAGGTGTCAAGATCCATCCGGGTAAACTCCAGACCCAGGCCATGGGCTTCAACCCGTGCCACAAATGCGTCCATGAAAAGTTCAATGTTCTGACCGCCTCCTGAAAGTATTATTTTTACCTCAACACCGTCATTCTCTGCCAGTTTTTCCCGGGTGTTGATAAAGATTCCTTTGCAGCTTAAATCTCTTGAACTCCCCTGTGCAGCAATTTCTGATCCCTTTGACTTTAAAACAATATGCGTTAAAAAGTCCACCCGTGTATGTCTGCGCCTTTCTTTCCCCATATTCTCTTCCAGATCCCTGCTTCATTTGTATTAAAAAAAACCGCCCTCAGCATCCCCTTCACTGGGGTGCATGAGATTAAAACTCGATCATCAAGTTTTTTGAATACCGCCGCCCCCAGCGGTTGCCTGTCAGGAACATTGAGAACCGAGTAAAAGCCTTGATTGATCAAATATTCATCAGACGAAAGTAAAAAAAGACCAGACGTTTAAACGGCACCCCTGGTCACAGGCTGTAAAAAAAATCAATCCTGGTGTGTGAACGCACCTGTTTCTGGACTGCTTAAAGCGGAGCGGTGCTCACAACCGGGCCCGGCTGGAACATGCAAAAAAATCTGCAGCACCCCATGCAGCTGGGTGGATTTGCCTTAAAACACTATCATAATTTCCCAGGCCAGACAACCCCTTAAAACACGCCAGATCATTTATATCCCCTCCAGGCTGTCATCAAACCAGAATCCTTTAGACGCGATCATCAATTTTTTTTAAACCGCGCCGCCCCAGCGGTTCTTCCATAAAATCAGGATACTCGATTCACCATTCATTCTGCGGGGCTGAATTCTTCTGGCCATGTTTTTTCCGCCAAACTTAAAAAAGCTTTGACCACCGCAGGATCAAACTGGGTGCCGGCACCCTGTTTAATGGTTTTAAAAATCTGCCCTTTAGCCATACGTTTTCTGTAGGCCCGGTCCGAATCCATTGCATCAAAAGTATCTGCAACACTTAAAATTCTGGCAAGAAAAGGGATCTCGTTGTCTTTTAAATGATCAGGGTATCCAGTTCCGTCAAAGCGTTCATGATGATGCCGGATAATTTCCTGTTCTTTTTCCCAAAGGCCAAGCTTCCCAATGATCTCAGCCCCTATGGCAGGGTGCTCCTTGATTTTTTCAAACTCCTCAGGCGTAAGTCTGCCGGGCTTGAGCAGAATCTCATCCCGGATGCCTATCTTGCCTATATCGTGAAGATGGCCAGCAAAACTAAGCACATCCAGCTCCTCATCTGTACAGTCCATTTCCTGACCGATTAAATATGCAACTTCAGCCACCCGCGTGGAATGTTTCCGGGTGTAGGGGTCCCGGGCTTCAAGTGTTGCTACAAAGGCATACAGGGTTGAAAAAAGATTGTCATATATATTTTCGTAAAGGGCAATACTTTCTATGGCAGAGGCGGCCTTCTGGGAAATAAAATTCAAATAATACAAATCCTTGCTGCTGAATCTTCTGTTTCCCTGAACCATGGACGCTGTGATAACGCCAAAACTCTTTTCCCGAATTCTAAGGGGAACAACCATGGCAGACTGAACCTTTTCAGGAAAATTATTTATGCCTGAGGCTTTTGAAATCAGACAGGGCTTGTCATCATTTATAATTTTTAGAATAAAGGATTCATATGTATCAAAAAGCGCTTTTTCAACGCCTGAATGGGAAAGAGAAACAAGTGATGTGGAATTTTCTGAATAAATATAAAAATGAACCTCGTCTGCCTTGACCACATCCCGGCTCAACTCAACCACTTTTCTGAATATCTCATTACTGGAAACATGAATGGCGAAATCTTCCATGATTCTGTTCAGGGTATTCAGCTCTTCTACCCGTGTAACAAGCTCATTGTTCAATTTCTTCAAACGCTCCTGACGCTCAACCTCCTCTCTGAAGATGAGGTTTTCAACAAACAATCCCCGCTCTCTCATGATCCGCTTAAAGCACAATTCCATCTGCTCAAGATTCACAGGCTTTATCAGATAATCCACCACCCCGTTTTTCAAAGTATGAATGGTATTTTCCAGAGAGGGAAAACCGGTCATAACAACCACTGGAAGGGTGTTGTCCATTTCCCTTAATTTTTCAGCCAGCTCCAGCCCGTCCATAACCGGCATATTGATATCTGTAAAACAGCAGCCAATATCTGCTTTTTCTGCAATATCAAGGGCTTCCTGTCCGTTTCTGGCAATATATACCCGATAGCCTTTGCGCTCAAAATAATCTACTGAAATTTCAAGAATCCCTTCTTCATCATCAACCACAAGAATTGTATTTTTATAGTGCTCTGTCATGCTCATGAATCCGTCACCAGGGGACTGCGTTTTTTTAAAAGACTGATTCTGCAGGATGCCAGGTCCTGCTGACACTTTGTCACGGCCCTTGCTGATACATTGCTGTACCCCACCATAACAGCCATATTAAACCATTTTTTTTATCAATGCACAACAAATTCTTTATACCCACCCATTATGGCCCAGTGCGGGCTTGATCATAGCGTGGGGTCAGCACTGAAAACTGAGTGCTGATGGCTGACGGCTTTCATAAAAAAAGAAGATAAGTTTCCAAAGAATAACTTTTAAAGAATTATATTCTTGACAAAGAATATAAATAAGAATATTTTATATTAAATTAAATATTTTACAAAATAAAACCCTGAGGCTGAAAATGGATCTAATCGATTTTAAAATTCTTACAATTCTTCAAAACAAAGCCAGAATCCCCAATGTGGAAATTGCAAGGCAGATTAAAATGGCGCCCTCGGCCGTGCTTGAACGAATCAAGAAACTTGAAGCCCGGGGCATCATTGAGGGATATGAGGTCCGCATCAACCCAAAACGGTTTAACAGCTCCCTTGTGGCCTTTATTCAGGTCCGGCTCAGGGATGCTTCGGCAAATAAAAGCACTGGAAAAGACCTGGCGCAGATTGAAGAAATACAGGAAATCCACAATATCTCAGGGGCGGACTGTCTTTTAATCAAGCTTAGAACCACCGATATTGCAACCCTTGAAAAAATTTTATCGGAAAAAATAACGTCGAGGAAAAATGTCAAATCCGTAAAAACCCATATCAGCCTGTGTATATTTAAAGAAACAGCCAGGATTGCCTTAACAGAACCTGATTCCGTTCAATAAAAGTCAAAAACCACTGCATCACAACAACGCTTCAACCAAAGGAGAAACAGACAATGCCCATGTCAGAAGATTTCAAACAGAGAATGGCCCCGGTTTTAAAAAAAGCAGCCCGACATTTTGGAACCCCTTTTCATATGTATGACGAAAAAGGAATCAAGGATACCGCCTGTCTTCTCAAGGATGCATTTTCAGCAATTGAAGGGTTTCGAGAATTTTTTGCCGTAAAAGCCCTTCCCAATCCGGCAATCATGAAAATCATGAAGGACATGGGGTTTGGGTTTGACTGCAGTTCTGTCCCGGAAATACGTTTGGCAAGACAGCTTGGCAGTACAGGCGAGGATATCATGTTCACATCCAACAACACCAGTAATACCCAGTTTAAAGCCGCCTCAGCTGACGGCGGGGTAATTCTCAATATTGACGACGTCTCCCTTGTACCCAAAGTACCTGAAATGCCCGAGCTTGTCTGCTTCCGTTACAACCCAGGTCCCCGGCGCAGCGGAAATAAAATCATCGGCAATCCTGTGGAATCCAAGTACGGCGTCAGCCACAGCCAGATCCATAATGCCTACAGGGAAACCATGGACAGAGGTGCCAGGCGCTTTGGCATGCACACCATGCTGGCATCCAATGAACTCAACTATAAATATATGGTGGACACCACAGAGATGATCCTTGACATGTGCGCCAATATTTCAGAAGAGCTGGGCATTACATTTGAATTTATAAATATCGGCGGAGGCCTTGGCATACCCTACAGGCCTGAAGACCTTCCCCTTGACATAAACGCCCTTGGACATGAGTCTGCAGCCCTGGTCAACACTTTTAAAAAAGAGAGGGGGTGGGCACCAAAACTCTTTATGGAAAGCGGAAGATACATGACAGGCCCCCACGGGGTACTGGTAACAAAGGTCATCAACCACAAGGACATCTACAGAAAATATACAGGGGTTAACGCTTCCATGTCTGCCCTTATGCGGCCTGGCATGTACGAGGCCTACCATCATATCCATGTGTTTGAAAAAGATGAATCAGAAAACAGGGAAGTGGTTGATGTGGTGGGTTCCCTCTGCGAAAACATTGATAAATTTGCCATACAGAGAACACTGCCCAAAACAGAGGAAGGCGATCTGCTGATCATCCATGACACTGGTGCCCACGGCCATGCCATGGGATTCAACTACAATGGAAACCTCAGACCCAAAGAACTGCTCCTGCGTGAGGATGGAAAGGTTGAACTGATCAGAAGGGCGGAAACCCTGGAGGACTATTTTGCAACATTAAACTTTGATGCTGATATTATATAAGCCCGACCCCGTTGATCAACAACAAGCCATGAAAGCCGTCAGTAAGCAGCAGAGATTTACTGGAAGCTGATAACTGAGTACTGAAGGCTGACAGCTTTCACAGGATGACGCTTTATTGTACAAAAAGATTCATCGAATCTATGAATTCAGGGTACTGGGTTTCAATAATTTCCACAATCCCCTTGTGCATCCGATTTTTATGCACTCCAAATATATTGCGCTTTTTATGAAATGACCTGGCAAAGGCCATCACATCTTTTTTTAATGCTTTAAGATCTGCACCGGCCTTTTCAATAACATGGTGTTTTTCAAGCTCTTCTGCCGTTACCCGTCTTCCTGTCAGCTTCATTTCATTGAATTTATACTCAGGAACAGCTTTTCTGACAAAGGCAATCATCCCCGGCAAAAAGGGAATCCCCAGGTCCACTTCAGGAAAACAGAAAAAACCACGGTCTGATTTCATAAACCTGAAATCACAGGCACATGCCAGTATGGCACCGTTGCCAAACGCATGACCGTTTATGGCGGCAATCACAGGAATGGGCATCAAAAGCAGCCGGGTAAACACCCTGTTCATGGCGTACATGAATTTTTTTACTGCATCGTGATCCCCGGTATTGAATTTTTCTCCCAGCCACTCAACATCAATTCCCTGGGAAAAATTCTTCTCATCTGAAGCGGTAATCACCAGGGAGAAAATCTCCTGATCTGCAAGGATATCATCAAAACAGGCATTCATCTCTTCTGCAAACCCAAGGTTTTGTTTGTTGGCCTGATTTGTCATTTTAAGCACAGCCACTGATTCCACTTTTTCCCACGCCATCACCGTCATAAAAATCTCCCTGACTCATTCATTGATTTTAATTTCAAATTTTTAAAAAAACTGCCATAAAAACAGCTTTCCAAATAACCGGCATGGCCGGACCATGAACACCGACCCGGCCACAACGAAAAATGAAACGCCGCCAATGGCAATGCTCTGACGAGTGTTTCTTATAAACCATAGAAAATCAATATTCTCAATAAAAATATCAAATTTGCCGTAAATCCCTGTTTTTTTCTATTTTGTTGTGGACTAGTTTTTCTTGATGTGATAGCCAGAAAAGAAAAATCAAAAAATTTAATATCTGTTTTAATACTAAATTTAAACCCAGAACCTTAAAACGGATAACAACCAGGATGGAAAATGGAGATAAAATGCTGGGGGTCCAGAGGTTCAATATCTGTTTCCGGAAAAGAATTTATTAAATACGGGGGAAGCACAACCTGCCTTGAGGTGACAGCAGGAAGCGGTGAAACAATTATTCTGGATGCAGGAACAGGAATCCGCAAACTCGGATCTGACCCTGTGGCGGGCGACAAAAAAAAATACTATCTCCTTTTTACCCACGTCCACTGGGATCACATCTCTGGATTTCCCTTTTTCAAACCCCTTTTAGAGAAGAACAGATCTATTGAGATTCAGAACAATGTGTTTTTAAAGCTTACAATCAAAGAGATTCTTGACTATCTGATGAGCTCGCCTTTTTTTCCCGTAACCATGGAGGCATTTAAAGCGACCCGGACCTTCAGGGACGATTTAACCGGTTGTTTTACCATTGGCTCCATTGACATTGAAACCATACCCTTAAGCCATCCAGGCGGAGGATACGGGTATAAACTGACTGAAAACAATAAAACCTTTATTTTTCTGACAGACAATGAACTGGGGTTTGACCATCCTTTCAGCAACGGCTTTAATTCATTTCTAAACTTTTGTACAGGTGCAGATATTCTTTTCCACGATGCAGAGTTCACCCCTGAAGAATATCCCTCTAAAACAGGATGGGGACACTCCTCCTATAAAGAACTGCTTGACCTGGCTGTAAAGGCAAAGGTAAAGCAACTTGGACTTTTTCACATCAATCAGGAAAGAACAGACATTGAAATGGATAACATTGTGACCCGCTGCAGAAAAATATTAAAACAAAAAAAATCATCCCTTGACTGCTTTGGTGTTGCCGCAGGCATGCATTTCAAACTATAATCCTTTGATGGTTAAAAACAAATCTTCCAATTTGACGTCCACCCTGAACGTCATGCTGTCATGGAAAATGGCAGTTATGTTTTTTTTTGGCTTTATCTCAGGATTCCCCTACTATGTCGTCAAAGATGTATTAAAGGCATGGATGACCGATGCCAATGTAGATCTGGCAACCCTGGGACTTTTTTCAGCAGTCACCCTGCCCTATACCCTTAAATTTATCTGGTCTCCGGCCATGGACAGGTATGTGCCGCCGTTCCTCGGCCGGCGCAGGGGATGGATACTCATGGCGCAGATCGCCCTTGTGGCTGCCATTGCCCTGATGGGTCAGTTTGATCCGGGCCATTGCCTTGGCTGGATTGCCCTGACAGCCCTTGGGGTTTCTTTTTTCGGGGCCACCCAGGATATTGCCCTGGATGCCTTTCGAAGGGAATACCTGACCAGTCAGGAACTGGGATTTGGTACAGGGGTATGGATGAATGCCTGGCGGCTGGGCATGTACATTTCTGTGGGCTTTTCCTTTCTGGCAGCTGATGCCGATGTGGGATGGGACAATATTCATCTGCTCCTCGCCTTAATGATGATCGTCGGCATAGTTACAACCTTACTGGTCAAAGAGCCCTTTGTGGAGGAAGCACCGCCTTTGACTTTGAAAGAAGCAGTCATAGAACCGTTTGCCGACCTTTTAAGCCGCAGGGGAATTTTTTTTATTCTTGCCTTTATCCTGCTGTATAAAATCGGAGACAACATGGCTGGCGCCATGAACATCCCCTTTATCTTAAAACAGGGATTTACCAAAACCCAATACTTTGTCATTGTCAAAGGAATCGGCATGGCTGGTCTTTTTGGCGGGGTGCTGGCAGGAGGGGCTCTGATGATCCGCCTGGGCATTGCAAAATCCCTGTGGATATTCGGCATTCTGCAGGCTGTTTCAACGGCAGGCTTTGCCCTTCTGGTCAAATTTGATCACTCAGGGGAATTCTGGTACAACTACAGCAACATTCTTTTGGGAGGCATTGTCGGGTTTGAGTTTCTGGCCACAGGCATGGGCCAGGCCGCCTATGCCACCTATATGGCACTGCAGACCCGAAAAAAATTCACAGCCACCCAGTACGCCGTTCTGACAAGCCTCATGGCCATACCCGGTTCCATTGCCGCATCCATTACCGGATTCATGGCAGAGGCACTAGGCTGGGCCTGGTTTTACTATACCTGCGCTTTCATGGCCCTCCCCGGCATGATCCTTCTCATCCGGCTGGCCCCCTGGCATGCTGAAAACCGGGCCCTTGACGCCGACCTGGAAAAAAAAGAAGAATAAAGCTAAAACAAAGCCTGCTCCAGGCCACAGCCTGAAGACACCTTTTTTTAACAAAAAAACAAACTACTCTTTGGCATCCTTCATAAGGGATCTGGAAGAAAATAATATACGTATATTGCGCAGGCCAATTTGTATAATCGGGTTGTTCGTCTTCAAGGCGCGGTAATGGGGGCATATTGAAATATGTCCCATTGGCGCAACGCAGGAGACGGGCAAAAAGACAAGCAAGATGCGTGGATTATTTTTTGGAAGATCCCTAAGTACTTTACACTTTTTATTTTTTTTAACCACGAAAGGCACAAAAAATATAAAAATCAAACACAAAAAGTGTAAACTATAGATGTCCTTGAATGACCTGATACATAAAGTTAATGCTCGCACGGTTAAGTTCCGCTGAAAGCATGAATAAAATCGGCATCAAGTCATGCTGGGACTACTATACTTTTGAA
>JAYEJJ010000220.1:0-11935 GCA_034660495.1 Thermodesulfobacteriota bacterium | reverse complement strand
ATACTGATAACTGATAACTGATAACTGATAACTGATAACTGATAACTGATAACTGATAACTGATAACTGATAACTGATAACTGATAACTGATAACTGATAACTGATAACTGATAACTGATAACTGATTATTGACAACTGACAGCTGATTACTCGATACACAGGTATATCTTTTTTTTATTTGAATGGCAATGGAAAAGGGGAGGGTTTAAATTGACATTTTTCTGTTCTGCGCTAATTTTGTATGGATATGAAACGTATAAGAAGAATAGAAAAAAAAATAAATCAGGTCATGTGCCAGGACCGGTACAGGTTTATACGTGAGATTACCGGCCTTAAAAAAACGGCTAAGGCATTGTCCGGCTCAAAAGAGGCCCACACTGACAAAACAAAAGATCTGGACAGGCGCATCACACGGCTTGAGCAGCGGCTGACCCTTTCCCTTGAAAAAAGAGAAAAGCGGGTGAGCGCGCTTCCGGAATTGAAATACAATCCAGATTTGCCCATAACGGCAAAAATGGATGAAATTGTAGATGCAGTAAAACAAAACAGGGTGGTAATTATTTCAGGCGAAACAGGGTCCGGTAAAACCACCCAGATTCCCAGGTTCTGCCTTAAAGCCGGCAGGGGAACAGCAGGAAAGATCGGATGTACCCAGCCGAGAAGAATTGCCGCAATAAATGTGGCAAAACGCATTGCCGAAGAACTCAATGATACCACCGGCTGTTCTGTGGGATACAAGATCCGCTTTGATGACCGCTCAGACCCCAATGCCTATATTAAGCTCATGACCGACGGCATTCTACTGGCTGAAGCCCAGAATGATCCCTTTTTAAATGAATATGATACCATTATTGTGGATGAGGCCCATGAGCGGAGTTTGAATATTGATTTTGCACTGGGTATTTTAAGGGGGCTGGTTAAAAAACGAAAAGATTTAAAGCTGATTGTTACCTCAGCCACCATTGATACGGAGAAGTTTTCAAAGGCCTTTGACAATGCCCCTGTTATTGAGGTGACCGGCAGGACATTTCCCGTAGATGTGCGGTATGCAGACCCCCCGGCACAGGAGGATGAAAAAGACGCAGCCAGGGAAAACAGCCCTGGCGATGATCAGGGATATGTGGAGGCGGCGTCAGAGGCCCTGGATGAGATCTGCCGGATGTCCAGGCGCGGGGATGTGCTGATATTCATGCCAACAGAGCAGGATATCAGGGAGACCATGGCATTGATCAGGGGCAGGGAGTACAGAGGACTGTCAATAATGCCGCTTTATGCACGGCTGCCGGCAAAGGATCAGTCCGCGGTGTTTTCACAGGGACCCGGCAGAAAGGTGATTGTGTCGACCAATGTGGCAGAGACATCCCTGACCATACCCGGCATCAGATATGTAATAGACACGGGCTTTGCCCGTATTCCGGCCTATTCTCCAAGGACAAGAACCACAGCCCTTCCAGTCAGGCCTGTATCCCAAAGCAGCGCTGATCAGAGAAAAGGCCGCTGCGGCCGCGTTGAAAACGGTATCTGTATTCGACTCTACAGTGAAGCGGATTACGGGGCCAGGCCCTGTTTTACCCCGCCTGAAATTTTAAGAAGCAATCTGGCTGAAGTTATTTTACGGATGATTGCCTTGAAACTCGGGGACATATCCGCGTTTCCATTTATTGATGCCCCGTCGACCAAAAGCATAAAGGACGGGTTTGATACCCTGGTGGAACTGAACGCCATAACCGGAAAAAAAAGGGGCAGGAAAAAGACCTTTGTTCTTACTGAAACCGGACGGATTATGGCGGGGATTCCTGTGGACCCAAAGCTTTCCAGAATTCTCATTGAAGCCGGTCAGCGGGGATGTCTGAATGAAGCCCTGATCATCGTTTCTGCCCTGTCCGTTGGAGACCCCAGGCAGCGCCCCCATGAGAAATCGTTGCAGGCGGATCAGAAACATGCGCAGTTTGTTGATAATACTTCGGATTTCATTACCCTTCTCAATATCTGGGAGGTTTTTAAGCGGTCTGAAAAAACCCTGAAGACCCGGGCAAAGATAAGAAAATACTGCAAAGACAATTTTCTGTCATTTAAAAAAATGAGGGAGTGGAAGGATATCCATTATCAGATCGCCTCAGAGTTAAAGGACCATGGCATTCCCCCTGGCAGGCAAAGTGATTCCAGACGGGTAAACCCGGGCACTGCGGGATTGAAATCAAAGGAATATGCCCTGGGTGGAGAATTTTATATTGCCCTTCATAAATCCATTTTAAGCGGATATCTGGCCAATATTGCCCATAAAAAGGAAAAAAATGTATTTGCTGCGGCAAAGGGCAGAAACGCCTATATATTCCCCGGATCAGGTTTGTTTAAGCAGCCTGGAAACTGGATTGTGGCAGCCGAGTATGTGGAAACATCCCAGCTGTTTGCCCGCACTGCAGCCACTATAGATCCTGGATGGCTGGAAGAACTGGGTGGAAATCTGTGTACGTATTCCTGGTCGGACCCCCACTGGGAGAAAAAAAGGGGCGAAGTGGTGGCCAGTGAACAGGTCTCTCTGTTCGGACTGATCATTGTAGGTTCAAGAAAGGTGGGTTACGGCAGGATCAACCCAAAAGAGGCCGGCGAAATTTTTATCCAGAGCGCCCTGGTAAACAATGAGGTGGACAGACCCTTTCCCTTTATGGAACATAATCAGGCGTTGATCGATGAGTTAACAGACATAGAAGACAAGACACGGAAACGGGATGTGCTGGTCAATGACGCCGATATATTTCTGTTTTATCAGAACCGGCTGGAATATGAATTTTCTGATATCCGGACCTTTGCCAGATATCTCAAGGATAAACAAGATGACAGCTTTCTGCGGATGACCCTGGATGACCTGAAAAACAATATGCCGGATTCAGACACCCTGAAATATTTTCCCGATTATATTGAAACCCGCGGGGTGAGACTGGAACTGGACTATGATTTCAACCCCGGGGATGAGAAAGACGGGGTACGTATCAAGGTGCCTGCAAAATCAGCCGCCTCTGTTGTGAATGTCCCTGTGGACCGTTTGGTGCCGGGGCTGTTCCGGGAAAAAGTTGAGGCCTTGATCAAAAATCTGCCTAAAACCCATAGAAAAAAGCTGGTGCCGGTTTCCCGTACCGCCGGGATTATTGCAGAGGAAATGGCCAGCAGGCAGGGGGCCTTGTTCTCTGAGTTAAGCTGTTTTGTCAAAAAACGGTTCCATGTGGATATTCCAGCGTCAGCATGGACGGATCAAGGGCTGGAAGATTATCTGAAAATGGGCTTCTCCATCAGGGACAGGCAGGACCGGGAAATAGCCTTTTCAAGAAACCCGGCACTTTTAAAGGATTTCTCCAGAACACAAGTCAGGGACAATGCCCTTGACGCAGCAAAGAAGCAGCTGGAAAAAGAAAACATAAGGCAATGGGATTTCGGGGACATTGAAGATCCCGTGCCCATAAAGGAAAAAGATACCCTGGTCTGCACTCTTTTTTACGGGCTTCAGCCTGAAAAAGAAACCCTTGCCCTCAGGGTGTTCAGGTCAGCCGATACCGCTTTAACTGTCCATAAAAAAGGGGTAATGCAGCTGTATGAAATTTCTTTTGCACAGGATGTCAATGTCTTGAAAAAAGATATCCAGCGGGCCGAATCCCTTAAGCGGTACGCGGCCCTTTTTCAGCCCTGGCCGGAATTTAGTTCCGCCTTGTACCGCTGCCTGCTCCAGGACCTTTTTGCCCACAACATAAGAACCCGGCAGAAATTTTATGATCACGCCCACAGGGTGATCCCTGGCCTGCACGAGAAAGGGGCCGATTTTATAAAAAAAACAACAGACATCTGTCAAACTTATGAAACATGTCTTGTAACCCTTAAAAAATTGATTCTTAAACATCAGAACCGTCCCAGGGTGTTAACTTTGATGGAGTCTCTCAAGCATCACCTTGTCAGCCTGGTGCCTGCCAATTTTTTGGACATATATTCGCCCGCCAGAATAGAGCCCCTGTCAACCTGTGTCAGAGGCATATGTATCCGTGCGGAACGGGGCGCTGCAGAACCGGTAAAGGATGAGAAAAAGCAGCCCCTTGTAGAGAAATATACCAGAAAGCTCGATCATATGCTTAAGGAGCTCAATGAAACCTCTTCCCGTGAAAAGGCAGACGCCGTGGAGGATTTTTACTGGATGATTGAAGAGTACAAAATCTCTTTGTTTGCCCAGGAGTTGAAAACCAGCATTAAAATTTCCCCCCAGCGACTGGATAAAATGTACAGAAGAATAATGACAATGATTTAAACGGCGTGAGGGATCATGATACTATTTTCCTGGGTATACAGTATCTGAGGAATTGGAGTTGATCGTATTTCATGAGAATTTTGACCTGTTAGATCAACCCGGATGTGTACTCCGGGGAAGAGTATACAGTACCCTGCTATCGTTATTCCCTCCTTAAAAACCGACCGTCAAATTGAAAGCCCATTGGGTCTCCTATAGTTATTTTTGAAAAATCAGGGTGGTGTGGATTGATAAGAAAATTGCTCTCTATTGGAACAACGACACTGGGAACTTCTAAAATAAGGGCAGCGTTTTTTTTCACCCACTCATCGCCAAATGTACGAGACGCCAATCCAATGGGTTTTTGGTCCCAGTCACCGGGAATTTCCACATCAGAATCAACCAAAGAAGCATCAAAACGGACAGGAATAGCCTGGAAGAGATGGAGAAGGTAAGAAGGGGATGCAGAAAGTGTGTTTACAAGGATCTCCATAGCTGCAAGGGATAAAGTGCTTGCCGTATATACAATAGGTGTTTCCTTTGAGTTCCATCGGCCTCCGTATCGTCGTGGACCTTCGCCGCTAAAAGCGGATTGTACATACCTTGATTTTACAAGGCGCCAGGATGTGATGATCAAGAAAAGACTCCATGTTCAATTCTTCCAAGCAGATCTTCAACTTCTCTGCCGCCTATCTCAGTACTGGTGAAGTGCAGGGGCGTTTTTCCCTGAAAATACTCTAATGGCTCATTCAACCATTTTTTAGCAATATCCTTGTCTTCAAAAACCTCCTTTGCCCGGCAAAAAATACGAGATATCCTGTCAACTCTTTCAGATTCATTTTTACTTAATCGACCCGACTTCTTTCTCTGGGCCAATGTGCTATGTCCAATACCGACTATTTTTCCCATTTTCCTCTGAGATAACTCTAGAGCACATCGGATTTTATCAAAATCAGTAAAAGGTAATCCAGACTCTATTGACTGGATCTGTGAAAATAAAGGTCGATTCTCCATAATAAGCCTCCTTTTTCTTGTTTTGTATAAATAATAATCCAAATTTGGAAGCCAGTCAAGTTTCCGGATCATTGCTTCAGACTTTTCTTTTTTTTTGATTGCATTGGTATTCATTCTCATCTGACATCTGAAATTTTCAAGTACCGGAAATCTGTTGATAAGCGTATCCTGTCCCTGCCTGAGTTTATATGAAAGCCATCAGCCATCAGTACTCAGCTAAGGGAGATGGAAAAAAATAATTATTTATTTTCTTGTCTAAGGTTGATTATTTTTTTTAAAAAAAGTATGATAATGTATCAATGTTTCCGACAATTCATCCAAACAAAAGGCAACTCAACTATGTTAACGCTTACATGTGATACTATAAAATGGCTCAAAGATTCAGCTAACAAGCTCAAAGGTTCTGCACGTTGTATGTTTATGGCCCAAACTGTCGAACAGCTAGGACGTGGAGGAGCAAGTGCCGTAGCAAGAGAACTACGGTGGAACAGAGGGACAGTCCGCAAGGGACAACAAGAGTTAGAGAATGGACCTATAGATGATAAATTTTCGGATAGGGGTCGTAAAAAATCAGAGATTCTTCTGCCAAATCTCCTTGAAGACATAAAAAAAATTGTTGACCCAGAAAGCCAAACAGACCCCTCTTTCAATTCTTGCCGCTTATATACTCGACTAACGGCAAAAGAAGTTCAGAAGCGTTTACTGGATATGGGTTATAACGAAACAAATATACCGCATGCAAGGACTATTCACACCAAACTGGATGATTTAGGCTACAATCCAAAGAAAGTTCAAAAAACAAGACCCCACAAAAAAGACAAAAAAACAGACCCAATCTTTGAACAAGTTCATAAAGCCAATGAAGATGCAGACAGAAACCCAAAAGAGATTAGAGTATCACTTGATGCCAAGGCAAGAATGAACATAGGGAATTTTTCTCGGGGAGGACGAAATCGAGTTTTGACAAAAGCCGAAGATCATGATTTGGGAGTAGAAACAAAACTCACCCATTTCGGCTTTTATTTCCCTCAACATGACGATTTCTTCCTTTTTTTCACAAAAAGTTATGCCAGCAGTGACTTTATCGTTGATCGACTAGAAGAAATTTGGCCTGAAATTAAAGAGAAATATGATGTTGATACTTTAACGATTAACGCTGATAACGGCATGGAAAACAGTAGTTCACGCACTCAGTTTATAAAGAGGCTTGTTGAGTTTGCAGGTAAAACTAACACAATTGTAAAATTGGCCTATTATCCACCCTATCATAGTAAATATAATCCAGTTGAGCGGGTTTGGGGAATATATGAGAACCATATTAAAGGTGACCTAATGGATACAGTTGAAACAACGATAAAATTCGCTGAGAGTATGACCTCTAATGGAAAAAATCCTTTTGTCAAATTAGTTGATCAAGTTTATGAGACCGGGGTTAAAGTAACTAAAAAAGCGATGAAAAAATATAATGAGTTTGTTGATCGAATGCCAACGTTGGATAAATGGTCACTAACAATTTCTCCAGGTTATTCTGGATGATTATTTTTTTCCATCTCCCTAAAAGCTAACAGCTTTCATGATTTGTTGTGCCCGTCAGGGCATGGGGGTTATATGAAAGCTTTGGTTGAAGCCCTATATTTTTCTTGATTAAAGGGTAGAATTTTCTTGATCAAAGGGTAGAACTATTGTAGGATATTTTATTTATACCCAAAAATGCTTAAACATGAAACATTGTAAAGGTTAAATTATGCAGGAAATTCGTTTTCACGGCCGTGGCGGACAGGGAACCGTCATGGCTTCTATTGTACTGGCAAAGGCCTTTTTCAAAGCAGGCTGTTATGTCCAGACCTTTCCCGTATTTGGCGTTGAACGCAGAGGCGCTCCGGTTGAGGCGTATCTGAGGCTGGCAGATACAAAGATTCTTGTTCGCAGCAATGTTTATACGCCTGATCATGTGGTTGTTCAGGATATCAAGCTCTTAAGCACCGTGGATGTTACAAAGGGCCTGAAACCAGGCGGATGGGTTTTACTTAATGCCCGTGACGTTCCCGACGTTGCGCAATTAAACGCCTATAAGGTCGCCATTGTGGATGCGGGCGCCATCGCACAGAATAATACCCTTGGCACAAGAACCCAGCCTATTATTAATACTGCCATGATCGGCGCATTTGCCAAAATCATGGAAAATCCACCCATGGATGCTGTTAAAGAGGCAATTTTTCAGGACATTCCGGTAAAACAAAAGGAAAACTATAAGGCAGCCGAGGCAGCTTATAAGGCGGTTCGGATGCTGTGAACAAAAAAATGTTAACTGTTTACTTTTAATTGATAACTGATTAGGGATCTGGAAGAAAATAATATACGTATATTGCGCAGGCCAATTTGTATGATCGGGTTGTTCGTCTTCAAGGCGCGGTAATGGGGGCATATTGAAATATGTCCCATTGGCGCAACGCAGGAGACGGGCAAAAAGACAAGCAAGATGCGTTGATTATTTTTTGGAAGATCCCTTAAGGGAATACAATGGGATCACAACAAGAACATTTAGAGGATGTACCTTTATATATTTCAAAATCCAATATTTCAACCCGGAGCAACAAAACAGGTTCCTGGCGGTTTGTATGTCCGGTATATGATGAAAAAACAGCCCCCTGCAGCAGCAGATGCCCGGCCGGTGAAGATATTGCCCGTGTAGAAATGCTGGCTGCAAAAGGTGAGTTTCATGGGGCATGGGAAACCATTATCCGTGAAAACCCGTTTCCAGCTGTGTGCGGCCGGGTCTGTTTTCACACATGCGAGCAGGCGTGTAACAGGCGGGAATTTGACCGGGAAGTGGGAATTCATAACCTGGAGCGTTTGGTCGGTGATATGGCAATCAGGGAAAATTATCAGGTTTCTGGAGATCCTGCCCCCGCGGCACAGAATTCACCCCAAAAACATATCGCCATAGCCGGTGCAGGCCCTTCCGGTCTTGCAGCGGTGTGGTTTTTGTCAATGCTCGGTTATTCCTGTGATATTTTTGAATCAAAAAATGAGCCGGGGGGAATTCTGCGCTGGGGCATTCCTGCTTACAGGCTTCCCCGTGATATATTAAAATACGAGATAAACAGGATTGTGGACAGGGAGTTAAACAATCAGGACATAAAAATATTCTGCAATACCCCCCTGACAGAGGATTTAATTCAAAGCCGTTCAGATCGTTATGATGCTGTTTTTATGGGGTGCGGCTATGGAAAGTCTTTGGAAATGGGCATTAAAGGACAGGAAAACGCTTTTGACGGCCTTGAATTTCTCCATGATTCAGAAACATGCAAGGCAGATAAAGGCCGGGGATTAACAGCGGTCATCGGCGGCGGTAATACCGCCATTGATGTGGCAAGGTCATTGAAAAGAACCGGAGCAAACCCTGTCATCGTCTATCGTCGAAGAAAACAGGACATGCCGGCCTTTGCCCAGGAGATTGACATGGCCCTGGAGGAAGGGATTGAGCTCATGGAGCTCTTTTCCCCGGTTGCCATTGACCTGGATAAAAGCGGATATCTCCTCACATTACAGAAAATGAAACCGGTTGATATGGAAACAAAAACCGGTCGGACAAGGGTTGTGCCTGATGAAGCCCCCCACCAAACCCTGGCCGTTGACAAGGTGTTTACCGCAATCGGGGCAGCGCCTGAAGAAAACTGGTATCTTCCACCTGAAGATCAGGATCATATAATCAAGCTCAGCCACTGCACGTTCTGGGAAAACGATTTTCCTGTGGTTTTTGGCGGCGATCTTACCTCTCCTGTTAAAAGCGTGGCTGATGCCATTGCGTCGGGCAAGCAGGCAGCCATTGCACTTGATACCTATTTCAGGCAGGGTAAAGAAAAAATACTTGAAAATATAAACAATTCCAGGGTGGGAACCGGTCCATCCCTTTCAATGGAAATCTATCTTCAAGGAAAACGAAAAGAGCGCAATCCCCATGTTGTCTCATTTCAGGAGATTAACACGGATTATTTTTGTGAAATTTCAAAAAATGAGCCGGCTGTTCTTTCTCCGGATCAACGGGCAGACTGCTTTGATGAAGTTGAAAACGGGTTTGACAGGGGAGCTGGCATAAAAGAAGCCCTGCGCTGTTTTAACTGCGGAATATGCAATGACTGCGACAACTGCCGGGTATTCTGTCCGGATGCGGCGGTTGTTGTGAATAAAAAGCGGTATATTGATCTGGATTATTGCAAGGGCTGCGGTATCTGCGTTGTGGAATGCCCCCGTAATGCCATGAGTCTGGAGGAGGAGAAACCATGAGAGAAGTTCTGGAAGGAAGTCACGCTGTATCTGAAGCTGTCAGGCTTGCAAAGGTTCAGGTCATCTCAGCATATCCCATTACCCCGCAGACCCATATTGTTGAAGCGCTGTCTGAATTCTGTGCAGACGGGAAAATGGATGCCCGGTATATATGCGTTGAAAGCGAACATTCAGCTATGGCCGCTGTTATCGGGGCTGCCAGCGGCGGGGTGCGCACCTTTACCGCCAGTTCATCCCAGGGCCTTGCCCTTATGCATGAACTTCTGCACTGGGCTTCGGCAGGCCGTCTTCCCATTGTTATGGCAGAGGTAAACCGCGCACTTGGCCCTGGATTGAATATCTGGATGGACCAGACAGACAGTCTGGCCCAAAGGGATACAGGCTGGATTCAGCTTTACTGCGAAGATGCGCAGGAGGTCCTGGATACCACCCTTCAGGCCTACAGGCTGGCTGAACGCATTAATCTGCCGGTTATGGTGGTGCTGGATGCCTTTTTCCTCTCCCATACATACGAGCCGGTTGATATTCCTGATCAGGAGAGGGTTGACAGGTTTCTGCCTGCATTTCATCCCAGAATCCGGCTGGATACGTCTTCTCCCTTTGCATTGTATCCAATGGCGCCGCCAGCCGTTTACATGGAAATGCGCCGTGATATTCAAAAGGCCATGGAACAGGTTCCTGCACATTTTGAAAAGGTTGAAGATGAATTTGAAGATATTTTTCACCGAAGATACAACCCTGCTGATGCCTTTTGCTGCGAAGATGCGGACATAATCCTGGTAATGGCAGGAACCGCCGCAAGTACCTGCCGTCAGGTGGTTATGGATCTCAGGGTCAAAGGGGAAAAGATCGGACTGGTCAAATTAAAGATGTTCAGGCCCTTTCCAAAACAACTTTTCCGCAATATCCTGGAAAATGCAAAAAAAGTCGCCGTGGTTGACAGAAATTTTTCATTTGGTGCAACCGGCATTTTTGCCCAGGAAATCCGCGCCGCCATGTACAACCATTCCAGGCGGCCCCCTGTATTCGGCTACATTGCAGGGCTGGGCGGCAGGGATGTAACCCCTGAACTGCTGGAAAAGATTTATTATACAACAAAAAATACGGCTGAACCAGAAAACGAGAGTGTGTGGGCAGGCTTGAAAGAGGAGGGTTAACATGACAGGAATTGATATGCCTCAAAGTGATTTAATGCATACCGGCCATGTAGGATGTCCGGGGTGCGGCGCCACCATTGCCATGAAGTTTGCACTTCAGGCCCTTGGGAAAGAAACAATCATGGTGATCCCTGCCTGCTGCTGGGCGATTATTGCAGGGCCCCATCCTCAGAGTTCCCTTGAGGTGCCCATACTCCACACCGCATTTGAAACAGCAGGCGCCGCCTCAAGCGGTCTGCGTGCGGCCCTGGACATGCAGGGAGACACCAAAACCACAATCGTGGCATGGGCAGGAGACGGAGGTACCTTTGATATTGGGTTTCAGGCCCTTTCAGGGGCAGCAGAGAGAAATGAAGATTTCATCTATGTATGCTATGACAACGAGGCTTACATGAATACAGGGGTTCAGCGCAGTTCTTCAACTCCCAGGGGCACCCGGACAACAACAACGCCTGGACAGGGATGGAAGCAGACACGGAAAAAAAATATAGTTGAAGCCCTGGCAGCCCACAGAATTCCATATGCAGCTACCGCAAACATAGCCTTTCCCGATGACATGATCCGCAAGTTTAAGAAAGCAAAAGACATGAAAGGCGGAACCCGCTTTATCCATGTTTACGCGGCCTGTCCCACAGGCTGGCGCATTCCTTCTGAAATGTGTATAAAGGTTTCAAGACTTGCGGTACAGTCAAATTTTTTCCCGCTTTATGAAGTGGAAGACGGTGTTAAATATACCCTGAACCATAAGGGGAATAAATCTGTAAAAGACTATATGAGTATCCAGGGAAGATTCAAGCACCTCACAGATGAGGATTATGCAGATATCCAGGAAATGGTTGACGGTGACTGGGATCTTTTAAACCGCAGGGTTGAGATTTTCAAAGGATAAAGAATCGGTACTGTAGCACTGAAGGTTTTACAGTTCTGAGTCTGAAAGGACATTCCTGAACAATCTCTGTTCAGATTTATTAGTCTCCTTTAAGGTTAAAACCCCCGCCTTTTAGGCGGGTAGCTTTAGCTATGATCTTTGCGTGCTCGTGCTCGTGTTCGTGCTCTTGCTCGTGCTCGTGCTCGTGCTCGTGAACGTGGTTGACATAATTTTGTAAGCATTGAGACTATACGGATAAGTAAGGCTTTGCCTTGCTTAAAGGATTGTATATCATCAATTTTTAACATTTGGCAAACATCAATAATAGCAGCACATTCCAT
>JAYEJJ010000219.1:8182-11958 GCA_034660495.1 Thermodesulfobacteriota bacterium | reverse complement strand
ATGTTATTTCGGACTCATTACTTATTGATATTTATTGATATTTTGTATAATACTCAAGAACTTTCGGAATTGTCAAGAAATTATTGCTATAAGGTGGGTTTTTATGTGACACATGCCATATAGAAAATGATTATGCATTCAAAATTAGCTGAGGTCAGGAGTTCTGAAATTTGATTGTTTTGTAATTCTGTCCTATTTTTTTATGATTAAATACTATATTAGCCTGAACCATCTGGAAAAGAGTAAAAGGATCGGGCGAGATCTATACTTTTTTTAAATAGTCGATGGTACCCGCGGGGGGTGTGAGCTGGGTGCTGTTCTGGCAGATCTTGGACACCGCGAACTGGCACTGTCTTGTTATGAAGCCGCTTTTGCAAATTTTCCGGAACATTTCCCCTCGGCCATGGGCCTTGCCCAAACCAGTGCAGCCATGGGGCTTTATGATAAAAGTCTCTCTGTTTTGGACCGGCTGACTGCAGATTTTCCTGAAAATTACACGTCTGCCCTGACCCGGGCCAAGGTTCTTTCCTGGTCTGCCAGGTACGGGGATGCCGTTGATGCCTATGACGCATTGTACCAAAAAAATCCAGACAACCACGTTGTATTAACGGAGGCTGCCCGCACCGCATACTGGGGAAAAATGGCCGATACAGGAAACGATTATTATCAGCGCATATACACCCCTTCCATTGAAAAGACCCGAACCGAACTGGATTATCTGTATCAGATACAGAAAAAAGCATATCTGGAGCACCAGTCCAAACGCCTGTCCTTTAACAGGCGTTTTGCCCCGGCCCAGAGACAGCTGGAAGCGCTTCTGGAGACGGATGCCGGCAACCAGGAAGCCTTGTTTGAACTGGCCCAGGTTTACTGCGCCCTGGGTCTTTGTGACCAGGAAAAGCAGGTGTATGAAGATCTGCTCACCATTGATCCCCTTCACGGTCAGGCCGATATTGCCCTTGACAGACAAAGGATACGGTCACGCCCGCAGATCTTTGGGGCATACAGCTTCTGGAGGGAAGAAGGCCGGGGAGATCTTGCTCAAATGGCAAGGCACAGGGCGGATCTCGGAATAAAGCTTTCGGTCAACTGCAGGCACAAACTGCAGGTGGTTGCCCACCGGTATGTGGAATCTCCGCTGAAACACGCTGATACAGTGGAAGCCTCGGGGCTTGGCATTCAGGGTGAGCTGGTCACTGGGCCTTTTCTTTCTCTTTCCGGGGGAATAACCCGCAAGGCCTATGAGGAGAGCCTTCAAATCACAGATTTCTCAAGGCTTACCAATGATGATGCAGCCCCGGAATCTTTCCGAAAGGACCTTGAGGATATAACATTGGGGCATTTGAGTGCAGCCGTCAACCTGGATAATTATGCCCGGCTTGAAATGGGTTATAAAAAAGCAGAAGAACTTGTCAACCCCGTGGCCCTGGCCCAGGGGGATTTATTCTCAAACCATTCAGGCAAGACTTGATGCAAATCTGTCCCGACGGCTTGAAACCGGGGTGGGGGCAGCCCGCAAAAGCTATAGTGACGGCAACCACGGATACATATATGATGCGGATGCAGGGTTTTCTTTTACGGATCATCCCCGGGAGGTAAAAGGCATACTGTCCGTTGAATACCGGGATACAGACAAAACCCATCAGGGCTGCACGTCTCCGGGCGGCCGGTGCTTAACACCCGATGATTTCAGGCATCCCTACTGGACCCCCCAGGATTACTGGGAGACCGCCGTAACCCTTGAGTTTCGCCATGACCTGGCAGAACATTTTTTCTGCTGTGCCAAAGCGCATTTTTACGACCTGCGAATCACCCTGGCCACTGAAACAGAGCAGAATCACTCCTTTGAGATCGAGGCGTTGTGGAAAAAAGAAATCAGTGACCGGATGGGTGTAAGCGCTTCGGGTATGTGGCACAGTTCAATACTATGGGATGCGGCTGCAGTGTCAATAGACATGTTTATAAGGTTTTAGGCCACCAGGCGACTTTTTAACTGAAAAGCGAACAGGATTCATGATTAAGATACAAAAAAGACTGGCAAACAACCTGGTTCTTTCACTGATAACATTTACGCTGCTTATCATTGTCCTTTATTTAATGGTCAGGATTTTTATTTTTATTGGGGCTGATTATGCCTGGTATGAAAAATTTTTTGGTTTCCTGCTTCTGGCGGCCCTGTTTTTTGTCCTCACACACGGGTTCGGCTATTTTCTGAACCTGTTTCGTGTTATCAATTCCAATGAGAAAAATGATGTCCCCCGGGAACTCCAGTCCATGGAACTTAACCAGTATCCCCCGGTGGCCATTGTTGTTTCTTCATTTCGTGAGCCCATAGAAATCGTGGAGGATACCCTGGTCAGCTTCTATAATCTGACCTATCCTGTCAAGAGAATTTATTTTCTGGATGATACCCGATATGACACCGGGGACTGGGGGTCCGAAGAAAACGCAAATTTGTACCGGCAGCAGGTAGACGACATGTGCCAGCGCATCAATGTTGACCTGTTTAGGCGCAGGTGGCGGGGGGCCAAAGCGGGAATGATTAATGATTTTATGAATTTTCTGGACGGCGGCCCGCCGCAAGGGTTTTCATACCAGGCATTTACCCAGTGGGAAAACACAAAATCCGGAAGCGAAAAATACATCGTCAGCTGAATTTATATAAGTGGTGGGAATATATGCTGTCCGGCACCCATTATTTTGTGGGATGGGTTATGCTGATTCTGGTCATTTCCCCGGTTTTGTTCATTTTATTTAATGTTCCAACCTATTTTGCCAGACCAGAGCTGTATTTCATGTTTTACACTCCCTATATTATTCTGTCATTCAGCCTGTTTATCTGGTCTTTGCGCCAGAGGCGCTACAGAATTTTTGAGCTGTTAAACGGCGTACTGCTGCAGGCAATCTGCTTTCCTGTATACATGAAGGCATCTCTTATGGCCATTGCAGGGTACAGGTGCAGCTTTAAGACCACGCCCAAAGGCCAGAGCCTGTTATTGCCCTTTTATACCCTCTGACCCCAGGTGGGACTTGCCCTGATATGCTTTGCAGCGGCTATATGGGCGGGCATGCGGATTTATTTTGAAAGGGAACTGGTGCTGACCCTGGCAGTGAACTCGTTTTGGTGCCTGTACCATTTTTTAATTTTATCCTTTGTTGTGTATTTTAATCATCCTTTAAAAAAAGAAGCCAAATAGCTGTGAAACCAATATTCTCTTTAAAAAAATATTTCTGCATGCTTGTGGCGGGGATTTTATTCACTGTCCCCTTTGTTCCCGGGTACGCAGGAAAAGAACAGGATCGGTTTTCCGGGCAGAACCAGCGCTTGTTTTTTGGACTGGCCGTGCATGGGCTGCCAAAATCCACTGATGAAATAGAAATGATGGAAGCGGAAACAGGGCTGCCGGTCAGCATGATCAACTTTTTTTTGCAGTGGCCCAAAGACCCCCGGCACAATAATTTTCCAAAACACGTTTTTGAAGCCATACACCGGGCCGGGGCCATGGCCTGCCTGACCTGGGAGCCCATGCATTATGAAGATGGCCGGCCGTGTATGACCCCGGCACAGGAAATTGTAAACAAAAAATACGATGGCTATATCGACGGGTTTGCAAAGCAGATCCGTACCCTGGGATATCCTGTAATTATCCGTTTTGCCCATGAGATGAATATTTATCAATACGCCTGGGGTGGAAAACCCTCAGAGTACGGACCAGACAGCCCCCGGCGCTACCGGGAAATGTTTCGCTGTGTGGTTTTACGGTTTAAAAACATGG
>JAYEJJ010000219.1:0-8082 GCA_034660495.1 Thermodesulfobacteriota bacterium | reverse complement strand
CGTTTTGCCCATGAGATGAATATTTATCAATACGCCTGGGGTGGAAAACCCTCAGAGTACGGACCAGACAGCCCCCGGCGCTACCGGGAAATGTTTCGCTGTGTGGTTTTACGGTTTAAAAACATGGGCATCCTTCATATCACCTCAAAAGTACTTTACACTCTTTTGGGAAAAACCCCTGTTAAATAGGGAGTAGCTCCAGAAAGTGTAAAGTACTTATGAAGGATGCCAAAACATGGATGTAAAAAATGCTTTTTTTGCCTTCTGCCCCAATGCCGAGTCCCTGCCCTCCCCAAAAAAAGATCCAAAAGCCCAGTGGAACCGGGTATCAAATTATTATCCCGGCAGCAGTTACGTAGACGTAATGGGAATGGACGGGTACAACTGGGGGCACACCCGTACGATTGATGAACATGGGTGGCAAAGCAGCTGGCGTACGTTCGAAGATATCTTTTCCTCCATGTTCAGGCAGTTAAAACAAATTGATCCGGAAAAACCAGTATTTGTTTTTGAAACAGCTGCAGCCCGGCAAAAAGGGCAGGACAGGGGGCAATGGGTCCGGGATGCCTTTTTTACGGCAGCTCGATGGAATATCCAGGGGGTGTTCTGGTTCCAGGCGGACAAGGAAACAAACTGGCGTTTACAGGCGGATCCATCCTGCAGCTACTGCGCGCCGGTGCGGCAGAATTTCTTTTCCCCGATGCCCTTGTTTGGGGGCAAAGACGGGTTATAGGCTGTTTACGTAGAGAATAACCAGGGTATTATAATTGTTAAATCCCTTTTTTTCGAGAACTTTCAAGGCAATCAGATAGCGCTGGATAACTTCTGAATCTAGTACGGACTGGAAAAGATCGACGTAGAGTTCAGGCTCCATTTTTTTCCGGATATCGTCAATATCCAGCTGTTCAAGCATCTCATGTTCGGATTCCGTGTTCTGGGCGACTTTGTAGAGCTTTTGTAAATACCTGAGATTTTCCCTGATCCTGGACTGAATATCTTCAATGATGAGCTCCCGGAAATCTGCGTACTCTTTTCTGGAAAACCGGCTTACCCGGGTCAGGTATGCCACCAGGTGATCCATGTAGATGAGCAGGCCCCTTTTAAGCAGAACTGCATCCTTTAGCACTTTGCGAAGGATATTTGCAACGCTTTTCACAACGGACAGGTTGATCACCGCTTCCCGGGTTTCCAGAGAAATATACACCGGATAGGTTTCGGGAAAGTGCCGGAGCAGGGAAATACCGCAGGACTGGATCTGCATCTGGGGATCCCAGTTTTCCCAGGCCACCATCCCCTGATTTTTACTCTGCCCGGAGAGCTGATAGGGCAGATGAAGATTTACAGCATCACCCCTGTAGAGCCTTTCCCTTTGCTGTGCCCAGGAGGGGATGGCAATGCGCACGCCGTTTTCACTCAAATCCTGCACCAGATATTGAAACGGCTGGAAATCTTCCTGCCTGGACCCCAAAAGGGGCAGGGTGGCGGATTCCAGTGGACGTCTGTCTTCTGAGCGTTTTTCAGCAGTGGTCATCTTGGGGTTTTCCCTGTTGCATTTTTTGATTCCTTTTACTATACAAGGGTAAAGCATCTGCTCCCCATTGGTCTCAATTTATGTAACCGACAGAGCGGAGCTATGCTTTCCCAAAATTTACTCTGTTTATGTCATTCATATATCAGATTTCATCATATCAGATTTCATTCGGTATGACACCATGAAAATCAGCCCCTACGTTGTTTTTTGCCAATAACATATGACATCAGATGTACCTGTTTGAAGGTTTTTTTTTGGGATAGAATCGAAAGCATCTTATTTTTTTGCTTTTCTGATTTGAACGTTTTATGATTAAAAAAAAAGATTGTGTTTTTGAATCATTAAAAATATGGAGAGCAAATCAATGAATACCCAAACGTTTCAAATTGAAAGAAAAGAGAATTTTATTGGTAGACTTTATCGACTGCCTCAACATTTGCGTATCCGTGTGGTGCAATCAATTGATAGAGAAATTTCGGCAGCGGAAAATGAGGCGGGTTTAGCAACTACACAAGAAGGTTTGCCATTTGTTTCTGCGGAAGAACGTATCAGGATTTTGAATTCTTTACCTGCTTTGGATGAGTGGGAGGATTCAGATGAATGGATTGAGCGTATTCAATCCGCCCGTTTGGATAAAATAAATACTCCTCATTTTGAATAAGTTGCCATGTCATATCTTTTGGATACCAATCACTGTATTTGTTTATTGAATGGCTGGAATAAGCCCAAACTGAAACAAACCGAAAAAGAAATCCGTATAATTGAGATCTTCCAATCGGTCAAGGATGAAGGTGTATATTTAAGCGAAGTTACCCTTGGTGAACTATATTTCGGTGCAATGTTATCAATTCAAAAAGAAAAAAATCTTGCTCGTGTGAATGAGTTTAAACGGGCAGTACCGGCTCTTACTCTGACTGGTTAAATTTGGCTTCTGTTTGGTGAAATCAAAGCTGAATTGCAGAAACAAGGAACAAAAATTCCTGATTTCGATTTATTGATTGCAGTTACAGCAAAACATCATAGTCTAAAAATTGCCACTGCAGACAAACACCTTGCCCTGGCTGAACAACGGTTCAATGCCAGGATCATGCGGTATACCGGAGATATCTGGAAAAACCACCCCTGCTGCGTCCCGGGTGGAAGGAGACACCGCATTTTTATCAGCCCTGGACTCCGGCCGGGCAGTCCAGTACCTGGTGGATGACCGGTTTGTATTACAGGCCATGGATGAAGCCGGGGGAATGGCGCTTTTCTGCGACTGTAATATGGACTTCCCCTATACAAGAGAGGAAAGTGTTGAACTCATCTGACCGCCACAGATACCATACCCCCAGGCAAATGGGACTGAATGTCTTTTTCATGTCCCGCAAATCTGGTTTTCGCTATGAACTGACAGGACTTGCCCTTTTTGCGGCTGCCTGGGTACTGGTATCTTATATTATATTTTCCCGGCCCCAGTTCAGCCATTTCCAGGGATTTCTGCCAGGTCCCACCTTTAAAGCCCTGATTTCGGCATTTACAGATGAACGGTTCTGGCTGTCGGTATTCACCAGTCTGCGCCGGATCGTGGCGGGCATTTCTCTGGCAGCATTTTTTGGCATCCCCCTGGGTATTGTGGTGGGATTTTATCCCAGGGTCCAGGGATTGTCTTATTCCGCTATTCAGTTTGTGCGCATGATCAGCCCCTTGTCCTGGATGCCCATTGCCCTGCTGTTGTTTGCCAGTTTTGAATCAGCGGTTTATTTTTTGATTGTAATGGCCACCATTTGTCCTGTCATACTGAACACGGCCATAGGGGTGCGCAATATCAATCCCCAGTGGATAAAAATGGCCATGAATCAGGGAGCCGGCAGCTATCAGCTCATCCGGACCATCGTCATTCCCGCTTCTGTGCCCCATATGCTCACCAGCCTGCGGCTGGCCATGGGAGTGGCGTGGATTGTGCTGGTCCCGGCAGAATTTTTAGGGGTGTCCAGCGGTCTGGGATACCTGATCAATGATGCCCGGGACACCATGGAATATGACAAACTCATGGCCATGATCATTGCCATCGGTATCCTGGACTTTACCCTGGACCGGCTGTTTCAGAAACTCCAGAAAATATTGCCATGGTCATGGAATGAATAATGATGACACCTGTATTAATGATTATACGCAAAAACCATAAGGAGTATTTCAATTCAAAAGAATTTAAGTATGGAAGAGAAACCACTGGATAATCTCGAACAAATTTTCAAAAAATATTATTCAGCCCACAGGGAAGGGAACCTTTCTGAAGCTGAAACAGGGTATCAGGAAATATTGAAAATAAGGCCTGACTGGGGACAGGTGCTGAATGCCCTTGGGAACCTGTATCTGGATCAGGACCGACCGGAAAAGGCCAAACCGGTATTTGAAAAAGCAGCCCATATCAACCCGCCTGATCTCTCAGCCTGCTATAACCTGGGTAGACTTAAACAGCTGGAGAATGACCATCAGGGGGCCCTGGTTATTTACAAACTTATGCTCGATCGACAGCCGAATATCGGTCAGGTATGGAATAATCAGGGAGTGGCGTACCGGGAACTCGGTAAACTCGATGATGCTGTTGCAAGTTTTCGGTCGGCAGTAAGGTTTGCTCCTGAAATGGCAGAAGCCTGGAACAATCTTGGTGTGGCTCAGGATGAACTTAATCAGACTGAAAACGCTTTAAATTCATATAAAAAAGCCCTTGAGATACAGCCGGATTATCTGTCCCCCCATTTAAATATCGGGCTTGTCCTTCAAAAGACCGAACAGTTCAAAGCGGCTGAAGAACATTACAATCAGGTGCTTAAAATACAGCCGGACAATGAAGCTGCAAGATTCATGCTCCAAAGCATAGGGGGGGGATGAAACACCTGATGCTGCACCAGTGGAACATGTCCGCAGTATTTTTGATCAGTGTGCTGAAAATTTTGAAACGATTCTGGTTAAAGGGCTGGAATATAAAACCCCAAAACTCCTCTTTCATCTTGTGCGCCCTTATTTGACTGAAAAAATGTCAATTCTGGACCTTGGCTGCGGTACAGGTCTGGGCGCACAACTCTATCGACCGTTTGCAGAAAGCCTGACAGGTGTTGATGTGTCGGCAAAAATGCTTAAAAAAGCCTCTGAAAAAAAATTATACGATCGGCTTGATGTCTTTGACATCCTTCAGGAATGGGTCTTTCCAACAAAATTTAACCTGATTTACAGCTCCGATGTGTTTGTATATTTTGGGAACCTGGATAAGATTATTAAATCCGCATCTTCAGCCCTTTTTAAGGGAGGAAAAATTGCATTTTCAGTAGAAAAACTGAAAAATAATACCACAAATTATCAACTTTATCCCAGCGGCCGCTTTGCACATTCTGAGGCATATATTCAAGAGTGCCTGAACCGGCATGAATTAAGAACAATTGAAATAAACAAAACCGATATCAGGAACCAGTCGGGAAATCCAGTCAAAGGACTGTTGATTGTGGCAATAAAAAAATAAATATGTGCCAGTGACGCAACAAAGAAGACAGTTTAAAAGACAAGACATATGGGCGGTTTTATTATGATTGGGAGCCAGAGGACCATGCAGTCAGAAGACATTGGTAAATGAGGATTTTTTTCAGGCTAAAGTCCAGGTTGTCTTCGAACCAGTATCCGGGTTATTTTTTTCAGCAGGGTAATAATTTCATTGATTCTGAACACATAACCGGATCCAGCCACAAGCAGTAAAAAAATCGTTCCCACAAGTAAGCACAGGGCAAAAGCGCCTGCAGGATGGGTTTGGTCTATGCAGATCCTGAGCATTTCAGCGGCCTTGAAAAGAATAAGCCCTAATACTGAACTTAAACCGGCAATTTTTAAAAAAAAGAGATAGACCTGTCTGGCTTCACTATTGCCGGTTTTTCTGTTCCATAGAAAAAACAGAAAAAAGGTTTGAAACAGGGCAGACAAAGACAGTGCAAGGGCAACCCCCCTGGCCTCCATCAGCCGGGTTAAAATAAAAAACAGGGGCAGGGAGGACACCACGGCAACGGTGCCGAACAGGGCCGGAAACCAAGTGTTCTGAACCGCGTAAAACCCCCTTACCACAACGGTCTGACCGGCAAAGGCAAAGGTGCCCGCCAAAAGCCAGGGCAGGATTTGGGCCGTCATCAGGGTGGCCTGCATGTCAAATTTTCCCCGTTTAAACAGAATCAGCACAATCTCCTGGCTCAGCACCATGAACAGCACTGAAAAGGGAATCACCAGAAGAAGATACTTTAAGGTCTGGTTGAGCAGCTGATTAAGCGCCGTTATATCATTTTTCGCAGCCAGTCTGGCCATAAACGGATAGGATGCCACGCCTACAGCCTGGCCGAACAGTCCCACCAGGATAAACATGATCCGCAACGCATAGTTTAATGCGGCAATGCTTCCCTGTTCCAGGAATGAGCCAAAATATTTGAGAAAGATTTCCGTGGAAAATGTCATGGTCAGCCCCGCCATAAGCGGGAGGGTCAGGAGCAGGTACTTGAGGAATTCAGGATGGTTCAGCTGTATCACAAAGGATATGTTCATGCCGGATTTTTTTGCCCCATAGTACTGCAGAAGAAAATTTCCGGCAAAGGCCCCGAAAAGCACGCCCCAGGCAAAGCCCTCCATGCCTGCTGCCGGGCTTAACAGAATCCCGAACAGAATAATGCCCAGATTGTACAACAGCGGGGCCAGGGCAGGGATGAAAAATTGTTCTTTGGCAAACTGCACGGCCATGAACAAGCCGCCTGTAAAGAAAAAAAACTGTGCCGGCATGATAATTCTTGTCATTCTCACGGCTTTTTCAAAAGTAGCCGGGTCATCTACGATTCCCGGTGCCAGCATGGCCGTAAGTTCAGGGGCAAAATATGCAGCAACAGCAATGAGAACGATCAGAAACAGGCTGAATGTGTTTAGAATAATGGAAAATACAGTCCATCCGGTTTCCTCTTCCTGTCTGGCAAGATAGGCTGAGAATATGGGGATAAAGGTTATGGACAGAAACCCGCTGGCTGCAATATGGTTGAGAATTTCAGGAATTACAAATGAGACCTGGTAGGCATCCACCCCGGCCCCGGCCCCGCCGGCAAAGGCAATGGCCGCTTCCCTGGCCAGTCCGATGACCCGGCTTGAAAAGACAGAGGCCATCATGATAAAGGATGCCATGCCTACTTTTTTAAAAACTGATCTGTTTTCTGCTGTTTTATCTTGTGTCATTATAATGATTTTCCTGTTGACAATTGAAATACCATTTGATAGCGTTTATCTGGGTTGTTTATAAATTACTCAATTCTGTCCAGAGGGCTTTGAACGACGGAAATGTCCTTTTGCATGACGTGGGTGTATATTTCGGTGGTCTTGACATCGGCATGGCCCATCAACTCCTGAACGACGCGGATGTTAACCCCGTTTTCAAGGAGGTGAGTGGCAAAACAGTGTCGAAACGTATGGCAGCCAACAGGTTTTATAATTCCGGCTTTTTTAACAGCTGCCTTCACGGCCTTCTGAAGCCCGGATTCAAGCACATGATGACGTCTTGTTTCTCCGGTTCTCGGATCTCTTCTGCGTGTCTTTGAGGGAAAGAGGTATTGCCAGCCCGGGGATTTTGCTGCATTGGTGTATTTGCGGTCAAGAGCATTGGGGAGATATACTGCCCCGAATCCATCCTTTAAGTCTGTCTGATGGAGATTTTTGGCCGTTTCAACCTGATCTGCCATGGGCGAGTGAAGGGCTTGTGGAAATAGAGTGGTTCGGTCCTTGCCTCCTTTAGCGCCTCGTACGTAAATCAGCCTGCGCTCGAAATCAAGGTCATGGACGCGCAGACGGATGCACTCCATGAGGCGCAATCCGCTGCCGTAAAGGAGTTTGGCCATAAGGAGATTAAGACCCTGCATCTGGCCCAGGACACGGACAACTTCGGTTTGAGTCATAACGACCGGAGGCCGTGGGTGCCTTTTGGCACGAGCAGGTTCAAGGGTTTCATCAACAGGGATGTCAAGGACTTTTTTGTACAGGAAAACAATTGCATTAAGGGCCTGACGCTGGGTGGATGCAGCGACCTTCTGCTGAACAGCCAGATGGGAGAGAAAGGCTTCAATTTCTTTTTTTCCCATATTGCGGGGATGGGTTTTGGCTTTATTGTATCTGATATACCGTATAATCCAGTCGCAATAGGTTTGTTCTGTGCGGTAAGCGTAGTGGTGATACCGTAGTACCTGACGCACCTGATCCATAAGCCGGAGTTTTGGATTTGGACGGAATTTTTTTAAATTTTCCATGCTATTAACTCTATCCTTTAATAGATGGAAAAGTCAATGGGGTTTTTTCCATTTTTTGCTTTTAATATAGCAATAGATGGAAAATATTCCATACTATAAGGGCAATAGGTGGAAAACTTTCCATCTATTATACTGTTATATTAAGCCTTCGGCAGGATTTTTCGTCAAATTGCTTGAAATTAATTGTGATTTTAGCTACAAGGTAATAATGACGGGTGTAAATATGGATGGGGCAAAAGACCATTTTATCGGCTTTATTGC
>JAYEJJ010000218.1:0-2423 GCA_034660495.1 Thermodesulfobacteriota bacterium | reverse complement strand
GCTCATTTTTTGGCCCTCGTATAAATTATCGAAAAGCCTTTCAGCAAGGGCGCTTTGCCTACTTTTCAAGGTCCAAAAAATGAGCAATAAAAAGAGGGCCAAAAAGCGGGTTTTAGACACCCCAGGTCAGACCCCATAAAACTGGCCATTGGATGGGCGCTGCGCACTATGACCTTGTAGCTGGGACAGGACGCTTTTAAAAAGGCTTCCAGCTTTGCAAAATTTTCCTTTTTGAAATCCTCTGATTTCAACGCTCCTCTCTGGAAAAATTATGCTTGAGAAATACCCCATAATGGGCTATACGTTGAATATGTATATATGGAAGCAAGGACTTTGAGTCAGGTATACCTGAAAATTATTAAGCCGGTAATAAAATGGCCTGAGGAGAACCAGCCTGAAAAGAGGCCTGGTAAATAAAGAATTATGTTTTATAAATCAGGAATTATTACAATTTTTCTCTGTCTTATAATATCAATGCATTGCTTTGCAGAACAAATCATGGTTGTAACTGAAGACTGGCCCCCCTTTAATTATGAAAAAGACGGACAGATTGCTGGCTTTGCAACTGAAATCGTAAGAAAGACATTGGAAAAATCCAAACTCAACGTCAGCTTTAAAATTTATCCCTGGGCCCGGGCATACCAAATGGCTTTAGAGGATAAAAATATACTGATTTACACAATCAGCAGAAACAAAGAAAGAGAAAATCATTTTAAATGGATCGGTCCGTTTGCAGACAGGTCAATATTTCTTTATAAATTGTCATTAAGGCAGGATATCAGTATTGAATCATTGGAAGATGTGAAAAAATATAAAACAGGATTGATGCGAAAGGATGCAACGCATCAATTTTTCATGGACAAGGGTTTTTTGAGGTATACGCATTTTGAAATAACTTCAAAAGAAGATCATAATATCAAAAAACTGCTCAAAGGGAGAATCGATTTGATTGCCGGGAATGAAATAGCCCTGGCATACAAGTACAGGGAACTGGGGTTTAATTTCAATATGATTGGCAAAGTATTTCCTTTAATCGAAAGCGGCGGTTATTGGCCTTGATCATCGTTTCGGCCAACTGTGGGATTGGTCGAATTTAATATTTCATAAGATACTGTTATCATATCTTTATCACTGAATACAATATGGAGTTAAAACTTATTTGGACCAAACGATGATCAATGCCCGGTTATTACATGGCTTTCAGCTAATTCACTTCTGATGATATATACCGCAAAGCCCTGTTATCCTTTAAGCGTTTAGAATCAGAGGGTATAATTAATAACATAAAACACAGTTATTTCAGGTAGCACGCTCTTGCTGTTAAACTCAGCAGCCCGGCCTGCTTTATAACTCGACTATCAAGTTTTTATAGAAGGGGATGGTGCTGTTCAAAAAACTTGATCATCGAGTATAAAAATTTGAGTGTTTTAAACCAGGACTCCATGGGCTTACCGTGTTCATCGCTGACGGAGGTGTTTATCTGCTGGAAAATATAAAGAACGCCAGTCTTGAAGTTTTGGAGGACGGACAATGAAGCCGGCAGCTAATGGGCAGTATCCCGGTCAATATGAATCCATTATAACGCTTGACAGCGGTACATTGGTGTTTCTGAGACCTGTCAAAAAATCAGATCATGATCTTCTTGTCCATTTGTTCAACAAGATGTCTTCTCAATCTGTTTATCATCGGTTTTTAAGGCATTTAAAATCGCTTCCTGAAAACATGGTATTTCAGTTGACCCATATCAATTATTCTACGGATTTTGCGCTTATCGCTGTTGTCGGGGAACGGGCCAGAGATGCTGCTATTGCAGTCGGCCGTTATGGATATGACTCGGATGAGGACTGCACTGAGCTTGCCGTATCTGTTCGCGATGACTGGCAGCACGACGGTCTTGGGATACTTCTCCTTTCAAGGATCGTAAATATAGCAAACGATCATGGGATTTCGAATTTTACCGGATTGATGGACACGGGGAACAGAGGAATACAAAAACTGTTGAAAATACTTGGATATAAGGTCCAGTATTTTCCAGAAAACGGATTCTATAATTCGATTATCAAGTTTTTATGGAAGGGCCTATTAAGAGCCCCCAGCGGTTGCCTGTCACTCGATGATCAAGTTTTTTTTAACATGTTGATATTATTGATTTTAACAAAATGTGCTATATTTGTGGCACTGTTTTTTAAAACAAATAATATCAATAGGTTAGGGTTTTTTGACAAAAAAATCTTGTAAAATCACATCATTGATACCCCAGTATTTACAAGGGCTGGGGAAAAACTTGATCATCGAGTGTCAGGAACATTGAGAACCAAAGGAGATCAGACTTTTTCCCTGCCAGGCGTTGCGACAATCAAGCTGTTTGAGGACCAGTGGCCGCAGGTCGCCGATTTTTAGCCTGGCAGGGAAAAAGTCCTCCA
>JAYEJJ010000217.1:0-12045 GCA_034660495.1 Thermodesulfobacteriota bacterium | reverse complement strand
ATTTGAACAGATATTTTTCTTTGTCTTTATTCAGTATTTTTTTCAGGGATTTTAAATGAAGCTTACTCATATCAGGATCCTTATGCTCGACGATCAAATTTTCATATCTGACCCTTCACAGGAAAATGTCAACATTAAAAAACTTGATTGTCGATTTATAAAAATAATTTCTGCAAATTTTTTTTGCATACTACTATAACAGTCCAGAATTTCAAAATTATTTTTTGCGCCATGGCAGCAATGGGGGAATTATCCCGAGAACAACAAAGGATATCAACTATCCCCCATGCCTTGACAGGCACAACAAAGCATGAAAGCTTTTAGCTGAGTACTGATGGCTGAAGGCTTTCATATAAAAACTTGATCATCAAGTAAAAGTCAATTTTGATTTTTAAAAAATTCAGCTTGCATGAAGTCTAACGCCTTTGATAAAAAGAGTTATTTTTATTAACAATTTTTTTTCAAAGGTGTTTTAAATATGGAGACAACCCGGGAGCTTGTGGTGGACATCCTGCCCACCGGCGACCTTTCCCCTGCATTTGAAAGTGCCGGGACAAGGCTTGGCAAAAAGCAGCAGAAGCTCAACCATGACATTTATGCCAGGTATCTCAGTGGTGATCAAAAGTGGCTTCTTTTTCTAGGCTGTTCAGATACCAGCATTGTCCTTTCCCCTTCCCTTGGTTTCTGGCGGCGGGTCGCCCGCGCGTTTATAGAAAAGCTTAAAACCTGTCCGGGTATTGAGCAGCAGCGTCACAATGCTGAAATCGAATTTTCCAGGGAAGAACTTGACGCCCTTGTTGAGGCCGCCCCCCTTATGACCGGTATGGAATACCTTGACACAAATCTTGTTGCAGGGGTGCTTGAAGCCCTGATTTCAGTTTTCAGAGATGAAATCAAAATATTCAAGGGAAAGGTAGGAGAATTTTTTTATGAATTTTCTCCCCATGTCCATCTTGCAGGCAGGGTTTTTTTCCATCTGGTTGAAAACAAAGACAATAATTTCCCCTTCCAGTTCCTGGCCACCTATGCGTCAAAAACAGGGATGGGCAGCAAACACCGGCCCCTGCACTATGCCCTGGAAGAATTCAAAAACCAGGAGGACCAGCTGCTGGAGCTTTTAACCACGGTTCACACGGCTGCAGCAAAGAGCCGTCTTTTAAAATCCCTTCTGGATACGGGCGAACTTTTCCACCACCTGGCCTGGAATACAGAGGAAGCCTATGAATTTCTTCAGCAGATTCATCTTTTTGAACAATGCGGCATTATCTGCCGTATTCCTGACTGGTGGAAAAAACACACAGCCAGACCCGTGGTGAAAATCCAGATTGGAAACAATGAGCCCTCTCTTGTCGGGGCTGACGCTCTCCTTGATTTCAAGGCAGAAATATGTCTGGGGGATGAAGTCCTTTCCATCCAGGAGGTTAAAAACCTGCTTTCCCAGAGCAGCGGGCTTGCCAGAATAAAAAACCGCTGGACAGAAGTGGACAGGGAAAAGCTTGAAGCGCTTTTAAATGCCTATGAAAAGGCAATGACCTTGAACAAGGAAGAAGGGCTCACCATTAATGAGGCCCTCCAGCTCCAGCTTCACCCCCAGCAGCTCACCACAGCGGGCAGTGAAGCAGACATTGAGATATCCAGCGGTGAATGGTTTGAATCTATTATCAGAAAACTGAAAAATCCTGAACAGCCTGCACAAGCCCGGGCATTAAAAGAGTTTGGCGCAACGCTGCGCCCATATCAGCACAAGGGGGTCAACTGGCTTCTCTTTCTTGATTCTTTGAAGCTTGGCGCATGCCTGGCTGATGACATGGGCCTTGGTAAAACCATTCAGGTGCTTGGGTTTTTAAGCGTTTTAAAAAACAGCGGCCAAGGCAGTCCCTGTCTGCTGATTATTCCTGCCTCACTTCTTTCAAACTGGGAAAATGAGATCAACCGGTTCCTGCCGGGGCTGCGCTGCTTTATTGCCCATCCAGGATATACCAATGGAAGGGGGAGGGGGAAAAAAGCGGTAACACCGAATTTGAAAACCACAGACCTTGTGATTACCACCTATGCCATTGCCCAGCGCCACAAATGGATCTCAGAAGTATCATGGCGCTGCCTGATACTGGATGAAGCCCAGGCCATTAAGAATCCAGGCACAAAGCAGGCAAAATGTGTAAAAAAAATTAAAGCCGGCACACGGATCACCATGACCGGCACCCCCATAGAAAACAACCTGGGAGATCTCTGGTCTTTGTTTGATTTTCTCAACCCCGGGCTTCTGGGAACGGCAAAAGCGTTTAAACGCTTTTCAGCAGAACTAAAAAAATCACCTGAAGGGTATAAGCGGCTGAAAAAGGTGGTGGCTCCGTTTATTCTCAGGCGGATGAAAACAGATAAAGCCATTGTTTCTGATCTTCCTGAAAAAGTGGAGATGAAAACCTTTCCCAGGCTTACAAAAAAACAGGTGGTGCTGTACCAGGATTTTGTAGAAGAACTCCAGCGCCGCCTTGCTGAGGCAGAAGAGGGGATTCAGAGAAAGGGAATTATCCTCTCTTCTCTGATCAAGTTCAAGCAGATCTGCAATCACCCCGACCAATACCTTGGAACAGGCGGATATGCCCCGGAAGAAAGCGGAAAATTTCTTCGCCTCAAAGAGATCTGTGAAACCATTTATGCCAAACGGGAACGGGTACTGGTGTTTACCCAGTTCAAGGAGATGGCAGATCCCCTGGCAAATTTTCTTGAAACGGTATTTCACAAAAGCGGGCCTGTCATCCACGGCAGCATTGGCATAAAAAAGAGAAAAGAGGCCATTGAATATTTTCAGGAAAAAGCGTATGTTCCATTTATGGTGCTTTCCCTCAAGGCCGGCGGCACCGGGTTGAACCTTACCCGGGCCAATCACGTGATCCATTTTGACCGGTGGTGGAACCCGGCAGTAGAAGACCAGGCAACGGACAGGGCCTTTCGCATTGGACAGAAAAAAGGAGTGCTGGTGCACAAGTTTATAACCAGGGGCACCATAGAGGACAAAATCGATGTAATGATTGAAAACAAAAAAGCTGTTTCTCAGAAAATCATTGCACCCTCCGATGACACGCTTATTACGGAAATGGACAACAAAGCCCTGATGGACATGTTCACGCTTACGCTTTAACCTTTGCAGGATAAAAAAATGAGCAGATACAATTATTACAGATTTCCCCGATATGTGTCAGTGGCTGAAAAAAAAGCCAAAGCGGAAAAAAAGATAAAGCAGCTTAAAAAAAAGATGCCCGGCATTCAGCCGGTTCAGATAGAGGGGAAAAAGATTGCCCGGTCCTGGTGGGGCATGGCCTGGAACAAAAACCTTGAGAGTTATGCGGACTTCAGCAACAGAATAGGCAGAGGGCGCTCCTATGTCTGCCATGGTGCTGTTCTGGACCTGCAGATCCAGCCTGGAAAAATTTTATCCCTGGTTCAGGGGTCCAGATCAACGCCCTATACTGTTGAGGTAAAAATTAAAAAGATCAAGCCGGCTTTGTGGCAGGCAATAATTGAAAAATGCAGGGGCAGAACAGAGTCCCTGAACGACCTTGTCAACGGCAGACTGCCGAAAGTCATGGCAGATCTGCTGACCAGTAAAAAAGAAGGGATGTTTCCTGGACCTGGTGAAATAGACTTTGACTGCTCCTGTCCGGATTTTGCATACATGTGCAAGCATGTTGCCGCCACTCTCTATGGTGTCGGGGCCAGACTTGACAGGGATCCCTCCCTGTTTTTCTCCCTGAGAGGGGTGAAAATGGAAGACCTTGTCTCTCAAGCCATACACGAAGAGGCAGAACAGCTCATCAAAAAAGCAGCTGCAAAAACATCAGGACGGATCATTAAAGATGCAGATCTGTCATCGGAATTTGGTATTGATTTGGAATTTGGCATTGATGATGATATAACGCCTGAACCTGGAAAGTCCCGATCTGTCAGCCCAAAGAAAAGAGATAAAGGCATTGGTAAAGAAAAAAAGAGTCCTGGCTTTGAAACCGTGGTGCGGCTCATTGAGAGAAGAACCGTAAATCCGATATCAGTAAAAGAGATAAAAGCCAGGACTGGTTTTGAAGACGTGTTTATCCGAAACAGCCTTGCCCGGGCAAAAAAGATGGGACGGATCAAAAATCCCTTACGGGGCATGTACAAGAAAGCGTGATAAGAGATCAACACAAAGAAATAACAGGGACATCACATAAAATCTGTTCCTGAAAATGGCAGAACCTGAAGAATATGGCAACCTCAAAAACAGAAAAGAAAAAGCTCAAGCGAAAAAGAAAAAAAAAACAGAGTCACCGTGCCAAATTTACCAGTAAACACCATGTGAACGGTTTATATTATCTGGAAGATGCCAGCTATTTTTTGGCCACGGGACGGTTGGATAAGGCTGAAAGGACCATAAAGAAGGCCTTTGCCATTCTTCCGGATGATGAGGATGTTTTGCATGCCATGGGGCATATCGGCAGTCAGATAGAGGACGAGGCCCTGGAGCTGAAAGCAATTGAGGGTCTGGAGCGGATTGGAAAAATCCAGGATGACATGAAAATCACCCGGTTGTTCCTTTTGTTCGATCTTGGCAGCCATGACACATGTCTGGAAGAACTGGAAAAAGTACTCAAAGAAATACCCTATCTTAAATTAAAAAACAAAAGGAAACTTAAAAAAGATCTTAAAAACCTTGAAAAAGAGTGTCAAGCCAATATAGAAAACAAAAAGGACAGAGAAGAGTACGAAGAAATATTGAGCAAGATAAAGAAAGATCAAATATCGGCAAAAAAAAAGAATGGGCCTGCACAGAAAAAAGGGCCCTCTGAACTGCAAAAAGCCGCTCCAGGCCCATCAGCCCTAAATCCGCAGAATGAAGAAAAGGGAAAAACCACTTCCTCTGAAACTGGACCTGATATCCAGGATGTCCCGGTGATCTCCAAAGTTGATGACACCCTGTTTCGAAATTTACTGGGCAATCCTCACCCCTCTTCCCTGGACACCTATGAGGTGGCACTCCTCAGCCATCAGATCCGGTTTGCAGAATCCTTTGAATCCCTTGTCTGCCTGTCCTCTCTGAGTCAGGTCCAGTCCTTCTGGTACCAGGAAGAGACAGCCAGAAAGGTATTGAAACAATTCCGGGGCAGGGCACTTCTGTCCGATGAAGTCGGGCTTGGCAAAACCATTGAAGCCTTGATGATTCTTGTGGAATACATCAAACGGGGCATGGTTAAATCTGGAATCATTTTGACCCCCACCCCCCTGGTCAGCCAGTGGAAGGAAGAAATGTGGCGTAAGTTCAACATGGATGTGCCTTCCACAGATGATATGGAGTTTAAATCAGGGGATAAAAAATTCTGGGATCATCCCTTTGTGATTGCTTCCATCAACCATGCCAAATCAAAAAAGAATTTTGATCTTGTCACGGCCAAAGAGTATGACATGATCATTGTTGATGAAGCCCACCATCTGAAAAACCGGTCCACCCTGAACTGGAAACTGGTCAACGCGCTGAAAAAACGGTTTATCCTGCTTTTGACGGCAACGCCTGTGGAAAACAATCTAATGGAGCTGTACAATCTTATCACCCTTCTCAAGCCGGGACAGCTAGACACTGCCAAAGCGTTCAGGGAAAAATTCATGACCCGGGGAGATCCCACAGATCCCAGAAACCAGGTGCTGTTAAAAGAGCTGCTCGGTCAGGTGATGATCCGCAATACAAGAGCCCTTGCCGGCATACATATTCCGCCGAGATTTGCAGAAACCATTAATATTGATCCCCTGGATTCGGAAAAGGAATTCTACAAACGCCTTGAATCGCTGATCCTTGCCATGAATAAGGATCAAAAGGGCAGGGCAAGGGTGATTGTTAAGAATCTGCTTGCCCAGGCCGGGTCTTCACTGACTGCAGTGGCATCAAGTCTTGACAATATGCTTGCCAGAAAAATATATTCCCCGGAACTTGAAGAAGAAATCATGGCAGTGAAGAATCTGTGCCGCACCACTGTTGATACGCCCAAGAACAAGACGTTGATGAAAGTCATCAATGCAGGAAAACAAGAAAAAATAATTGTATTTGTAAAATATAAGGCCACTATTGAGCACCTGGCAGAATTTCTGGACTGGAACAATTATTCGTTCTCTCTCTTTCACGGCGGCATGGATAACCATCAGAAGGATGCGGCCATTGAAGCGTTTCGAACAGAAAAACAGATTCTGGTGACCACGGAAATCGGAGGAGAAGGGAGGAACCTTCAGTTCTGCGCCCGTATGGTAAACTATGATCTTCCCTGGAATCCCATGAAGATTGAGCAGCGGATCGGCCGGATTCACAGGATCGGCCAGGAAAACCAGGTGCAGATTTACAACTTCTGCGCCACAGGCTCCATTGAGGATTATATTCTGGATGTCCTTGACAGAAAAATTAATATGTTTGAAATGGTCATCGGAGAGATTGATATGATTCTCGGGCGCATAAAAGGAGAAAAGGAATTCAGTGAAATGGTGTATGATCTCTTTGTGGAGGCAGACTCTGAACAGGACAGGAAAAAATCCTTTGCCAACCTGGGTCAGCGGATGAAACGGGCTAAAACCGGGTATAATAAAACCCGTGAACTGGATGACACATTGTTTGGTGACAATTATGAGCTCTAATTCAAATTCAGGGAACGAAAATTTGAACCTGACCGACTTTGTAATTCGCTTTTTCAAGGCCAGCGGCGCTGTCATGGAAAAAAAGGGAAACCAGATTGATCTGCTGCTGCCTGAAGCTACCGCTGCTGCCCTGGACGTTGAAGAGGAGATTTCCCTGACAGAATCGCCTGAAGAAGCGGAAAAAACTGGGAGGGAAAATTGTTATGCCATCCAATTTCAAAGCCCGCTGCTGGACAGGATCGTTTCCATGGCCGGAGCAGCACCCCCGTTTCTCCAGGCAAATCTAAGTTTTACCTATATCAAGAGCCAGGGGTTTGAAAACTTGATCAATGAGCAGTTTTCCTTTTATAAAAGTAAAATCAAGAAAACCGCCACTGCAGAGTCCATGACCTGGTATCTGCTGCTCACATGCCGGTACCTGGCCCAGAGTGATGAACAGAAACAGGGATTGATCGATTTTTCACTCAATCTGGATACCATGGCCCTGACACCTGGCATGTCAGATATGCTGGTTACTGCTGAAAAAGTGTACCATACTGGAAAGATTCAGACATTTTCAGATCAGCAGATCAAGCGCATCCATGAACTTGTTCAATCCTGGGGCCCGTCAGCGGTTGAAGCAGAACTCAACCCCTTTAAACGGAGCATGAACCGCAGGTACAGACGGGATTGTGCCAGTCTTGACACCTATTACAAATCTCTTGAAAAGGAGATGGAAGACAGCCTTGACAGATCCGGTCTGTCCGACAAGGTCATTCAGGAAAGAAAGGAAAAAATCGCCATGATTCCTGAAGAACTTGCCGCCAAAAAAAGGGATCTGCTGAACAAATACTCGATAAAGCTCTCCTTTGAGCCTGCTGCTGCGGTCCTGGTGACAACCCCCTGTGTCAGGGTGTCTGTTACTGTGATGTCAGGCCGTCACACCAGAACCTTTCCTTTGATTTACAATCCTGTAACAAAGGAGATGGACCCCTGGGTATGCAGCCGATGCGGCAGCAGCACCTATGCTCTGGGGCTGGACGACAAAGACAACCTGTGCTGCACAGATTGTCTCTAAAACTCGATTATCAAGTTTTTATGGAAGGACAGGCAACCGCTGGGGGCGGTGGTATTCAAAAAACTTGATGGTAGAGTAAGAGAATGAGATAGAAGGGTGGGATCTCGGGGGATGAAATCCCTGGTATGAAAATTAACTGCAAAGGAAAAGGCAACAATGTTGACTGAAATAACACTCCATATAGATGATTCAATATTTATTTTATATGAAAACCATCAGTAATCAGCTAACAGCTTTCATGCTTCGTTGTGCCCGATAGGGCATGGGGGTTATTAAAAAAGGATATTGATCAATAAAAAAGGATATTGATCAATCATGGTTCAGAACAAAACCGGAAACATCAAGTATAATATGAATACTGAAAAAACAGATACCATTATCATTGGCGGCGGATTAAGCGGCATTTATGCGGCTTGTCTGGTGGCGGCAGAAAACAAATCCCTGATTTTACTTGAGGCCCGATCCCGTCTGGGGGGTAGAATTTTAAGTCCAGAGCATCAGGGGTTTTTTGTGGATCTGGGGCCATCCTGGTATTGGCCCATGATCAACCCCAGGCTCAAAGCATTGATACAGACACTGGGTCTTAAGGGGTATCCCCAGTTTGAATCCGGTCTGTGCCGCTTCCAGGCCAAAGACGGCCATGCTGAAACCATTGAAGGCTATCCCATGAATCCCCCTGGATGGCGTATTTCCGGCGGCATGATTTCTCTTGTTAAAGGGCTTTGCGCCCAGATTCCTGATGATGTCATCCGGCTGAATCATCCGGTATGTGAAATCCAACGACTGGACAATGGTGTCCAGGTTATTGTGGGACGACATGATGAACCTCCCCGGTGCCGGATCAAGGCCTCTCAGATTATTCTTGCCCTGCCCCCGAGGCTTGCGGCCCGATCCATTTTGTTTACACCGGATTTATCCTATGATATGATCCAGGCCATGTTAAGAGCCAGTACCTGGATGGCAGGCCATGCAAAATTTTTTGCCCTGTATGACAGAGCAGACTGGCGTAAATTCAGCCTTTCCGGTCAGGGCTTCAGCCTGTACGGTCCTCTGGGTGAAATCCATGACGGTTCCAGTGAGACAGATTTTCCCTATGGCCTGACCGGGTTTCTCGGCATTCCAGCACTGCGGCGTAAAAGTAAAGAAATCATGATCCAGGCCATTCTCACCCAGCTTACGATTCTTTATGGACAGGAAGCCGGGCATCCTGTGAAAATTTATTACCAGGACTGGGCCAGGGAAGAATTTACAGCCACTGAATATGACCAGCGCTCTGCCCACAATCATCCCGAATTCCTGCCGCCCTTGGGAAAAACAAGTGTCTGGGACGGCATTCTCCACTTTGCCGGCACAGAAACTGCGTCCGATTTCAGCGGCTACCTTGAAGGCGCGCTGGCCAGTGCTGAACGGGCTGCTTTAACAGCAATCCAGAATTGATTCATGCAGGCCGTTCAAAGCTTTTACTCGATAATCAAGTTTTTTGAATACCGCTGGGGGCTCTTAATCGGCTGTTTCATATAACCAACATGATGCACAGCATCACAGCAAAACATGAAACTTGAATTTTGCCGCGTCTTGTTTCTTGTTTCAAGTTTCTTATAAACCCACATGTCCTGACGGACACAACAAAGCATTAAAGCTGTTAGCTTTTAGCTGAGTACTGATGGCTGACGGCTGATGGCTTTCATATAAACGTCCATGCCTTGACAGGCACAATAAAGCATGAAAGCTGTTAGCTGAGTACTGACGGCTGATGGCTTTCATGTAAAAAAACTTGATAATTTAGAAAAAAACAACAGGAGTCATATGGATAAGAAAATTGAAATCATTGCGGACAGAATTGTCAATGCAAAAAAATTCATCGTGTTCACCGGTGCAGGAATTTCCACGGAAAGCGGGATTCCTGACTATAGAAGCCAGGGCGGCATCTGGGACAGGTACCGGCCGGTCTATTTTGACGAATTCATGACCTCCAGGGAACACCGCATTAAATACTGGAAGGAAAAAATGGATTTTAACCAGGAGCTTGAAAAAGCCGGTCCCAACAAAGGACATCTTGCCATTGCAAAACTCAATGAGATGGGTTTTGTTCACACATTGATCACCCAGAACATTGACGGACTGCACCAGGAGTCCGGGATACCTGATGACAGGATAATAGAACTCCATGGAAATACCCGGCGCATCAGGTGCATGACCTGTTCTGCCACTATTCCCTTTGAACAGGCAAAAAAAATGATAGAAGCCGGAGATCCAGCGCCGGAGTGTGAATGCGGCGGTTTTTTAAAACCCGATACAATTTCCTTTGGTCAGTCAATGCCAGTACAGGCCACCAGACGGGCAGCCGAGCTCTCATCTGGCTGCGATTTATTCATGGTGGTCGGTTCCACCCTGGTGGTACAGCCGGCCAGTCTCATGCCTGAATATGCCAAACAGGGCGGCGCTTTTCTGGTTATTATCAATCTGTCAGAAACGCCCTGTGACAAAATCTGCGATGTTTTAATACAGGAGAAGGCTGGCAAAATTCTGGAGGAGATTGTCAGTAGTGTTGAAAAAAATAAAAACAGGCCTGTAAGCTGAGAAGCCTGCCTGAATGATGCAGGCCATGAATCATAAGGATAATTCAAAATCAGATTCCATGGCATTATATTTTTCGATTTCATTTTCGAAAAACTTGATTTGCTGTTCACAGATAAATATTCTGAATATATTGATATCTTTTGTTTTATCTGTTTGCTGAAGCGCTTCCAGATACGCTCTCCTGTCTTCTGTAAAAATTTTGATCAATGGTTCATTGTGGAAAAGTTGAATATAATTCATGAAAAGTCTTGCAGTTCTTCCGTTGCCGTCTGCAAAGGGGTGGATATCAACAATATTGTAGTGAATATCAGCAGACAGCGACAGGCAGTCATTACCAGACACGGAATCAAGCCGGTCATTGATCTTTTGACACAATTGTTCAAGCAGCGGTTCAATCTTTTCATGATTTTTGAAATACCGGGTATCGGTATACGCCTGCGCGATTCTCAAATCTCCTTTTGAAGAATCAAAAGTACCCAGAATGTTTTTTTCAATTCCTCCGGTCCGTTTTTTAACAAGGGCATTTACCTCTTTTATATAATCAATGGACAATTTTCTTTTTTGGACAGCCTGTTCTTTAATATACAAAAAAGCATCAAAGTGATCCTTGACCATCATGTGATGGGTCAAAGGCTTGCCTTTAGCTGTGAGATCTTCGGTAAGAAGCAGCTTTGTATCCGCCTCATCCAGGCTGCAGCCTTCAATTTTTGTGGAATTATAAACAATAGAAATCATAGCAAATTTTTCGTAATCCAAAGAAGATTCCAGGCCCAGTGATTTATATTCTGACCGTGTTTTTGCTAATTTGTCCCACATTAAAAACATCCTTTTATTTCGGGTTCAAGGCTGTTCCTTGTAATCAAAACGTCCATTTGGTTTGTTTATGAATTCATTGCCATTCATAAAAATGATATGGGGCTTTTTTGTCCGAAGGTCAAGCTTTTTATAGGCTTATTCAATTCATAAAATAAATCAATACGAATCATTTAAACTGAGGGTGCTCCTGGGTAATACATGATTTCCGGTCTTTTCAGTCTCCCGGTGAAATACAGGTAATAGATTTCATAAAATGTTCATACAAAACAGGATTACATACAAAAAAAGGGTTACAAAGATTTTTTCATTCTCTGTAACCACTTGGTTTTTCTGTGTTTTAGTGGTGGGCAGTGAAGGGATCGAACCTTCGACCTACTGATTAAGAGTACTTTCCTATAGGCTTCCTGAACTCCTTGAAAAACGTGAAAGCCCTTGTCATAGGGGGCTTTCCGTTTTCCACATTTTTTCCAATTTTGACCCATTTTGGCAGATTTCGGAACCATTTTCTCACACGACTCTCACACAGAAACTCAATTTTTGCCACCGGTAAATGACCCTTTCTGTTCACCTTTTTCATGGGTCTATACAAAAATCAATGACCATCATTATACTGTTGTTTGATCATTATTTCAAACCTTATGTTTCATTAAAATCTTTTTCATCCTTTTTCCATCATTGCAAAGTTTGAAACATCATCTTATACCTATTGATTATATCCCAATACTCTTGATTCATCAAAAACAAATTCATTTTTTGGCGTTTTCTATACTCTTTCTGGTGTTTTGAAACTTTGTCATCATTAACGTACAATACCAAACAGTCAACAACCCCTGAGCTAAAGACTCAGGGGCTTGCAAGGCAACTTGTAAGCCCGGTTGATTAGCCTAAGCCACAGAAAAATTGGTGGCTGCGTTACATTGGAATATATAGTCATCCCAAGGTAC
>JAYEJJ010000216.1:0-2430 GCA_034660495.1 Thermodesulfobacteriota bacterium | reverse complement strand
TGCTCAATCGGAAATGCTTCCATTGATGCCGTAAGGAAATATATTGAATCTCAGGGTTAGCGAGTCCGGCAATTCATCCCCTGAGCTAAAGACTCAGGGGTTTTCTTGCCGGTTTTCTATAAAACAGGGTCAGAATTTATAGACACCTGAAACTGACCCAGCGGGCTTGAAATTTTATACTTTACAATAAACTGAAATTCAGGGTATAATAGTCCACTTGAATCTGATGACCTGGATAAAGGTAACTTTAAGGAAAGGATACGAAAAATGAATGATGAAGAGCTGAAATTTTTTAAAGACCTTTTAACGGAGAGGCTCAACAGCCTGCTTTCCCATGCCGATGAAACTGTCACAGGCATGACAGCACCCAAGGATAATTTTGCAGATCCCACTGACAGGGCCTCCCATGAATCCAACCGCAACTTTGAGCTTAGAATCAGAGACAGGGAGCACAAATTAATTAAAAAAATAAAAAAAGCCCTGCAGCGCATAGAAGACAAGACCTTTGGCATCTGTGAGCTCTGCGGTGAAGACATATCAATAGAGCGACTCAAGGCCAGACCGGTCACTACCCAGTGCATTGAATGCAAAACCAGGGAAGAAGTCATGGAAAAAGCCCTTGGAATATAGCAGAAGGGGTTTACAATGATCGATCTTCATGTACACTCGACAGCATCTGACGGCTCAGTCCCTCCCCTTGAGATCATTGAAAAAGCCCTGTCCATACCAGGACTTCAAGCCATTTCCATAACAGATCACGATACCATTGAAGGGGTAAGACAGGTGATTGAAACCGGCCTTCCCCCTTCGCTTGAGTTCATAACAGGTATTGAAATAAGCGCCGATCCTCTTGAAAACATCAACAGCACCGGCAGCTTTCATATTCTGGGTTATGGCATCAGTATTCATGACACCACCCTCAACCACACATTAAAAAAACTCAAACAGGCCAGAATCGAACGCAATCCCCGTATCATTGAAAAGCTCAATCTGCTTGGCTGTCCGCTTACCCTGGAAGAAGTGAGAGACGGCTGCACCGGCACCGGACAAATGGGCAGACCCCATATTGCCTCAGCCATGGTAAAAAAAGGATTTGTATCCTCCCTGCAGGAGGCATTTGATAAATACCTTGCCGCCCAAAAACCCGCCTATGTGGATAAATTCAGACTGTCCTGCAGAGATGCCATTGACCTGATTCGCGATGCAGGGGGGATTCCTGTACTGGCCCATCCCTTTCTGATTCAGCCCGGCAGCAGTGAACAGCTCCCTGAAATCATTGACCAGCTTGTTGCCATGGGCCTTAAGGGCATTGAGGTCTACTATACAGACAATACAACACCGGAAACCGAATTTCTCGAACAGCTTGCCAGGGAAAAAAAACTCCTGGTCACAGGGGGATCAGACTTCCACGGCACCCTGAAAAAGGGAACAGAAATCGGGACGGGCAAAGGCTCCCTGTATGTTGATTATGTTCACTTCCAGCGCCTGGTCCGGGAGCTTGAAAAACAAAAAGCAGTGGATCTGACCCGGGAAAAGCTTGAAAAAAATATCAGCTACACCTTTAAAGACGAAAATCTGCTTCAAACAGCGCTGTGCCACAGCTCCTATTCCAATGAACACCCCAATGAGATCATACATGACAATCAGCGCCTTGAATTCCTTGGGGATGCAGTGCTTGGCCTCTGCATCGGTCAGATTCTCATGGAAAAATTTCCGGACATTAAAGAAGGGGATCTGTCCAAACTCAGGGCAGGACTGGTCAGTGAGACAGGGCTTATGGAAATGGCAAAAAAAATTGATCTTAGCCGATTTATTCTCCTGGGTAAGGGAGAACTCCTCAGCAAGGGAAATGAAAAAAAATCCATACTGGCAGACACCTATGAAGCCTTAATGGCCGCTGTCTACCTGGACAGCGATTTTACAACCGTCTACCATTTCATTGAAACTCATTTTCATGAAAAAATCACCTGTGCATTTAAAGAAGGGTTTCAGAATGCAGACTATAAAAGCCTGCTCCAGGAGCATATCCAGGAAATGGGAAAGGAAGGGCCAACCTACACCATTGTCAGAGAAAATGGTCCTGACCACGATAAAACCTTTGACATTGAATTGACTTTTGCTCAGTTCAAAGCCAGCGGCACCGGTAAAAGCAAAAAAACAGCAGAACAAGATGCTGCCAGAAGGGCCCTGGAAAACCTGAAACTCGATCATCAAGTTTTTTGAATACCGCTGGGGGCTCTTAATCGGCCCTTCCATAAAAACTTGATAACCGAGTGAAAGACAAAAAAATCTGATAATAGTATAAATCTGATAATAGTAAACAGATGACATCAATCACAAACCCAGCCGGCCCTGCTCAAAGGTCACCCTCCCCAATACAGAGACGGAAATCACCGCCCCTGGTCATCCCTGTATTTATCCCCCAGATCG
>JAYEJJ010000215.1:0-12154 GCA_034660495.1 Thermodesulfobacteriota bacterium | reverse complement strand
TAAATAAATTCAAGTGGTTATAAAAGTTATGTTTGATGCCCAAAATCTATTGTTAATATTCGGCTTAAAATTGATTTTTTAACCTATTGAAATAACAATAAAAAACCAAGTCGAATATTTACTTTTTTTCTTAAGATTTTATATATAATTTATTCCAGGGGCTTGTGCAACCCCTTTATCTCGACCATCAAATTTTTTGAACAGCATTGCCCCTAATCGGTTCTCCTTTAAAAAACCTGTAAATCGAGTAAAAGAAACAAAGGAATTAATGTTTTACTCTTGAAAAAAGGATTATAATATTGTATAAAAATAAATTCCCGGCTGTCTGGTTTATCCTGTACAGGTATTCTGACCGGTCGCCGCGTAACAGAAGGTCATGAACCTCGTCAGGTCCGGAAGGAAGCAGCGATAAGTGATATCATCTGTGTCGTGGATCGATCCCGGTTATGCAGTATCTTGTGATTTTCCGGGCAGCCGGGTTTTCTTTTTTACTATCCCTTCTTTTTTTATATCTTGACATCATACCAAACAGTCTTATTTTTTTCTCCAAATTGAACATATGATTTTAAGGCAATTTTAAAATTACAATAAAAAAACCTTTGATCTGTCATTAAAATTTATATGAGCATTTTTGGCATCCTTCATAACTCAAGAGTGGTAAGTTCTCATAACTTATTGAATTTATTAATAGCCAAAATTTTCGAAGAAAAATTCAGTTTGAATGATTTCAAATAGGTTATAGAATAACAATTTAGAATTTCAGAGAACTTACAACTCACGAGTTCATAAGTACTTTACACTTTTTATTTTTTTTAACCACGAAAGGCACGAAAAATATAAAAATCAAACACAAAAAGTGTAAACTACTTTTGAAGCATTATGAAGGATGCCGCATTTTTAAGTGTTAAAAGTCAGCTGATGCTTTCATCATTTGTTGTGGCATCTCAGGTGTAGTGGCCGCTCCGGTCAAGGATGTTACAGTGCAGCGATATATTTGATTCTGCATGACAGCTTTTACATGCAATTGTTATCTGCTTTTAACTGATATAATTGAATGAGAATTGTTTCCAGGTTAAGAAATCAAATCAGGAGAAAAGAGTGATAGAAAAAGACAGAACAGCGGAAAACATGGAATCTAAAAATTCCAGTTCTGGGTGTCAAACAGACAATCAGAAAGAAACCCGGGAAAAAAATGCTGACGTCAATGAAGATTCAAACATTGAGAAAAATGAAAGTCAAGAAGATGTTGAAAAAAAAGACGACAGTACCAAAAAGGGGTTTTTCAAAAAAAACAATAAAAAGCCTGATGAAAAAATAAAAGCCCTTGAAGAAGCGCTTGCCTCAGAAAAGGATCGTGTTCTAAGACTTTCTGCTGAGCTTGATAACTATAAAAAACGGTCGGCCCGGGAATTGGCTGATTTTAAGAAATTCGCCAATGAATCCCTCATTAAACGCCTTTTAGCGGTTGTGGACAACCTTGAAAGGGCTGTCAGTACCGGCAGTGAAAATAAAGCAGAAAACAAGGTGATTGAGGGTGTGAACCTGACATTGAAAGAAATGCTTAAGCTTTTTGACCAATTCAATGTAAAACCGGTTAAAGCAGAAGGAGAACCTTTTGATCCGGCATTTCATCAGGCGGTTACCCAGGCAGAGTCCAGTGATCATCCGGAGAACACTGTGATTACAGAGCTACAAAAGGGATACCTTCTCAATGACAGGCTCATCAGGCCGTCCATGGTGATTGTTTCCAAGGCACCTGAAAAAAAAGACGCAGAAAACAGTGACTGCAGTGAAAAGTGATTCACAGGGATTACTGAAACACAATAACTTGAAAATTTTAAATAAATAAAAAAAAATATATATCATCAGGAGGATAAAATCATGGGAAAAACAATAGGTATTGATCTTGGAACAACCAATTCATGCGTCGCGGTTGTGGAAGCAGGCGGTGAGGCCAAGGTTATCAACAACTCAGAGGGCGGACGCACCACACCCTCTGTTGTGGCAGTAACAGAAGGGGGAGACCGCCTGGTGGGCCAGACAGCAAAACGGCAGGCCATTACCAATCCGGAAAACACGGTCTTTGGTGTTAAAAGACTGATTGGGCGGAAATTCAACTCAGACCAGGTACAGAAAGATATCAAAGTACTCCCCTTTAAAATTGAGGAAGCGTCAAACGGAGATACCCGGATCAACCTCAGGGGCAAACAGCACAGCCCGGCTGAAATTTCTTCGTTTATACTGGCCAATATCAAAAAAACAGCTGAAGATTATCTGGGCGAAGAGGTCAAGGAAGCGGTTATTACCGTTCCTGCATACTTTAACGACTCCCAGCGCCAGGCCACCAAGGATGCCGGCAAGATAGCCGGTCTTGATGTCAAGCGTATTATAAACGAACCCACTGCTGCTGCCCTGGCCTATGGCCTGGACAAAAAAGGCGATGAAAAAATTGCAGTATTTGACCTTGGGGGCGGAACCTTTGATGTGTCTGTGCTTGAAATCGGAGACGGTGTGTTTGAAGTAAAATCCACCAACGGAGACACCCATCTTGGCGGTGAGGATTTTGATCTGCGCATTATTGATTATATTGCAGATGAATTTAAAAGAGAACAGGGCATTGATATAAGAAAAGACAAAATGGCCCTTCAGCGGCTCAAAGAAGGCGCTGAAAAAGCAAAAATGGAGCTGTCAAGCGCGGTATCAACAGATGTCAATCTGCCGTTTATCACAGCAGATGCCAGCGGTCCAAAACATCTGGATGTAAAATTGACAAGGGCAAAACTTGAATCCCTTGTGTCTGATCTTCTTGACAACCTTGAAAAACCCTGCAGAACCGCTTTAAAGGATGCCGGAATCAGTGCCGGAGATATTAACGAGGTTGTTCTTGTGGGAGGCATGATCCGTATGCCGGCTGTTCAGGAAAGGGTGGAGAAAATTTTCGGGAAAAAGCCCCATAAAGGCGTCAACCCTGATGAGGTGGTTGCCCAGGGCGCGGCCATCCAGGGGGGTGTTCTTCAGGGAGACGTAAACGATGTGCTCCTCCTTGATGTAACCCCGCTTTCCCTGGGGATTGAGACTCTGGGCGGTGTTATGACAAAGCTCATTGAAAAGAACACCACCATTCCAACCAAAAAGAGTCAGGTCTTTTCAACAGCAGCAGACAATCAGCCGGCGGTTTCCATCCATGTACTCCAGGGAGAGCGTGAAATGGCTTCCGGGAATAAGACCCTGGGTCAGTTCGAGCTGACCGATATTCCGCCGGCACCACGGGGAACCCCGCAGATTGAGGTTTCCTTTGACATTGATGCCAATGGTATTGTTTCCGTATCCGCCAAGGACAAGGCCACCGGCAAGGAGCAGTCCATCCGCATTACCGCTGCCAGTGGTCTTTCCGAAGAAGAAATTGATAAGATGGTCAAGGACGCTGAGATGCATGCAGATGAAGACCGGAAAAATAAGGAACTGGTAGACGCCAGGAATACTGCTGAATCCCTAATTGATCAGACAGAAAAGACGCTCAAGGAACACGGCGACAAGGTGGATGCGGACACCAAAAAGAACATTGAATCCGCTGTTGACGCATTAAAACAGGTAAAAGACGGGGATGACAAGGATGCCATTACAAAGAAAAGTGAGGAACTGACCCAGGTGTCCCATAAGCTGGCAGAAGCCATGTACCAGCAGGCTGCCGGTGATTCCGGCCAGCAGGCAGCACAGGACGCATCTGGAGCCGGCAGTTCAGGCGAAGCTAAAAAGGACGAAGATGTGGTGGATGCGGATTTTGAAGAAGTAAATGAAAACAAGAAATAAAAAAATAAAAAACTTGTCTTGAAATATGATCCTGCTGTGTCTATAGTGCACAGCAGGATTTTTGCTTTTGAAATACTAAAGTTTTTTTACTTTCAGGAAGATATCAAATGGTCATCACAGAGATTCTGGCAAGGAACAGCCGGCGGTACAAAGAAGAAACCGCGCTTGTTGAGCGCAGTCCCGGAGAGAACCTTCGAAGGGAGATTACCTGGGATCAGTTCTACAGAGAGGCCAACCGCCTGGCCCATGCCCTGGTCAGCCGGGGAATTAAAAAAAACGATAAAGTGGTGCAGCTGATGACAAATTGTCTGGAATGGCTGCCTGTTTATTTTGGTATACTCAGCACCGGCGCCTGGGTTGTTCCGCTTAATTTCAGATTTGAATCAGACAAGATAAAACTCTGCACAGAAATATCTGATGCCGAGGTGTTTATTTTTGGAGAGGAGTTTATTGACAGGCTGGCTGAGATCCAGACATCCCTTGAAAAACATGTAAAAACCTGGATATTTACCGGACCTGATGACAAGTGCCCGGACTATGCCATTCCGTATAAAAATTTTGCAGCGCTCCACAGAGACGACATTCCGCCTGAAGTTGAAATAAAAATTGAAGATGACGCAGCCCTTTATTTCACTTCCGGAACCACTGGAATGCCCAAAGCCGTTCTGCTCACCCATAGAAACCTTGAGCATGCCTGTTACGTTGAAAACCGTCACCACAACCAGACCCATGAGGATGTGTTTCTCTGCATTCCGCCCCTGTACCATACAGGGGCAAAAATGCACTGGATGGGCAGTTTTCAGGTGGGCGGCAAAAGCGTTATTCTAAAAGGGGTAAAACCGGAATGGATCTTTGAAGCGGTATCCGAGGAACATGTCACCATTGTATGGCTTCTTGTCCCCTGGGCCTATGATATTCTCAATGCCATTGAAAACGGAAAACTTGATATTTTTCAATACCGGCTGGATCAGTGGCGGTTGATGCACATCGGTGCTCAGCCTGTTCCCCCAAGCCTTGTCAGGGAGTGGAAGGAATATTTTCCCCACCATGATTACGATACCAATTACGGGCTGACTGAAACCACAGGTCCGGGGTGTGTTCACCTGGGAATTGAAAATACCCACAAAGTCGGTGCCATCGGCGTCCCGGGTTTTGACTGGGAGTGCAGCATTGTTGACGGCAAGGGAGACCGCCTTCCAAGGGGAGAAACCGGTGAACTTCTGGTAAAGGGTCCCGGGGTGATGAAGGCCTACTATAAAAATCCTGAGGAAACCCGGAAAACTTTAAAAAACGGGTGGCTTCATACAGGTGATGTGGCCCGCTACGATATGTCCGGATACATCTGGCTGGTGGACCGGAAAAAAGATGTGATCATATGCGGTGGAGAAAATATTTTTCCTGTGGAGATAGAGCATTTTTTCATGGAAAACAAAAAAATTCTCGATATTGCAGTTATCGGCGTACCTGACGACCGGCTGGGAGAAATCCCTGCAGGGATTGTTTCGGTAAAGCCCGAATACCAGATGACCAAGATGGAGGTTGTTGACTTTGGGAAAGGCCTTCCCCGGTACAAACGTCTAAGAAAAATAATTTTTGATGATGTGCCGAGAAATCCAACTGGAAAAATTGAAAAGCCCAAACTGAGACGGCTTTACGCCCAGGACAAGAGAAAAAACATTTCAGAACTTATTAGGTAGAGTTCCCGTTAGATAGAGTTCCCGCCGGAACAATGTCACGCATTCAACCGACCTGTAACTTCACCTGTAACTTCACCTGTAACTTCATGGGGGGGGGGTATGAAACAACCGATCAAGAGCCCCCAGCGGTTGCCTGTCAGGAACATTGAGAACCAAAGGAGATCAGACTTTTTCCCTGACAGGCGTTAAAAAAATCAAATAGATTGAGGACCAGTGGCCGCAGGTTGCCGATTTTTAGCCTGGCAAGGAAAAAGTCCTCCGCCGTTCTCGTTACTGACAGGTAACCGTTGGGGACGGCACTCTTCTATTTCATTTTTCTTTGTGATGGTGTGCATCATGAATGTTAATTAAAAAAAGGACTGTTCAGATACAATGAGTTCTATAATTATGGAAAAAAACGAATTAAAGGTTTCTGCTTTTTATATGAAAGAACCATTTAGGTGTCTGGATTCTTTCATGCTTTGCTGTGCCTGTCAGGGCATGGCCGTTATAAAACCCTTATGGACAAAAGTTCTGTTGGCATTTTTGGTTTTTATCTGTGCTGCACCTGCTTTTGGGGCGGACAATGCCGCCCTGTCCGGGAAAGAAAAAATTTTAAATCAGATTGAAAAAAAATATTCAGGCAGGGATTTTTCAGCCTCGTTTTACCAGATATCCTGTTTAAAGGCCATAGAGATGACAGAAGATGCTTACGGCCGGGCTTTTTTCAGTTATCCCGGTAAAATGAGATGGGAATATCAGAAACCGGAAAAAAACCAGATCATAACAGACGGCAGCAGGTTATGGATTTACAGGCCGGATGAGAATCAAGTGGTCAAGGGCAATGCCGGCTCGTTTTTCAAAGCAGGTGCGGGGGGCGCATTTCTTTCTGATTTTTCCATTGTCAGGAAAAATTATGATATTTCCCTGACAAAGAAAAAAAACAGAACTGCTGAGCTGAAACTGGTGCCTGAACAAAAAAAACCTGAAATAGAAGAAATTATGATCTGCATTGATCAGGAAAGTAGTGAAATCAGAACCATTGTAACCACCAATATCTATGGAGACACAACAACTCTGACATTCAGCAATATTAAATTCAGACCCCTTGAAACCTCATTATTTGAATTCATTGTTCCTGAGGGGACAGATACCCTTTACATGAACGATTCCAACCCACAGGCCTTGAAATAAACGATACCTCAGGCATCTTTGCCTGCTTTATGACCCGTACATTTGGATGGACAACATGATAGAAAAAATCAAACGACTGGTAAAAGAAAAAAACGCTGTTATTCTGGCTCATAATTATCAACCCCCTGAAATACAGGATCTGGCCGATCTTTGTGGAGATTCCCTGGAACTGAGCATAAAGGCAGCGGATACAGATGCAGATATTATTGTATTCTGCGGGGTTCAGTTCATGGCTGAAACCGCATCCATTCTTTCCCCTGACAAACAGGTGCTTCTCCCGGCAGCAGATGCCGGCTGTCCCATGGCCGATATGGTAACCCCGCAGGCCCTGAAGGCAAAAAAAGCTGAACTTGGCAATATTCCCGTGGTCACCTATGTCAATTCAACTGCAGCGGTCAAGGCCCTGTCTGATATCTGCTGCACCTCTGCCAATGCAGTGGATGTTGTGAACAGCCTGGAGAGCAGTGAACTGCTCATGATCCCGGACAGAAATCTTGCCCGGTATGCAGCGGCGAACAGCAGTAAAACCATCCATCTCTGGGAGGGCTTCTGTCCCTATCACGATACGCTGACCAAGGCGGATGTTGAAAAGGTCAGAAAAAAATATCCTGACGCTGTATTCATGGCCCATCCGGAATGCCCGCCAGTGGTTCTTGAAATGGCAGATGCCGTGGAAAGTACATCAGGCATGCTGCGGTTTGCAAACGCATCAGATAAAAAGGAGTTTATCGTTGGTACAGAGGTAGGCCTTATTTATCCTTTGTCACAACAGAATCCTGATAAGAGGTTTTATCCGGCATCAGAAAAAATGTACTGCCGGGACATGAAAAAAATAGGACTGGCAGATATTGTCACCAGTCTTGAAAACGGCACCGGTGAGATAAAGGTGCCTGAAAGTGTAAGAAAGGATGCATTAAAGGCGGTGCAGCGCATGATTGCACTTAAGCGCTAAAAAATAAGGGGTCATAATATTGCCCCCCTTATTAAGTAGGACGGGCTGAATTCAAGGATGAGGCAGAGTATAAATCACATGGCGTTGAGCACTTCATCCGGAATATCTGCATTGGAATAAAAATTCTGGATATCGTCACAGTCATCCAGGGTTTCCATGAATCTGCACATCTGTTCTGCTTCTTTGCCCTCAAGTTTTGTCATGGTCTGGGGAATCATGGTGACTTCGGCCAGGTCATACTTTATTGAGGCCTTTTCAACGGCATCCCTGACCGCTTCAAAATCTTCAGGGTCTGTGATCACCTCAAAACAGTCTCCTTCGTCCTTGACATCTTCGGCACCCGATTCCAGGGCGATTTCCATGAGGGTGTCCTCGTCTGTTTCTTCCCAGGACACAGAGATCAGTCCTTTTTTATCAAACATCCAGGACACACATCCGTCTGTACCAATGTTGCCGCCGGCCTTGCTGAAAATATATCTTACATCGGCAACGGTTCTGTTTTTATTATCTGTAAGACATTCCACCAGGACAGCAACCCCGCCCGGGCCGTAACCCTCATAGGTCATCTCTTCGTAATCCACGCCCTCCAGCTCTCCGGTTCCTTTTTTAATTCCCCTTTCAAGGTTATCCTTGGGCATATTCTGGGCCTTTGCCGCGGCAATGGCCGTTCTCAACCGCGGATTTGAATCCGGGTCGCCGCCGCCCATGCGGGCGGCAATGGTAATCTCCTTGATCAGTTTGGTAAAGATCTTACCCCTTTTTGCATCTGCAGCACCCTTTTTGTGCTTGATGGATGACCATTTATTATGTCCTGACATATAGATTTCCTCCTTATTTTTTTCCTGTTCCAATGATATATATCTCTTTGCTTGATTTTCTGCAACTCTCCGGTTTAAATATTTTGTGCTGCATAAAATTTGTCTTTACCTTTTCTTCAAATATTTTAAAATCACTTCCCTGAAAAATTTTACATACAAAATTTCCGTCAGGGACAAGCAGGCTGTTGGCTTTCTCCAGGGCCGTCAGGCTCAATTCAAAGGAACGGGCCGCATCGGCTTCCTTTCTTCCGGTGGTGGCGGGCGCCATGTCACTGAGGACAAGATTGTAGTGTTTTCGAACCCATGCATGGTCACCCATTTTAAAAATATCTCCGACAAAGGCAGCTGCATTCTGCGGAAGACCGACAATCACGTCCTTTAAGTCAATACCTGCAGCTGAGCCGTTTTCACCGACAGATTCAGCCGCATACATCAGCCATGACCCGGGGGCGCACCCCAGGTCCAGCACATGATCCCCTTTTTTCATTATTTTGAATTTTTTCTGTATTTCCATCAATTTATACACAGACCGAGCAGGATATCTGTCTTTAATGGCCTGCCTTGTCAGATGATCTGTCCATTGATTCTTTCTGCCCTGTTTTCTTTTTTTTTTCATATACCCCCCAGATACACAGCATCACAACAAATTCAGCCTAAAGTGCAGGAACTGCGGGCAGGCGTGTCCTGACGGCCACTGACTCGGCCCTGTCCCCCCAGGTACGGCTAAAAAAGAATGGGCATGACATCTTTTAAGGTTGTGATTCCCCTGCAGGTAATCCCCTTCACAGAAGAGAGCTGTTTAAAGCTGTTTTCCGGCACAATTGCCGTTAAAAAACCCATTTTTTCAACTTCTTTTACGCGGTGGGCCACATGGCTGACAGCCCTGATTTCCCCGGTAAGCCCGATTTCCCCGAGTACGGCAACACCTTCGGGAACGGGCCTGTCAAGAAAGCTGGATACCAGGGCAACGGCAATTCCAAGATCTGTAGCAGGCTCTATCACCTTGACCCCGCCGGCCACGTTCATGAATATATCAAAACCGGAAAGATTGATACCCAGCCGTTTTTCCATGACTGCGACAATCAGGGCCATCCGGTTCTGATCCAGACCGATCACAGTTCTTCTCGGGGTGCCTCCGTGGCCGGACATGGTCACCAGGGCCTGGATTTCTATAAGAATAGGCCGGGTTCCCTCCATACTGGCAGAGACAACCCCGCCGGGTGCATTGATTGATCTTTCCGCAAGAAAAACAGCTGAAGGATTTAAGACTTCTTCAAGTCCTTTTTCCTTCATCTCAAACACGCCGATTTCATTGGTTGATCCATACCGGTTTTTGGCCGCTCTCAAAATTCGGAACACATGATTCCTGTCCCCTTCAAAATAAAGCACGGTATCCACCATGTGCTCCATGATTCTCGGTCCTGCAATGGCGCCCACCTTGGTTACATGCCCCACAAGAAAAAGCGGGATCCCCGTTTGTTTTGCCATATTCATAAATTTGACGGCAGCTTCCCGTATCTGGGTCACACTGCCCGGAGTGGATGCAATGTCAGGGCTGTAAACCGTTTGAATGGAGTCCACCACCATGGCTGCCGGCCGTTCCTCGTGGCTCATGGCCAGAATGGAGTCAAGATCTGTTTCAGAAGCAACCAGTAATCCACCCCCCTGGGCATCAAGCCGGGTGCTTCTCATTTTTATCTGGTTTATGGATTCCTCTCCAGAAATATAAAGGGTTTTTCTGCCTTTTTCAGAAAGCTTTGATAACACCTGGAGCATCAATGTTGATTTTCCTATGCCTGGATCACCGCCGATAAGAACAAGGGTTCCATTGACAATACCGCCGCCGAGAACCCGGTCAAACTCCGTGATACCGGTATAGATTCTGGGATCATCCTTGAATTCAATGGATTCAATGGGTACAGGAACTATTCTGCAGGTTCTGGACTTTACACCCCCCCCTGGGCCGGACTGATTTTTTTCTGTGGTAAAGGTGTCCCATTCACCGCATTCAGGGCATTTTCCCATCCATTGATATGCCTTGTAATTACATGACTGACATCGAAAAACTGTTTTTTCCTTCACCCTTTTTATCCTTGAAATTCCAGGTTTTATGACCCGATCCAGCTGATTCCTTTGAAGCAGCACTTTTTTAGAAATAAAAGTCAATTATAGCACGTTGACAGGGCGGTATCAAGATCCGGTTTTTACTTTACCCAGGCTATGCCAGGTTAAAACTTAACATTTTTAATGCAATCTTAAGTAAAATAAGATATAAAGTCATCATTCGATGATTCTGTTTTTAGGGCTTGGTTTTAACATTGACATTTTCTGAAACCGTATTCAGAACTCTGACATTAAACCTGAGCATCGAGTATAACCTCTATAAAAACAAGGAGAAATCTTGCCTTATGGAAACAGCTCCCATGACCCTTAATCCTCAATTTTTCCCTAAAATATCTTTTATGGCTTTTATCTTTTTACTGGCTGTTCCCCTGTCAGCCGTTCCAGAATCCAGCACTGAACCCCCAGCTTCTTTAAAATCTGCTCCTTCTGACCCTGGTTTGTCTGAAAACAAGGTTGTAAAACAGCTGTCTGAGGGCAATTTCTTAAAAGAGCTGCTTGGTGATGAGGCAGTAAAAGATGAAATCAAGGAAAAATGGGAATTCAGAAAACTCGTAGACCGTCTTAAAGAGGACGGGTTTTCCAGTGAACACCTGAAAAAAGTTTTTACAGATCCCAAAGTAAAATTTGAACCCAGCGGCGTTTCCCTTTTTTTCATTCATTCGGAATCAAGTCTGGACTATGATCAGTTCATATCCAGAAAATCCATTAAAAACGCCAGAGAATACATGGAAAAGTACAAACAGGATCTGGAAAAAGCCGAGGAAAAATATGGCGTGGACAAAACCATAATCACCGCCATAATTCTGGTTGAAACCCGTCTTGGCAATTACCTTGGCAACAGGGCTGTAATCAACACCCTGTCCACCATGGCGGCCCTTTCCGGAGAAAAGGAAAGGGAATTTTTATGGAATGCCATTTCAGATTCGAGAAAATTAACCCGTAAAAAATTTGATAAAAAAGCCGACATCAAGTCAGAATGGGCCTATAAAGAGCTCAAGGCACTTTTAAAATATGCTGAAAGGGAAGACGCAGATCCTGTTGACATCACCGGCTCCTATGCCGGTGCCATGGGGATTGCCCAGTTCATGCCCAGCAACGCACTTTCCCTGGCAAGGGACGGAAACGATGACGGACGAATCAATCTTTTTGATCATGCCGATGCCATTCACAGCATTGCCAATTATCTGAAAAATTTTGGATGGGAACCTTCAGTTACAAGGCAGAAAGCACATAAAATACTTTACAAATACAACCACAGCAACTATTACGTGGACACCCTTTTAAAAATATCCGACCGTTTAAAGGTTGACAACAGTTGATTTTTTTATTGTAAATAGTTTATGAAAAATAAAAAACTATACACAGTAAATAAATATGCCGAAAAAGTTGGAGTTACTCCTCAAACAGTACGAGATTGGAGTAACTCTGAAAAAATAGAAACAGAAAGAAACCCAGGTGGACATCGCAGAATAGTAATAAGAGAAAATATAGAAGAAAAAACAATTTGCTATTGTCGAGTCTCATCTTACAAACAGAAAGATGATCTTAAACGACAAGTTGACTTTATGATGGAGAACTTT
>JAYEJJ010000214.1:0-2457 GCA_034660495.1 Thermodesulfobacteriota bacterium | reverse complement strand
GTTGGAATAAGCAGACAGATCCACAAAGATAAATTCAAAATCAGGGATATACGGTGTTATATCATCAGGCCATTTTTTAAATCGGGTGATCAGGGTGCCCGGACTCCAGGATTTCCACCCGTGGTAGTCTTGTTGTGGGGGTCTGACCCTGGTAAGTGTTTGTTTTTAAAGGTGGATTGCTTCAAAAAGACCTCAATTTTTGCTCTTAGCGCCGGGTTTTTGGGGGCAAAAACTGGGTTTTAAGAATCAGGATGCTGTGTCTGATAATTCTGCGGGATACTGTATTTTAAGGGTTTTGCCCAAGTTTAGATTGTTACGTTTGTCAAGGGGTAAAGCATCAAGACTTTATGGGGTTGAATATATTTCTTATTTCTAAGCGACACGAACTGCCTCCTTTAATATTCCATCACGGAGCTGCTTTTTTAGGGTTTGTTTGATTTTTAGTTTGATAAAATAACGGTTATTTCTTTATCAAATTCTGAAAGATTACTTTCAATAATTTGCCAAACTTCTTCAGCATCAATTCCGAAATAATTATGTGCAACAATATTTCTGAAACCTCTGATCTTAAGCCAATCAATTTGAGAATGGGTTTCGATGAATTTTTCAGAGAGTTTTGAGACCATTTCACCAATAACTATAAAGTTCATCATCACTGCATCAAAATCTCTTTGATTGTTATACTCGATTATCAAGTTTTTTCTCGAACCCTGTAAACACTGGGGGTAAAAATGAGGCGGTTTTATATAAATATTTCATTTAAAATCATAAGTAGCTGATATTGCTGAAGAACAAAAAATGTACCATGATTATGGTGGGTCTTTATAAATTGAATAATATCAACGACTTACAAAAAACTTGATCATCGAGTGTTAGCTTTGATAAAATTTAGAATATTATTTTTATTCATGATAATTTTTTTGTTATAATTTTAATAATCATTTTTGTTTATTTTATAATAGTTTAGATAAACTTTAAACCTTTTTTGAGATCATGGGGTCAGGATTCATAAGCACGGGTGGTTTTATACCAGTCGTATGTATGATGGATTCCTTTTTCCAGTGTCATGGGGTCAGGCTTGCCTTATTGCACTTATTTTGCAAATAAATGCAATAAGGCAAGCCTGACCTTTTAACGTACTTGACTTTTCGAAATTTTTAATTTGACTTTTTTAAAGAATTATGAGTCGTAGTGTTTTCAAAGGGTTATATGAGATTGTCTTTTTAAATTGGTGTTATAAATTGTTATAAAGACAGCCTTATGCCAACATTGTAAAAGATAAAAAAACAAAAATTCCCTGAAAAATAAGGCGACACACAAATCATAATAAAAGTCAAGAAGTATTTTTCGAAAACTCAAGAACGTACTTAACGAACGAACTGACCCCCTCTAACGAATAACTCTTGCCACACTCTCCTGGAATGCTTTGGCTTGTGGACATTTCTCTGTTATATACGGCCATCTTGAAGTTATCCGGGTCTGTTCTTTTTGGAATCTGGCTGTCATCTTGCGTAGTCGAGATGGTTTACCCGGGCCGGACTTCATGTGTACAAGCCTCTCCTTGGCAGGTTTGCTTTGCAGGTAGTTCACAATTTCATAGGAACATTCCAAATCTTCCAAAAGCCGAGGATCACTCTGACCGTACAAGGCAGCGGCTACCCATGCTTCAATACATTTCGACGGGATGCAGAGTACCGCCTTTATGCCTGGTCGCGAAGGAGCCAGCCAGCCGCAGATCACATCCTGAAGTGCATGCACAGTATCTGATGCGGGCGGACATGGAAATTCACACGGTAAATCATCGTTTGGAAAACTTGTAATATTGGCAGACTCATAACTCATTCCCGCCACATCAGCGTCTATCTGAATAATTACCAGATCCATGTGATCCAACACCGGATTGCCACTTAGTGTCTCATATCCTTGGGATCCCACCTGTCTGCACCACCAAAAAACGCCTCCCCAGCCGCCCCCGGTTTTTCCGGGAGGAATTTCCGGCTGCAGAAGCACGGAAATAAATGGCTTTTCCAGAAAAGCATTCACAGTGGTCGACACCATACTTTGCACACGATTATCTCAAACTCTCAACAATTTCTGGCATCCTTCATAACTACTTTACTGTTTCTGGAGCTAAACCCGATTTTTCAGGGTATTCCCCGTAAAGTGTAAACTACTTTTATGGGGATATGAAAGATGCCCAATTTCTGTGTAATCATCGCAGTCATCTGAGTTATCATTTTTTTAAATTACCGTGTGCAAAGTATGGTGTCGACCACTATCAATCCGGCTTCTAAAACAAGCGCATCAGTCGGTCCTTCCACTACAAGTCCCTATGACCGCAAATGACGGTTGGCATTTATTTTGCGTCAGTGAGACTCCACCCGCAGAGCGTATGGAGTCTCACTGATGCCATACTGCCTCGATTTTTCTTTGATCCAGTCGCTTCATATGTCACTT
>JAYEJJ010000213.1:0-2459 GCA_034660495.1 Thermodesulfobacteriota bacterium | reverse complement strand
CCGATTTTCTTTGCCTGTTCCGGTGTCCGGCCCAGGTTCAAAGGACCAAATGCGACGTCCTCCAGCACAGTGGGGCTGAAAAGCTGATCATCCGCATCCTGAAAAACAAGTCCTATCCTGCGTCTTACATCTTTAAAATCTTTTTCCGTCCTGGCAGGACTGCCAAAAATCTCGATGTTACCGGCAGCAGGCTTTAAAAGTCCCATGATAATATGAAACAAAGTGGTTTTGCCGCTCCCATTGGGAGCCATGATGCCCATGCGGTCACTGCGGTTAAATTTCAGATTTAAGTTGTCGAGCACCTTTCGACTGCTTCCGGGATACTGATAGTCAATCCCTTCAAGATTTATGATCAAGGCATTAAGTTTTGTGTTCATGTTAAAAATTCCAGAAAAATCAAAACAGATACCAGAAAAATCATCATAAAAGAAAAAGACTGGTTGTGATGCTTTGACGGGTAATCGTTTAATGTGTAAAACCTGCCGTTAAAACCGCGGCACACCATTGCCTGATGCACGCGTTCAGCCCGGAAAGATGCCCTGACAAAGAGCATTCCGATTAAATAGGCAAATGTTCTGTATGTGTGTATGTTGGTTTTCGGTCTGAAGCTCCGAATTTTCATTGCCGTTCTGAGTCTTCGATACTCTGCCTCAATAACAAAAATGTACCGATACGTCATCAGCATCAGATGGACTAATTTTCCTGAAACCCGCAGATTATTTAAGGCATGCCCAAGGGTGGAAACCGTCATCGTTGCGATCAGCGCCATGAAAACCAACAAAATAGCCATGGATTTAAGGGAAATTCTCGCTGCCAGACCTATACCCTGACAGCTTATGGAAACCCCGCCGACCTGATAAAGAAAATTGCCCTCAACAGTAACGGGTAACACCAGCCAGATGAGGATCAGAAATCCCGCAACGGTCATAAGACGTTTCATGACTTCACCTGGGTTCAGCCTGGCAAGCCCGGCCAGTACAATTGAAACCGCCAGGGCGGCCCACAGTGCGGGAAACCGTTCCAACAGGGCGATCAGCACCGAAACAAAGGCTGCCGAAACGATTCTCAATCTGGGATCAATGTCATGTATCCAGGAGTTGCCACAGGCAAAGGGTTCTTTCATCATCTACCAGACCATCATTCTTTTTTTCGATAATTAAAATAGGCGGCAACTCCCATAAGTCCCAGAATATATCCTATACCCCCGAAAATATCTGAAATATCCGGACCATGATCCGGGTTCATGGATTTGTTGAGCAAATTCAGAACGGGCTTAAGCTTTTTGTCAAGGGCCGTGTCAACAACTTCCTGAAAATCCTCTGAAGTCAGAGATAAGGGTATGGATTTCTTCTCTTCACAGCCGGTCTGTGCATCACACTTCTGCTGGACTGCCGTCTGTCCCTCCATGGAATCACCCATCTCTTCTTCGAGTTCCTCTATGGGTATGGACCATTCAGCCCGATGTCCCATACCGGCCTGAAGTACGATATCCATTGCCGTTCTTTCAGGCACCCTGAATGAAAACTCCCCTTTTTCATCTGTTTTGCCCTCAAGCAGCTTTCTGCCCTGGGAATCAAAAACCTCTACCAGTGCATATTTTGCAGCTTTTCCTCCACTGAACCCGCTCTCCGTGTGTACTGTATCTCCTTCCACCCAGGCAAATATGCTCACCTTATGGGCCAGAGCATTACCGTTGGTCAGGCATAGCAGCAGGATCGTCACTGCAATGGTTAAAAAAAATTTAATATTATAAAAATATATGTTCATGATGATTGTCTCCAAACAGGAATCAAGTGTTTAACTCATACCCTGTAACATTACAGGATGAACCTTTTTTAAAAAGCTGATACAGAACACCGTAACGAGTCCCTCTATTATCATTACCGGTAAATGTGCGGTAATCACCAGCATGGACACCTCCCAGAAATTCTCTTCGGTGAAAACAAGGGAAACCCCCAACGCAGCGGATGCAAAAAAAACCGAGAGAAATCCCGCGGCAAACGCGCCTGTGGTTGCCATCATGGTATTTTTTTGGATCAATGGACCAAACAGGTAAAAACAGACAACAGCCGGTAATGCCATGTTCACGGTGTTCACGCCTAAGGCCGTTATGCCGCCGAACTGAAAGAAAAGGGCCTGAAGCAAAAGAGCGATAAGAATGGCCGGAAACGCTGACCACCCCAATAAAAGACCCACAATCCCGTTGAGAATAAGATGAACACTTGACGGGCCGATATTGACATGAATCAGGGAAGCAACAAAAAAGGCGGACGAAAGAATACCCACCTGGGCGATCCGGTCATAGTCCATTTTTTTAAGCCCTATTCCGGTGCCTATGGCGGCAAGGACACCTCCTGACAACATAACCGGTCCGGATAATACACCTTCGGAAATATGCATTTAAACTCCTTATTGATGTTCGCAAGTGAACTGATACCAATCTTACCAATATTATATAA
>JAYEJJ010000212.1:0-2478 GCA_034660495.1 Thermodesulfobacteriota bacterium | reverse complement strand
CCATCATAGCCCACATTTACGCCGCCGTTAAGGCTGAAGTCAAAACTGCTTTTAATCTCGTTTTGAAATTTGCCCTGTGTATCAAATACCTGAACACGGGCGTTGCCTCTGTCAATAACATAAACCCTGCCGTCAGCAGATACAGCCACGCTGGTGGGATAACGGAACTTACCATCGCCCCTGCCATTTCTTCCCCAGGCAAGGCGGAATGATCCATCTGGATTCAGGGAAACTATCCTCTGATTGGCTGGATCTGCAGCGTAAAGATTGCCATTGCTGTCAAATGCAATATGGTAGGGTGCAATTGCAAGAGGCGGTTTTTCCTGGGCAGGATATTTGGTTACAAAGCGAAATGAAAGATCAGATGCCTTTGCCTCCTGTAATTGAGGTGAAATACCATACATAAAAAGAAAAAAAAGCAGCAGAAAACAAAAACTTAAATTTCTACAATCCCTCAATCTGAATTGATGTTGTCTGTTTTGCATAATCATTTTATTTTCTTAACACACTTTTTTATTCTGAATTTTCTGCCCGAATGAATGTCCGACCCCACAAACGTCACCTGGTCTTTGACAACCATTGCTTCGGTAAATTTCATGAAACAACCCCTGTCCGCCATGTCCATTTCGGGATGTTCCAGCAGGATAAACCCATTGCGTCGTTCAGGGTCATCAACTCCCCCCTGCCATACGTTTCAATCAGATGGTCGGTCACCCTGATTTCACTGCTCGGCAGGACACTCACCGGAATTTCTCTGCTTTCAACAATGGAAGCGATTCTGCCACATGCCGCTCTTATCTCAAGGCAGGAGCTGTTGTAAACACCATCATTGCTGTGGGGGGGGGGGTGGCCGCCATGGCGGTGATCCCCTCCAGGGAAGCCTGGTAAACCAGGGACAGCGCCTGCTCCGTGGTTTCAGGCCCGTCATCGATCATGGGCAGAATATGTGAGTGAATGTCGATCAATTGCAAACTGTTCTCAACCCTTTTTTGGGGATGATTGGTTCGCTGTCTCGCTTCTCTCAGGTAGAACTAATAGGCCTTAACATGCTCGTCATGAATATGGGCATCAATGTACCGGGCAAGGATTTCGGCGGTGGCCCTGGGCGGGCGGGCGCCAAAATAGTTGTCACTGACGGCATGCCCTAATTCATGGGCCAGCATTCCCTCGTTGATATCTTTGACATTGAGGTAAACCGTGTTATATTCAAAAATGTACCAGGCCCTGAGATCGGCTCTTTTCCCATAAATCCTGTAATAGGCATTCAACAGCTGCTTTTTGTTGGGAAAGACCTTCACCCTTACCCTGGGTGTTTTCTTTTTCATGTCGAGGAGGCGCTGAACCTTTGTGTAGAGCGTGTCCAGTTTTTTTGCCAGTTGTGTTTTAAGGTCACCTCCTTTTTTCCGGGAGGAACCAAATCCGAGAAACCCGCTGGAGACATCACCATACTCAATATGACGGTCAAGGGAGTCCAGGTCTTCGTCGTTGAGATAGTAAATTTCAAGGTAATCTGTCTCCAGGATTTTCCATGGCAGTGCAGCACAGGGAGCCGCCTGGAAGAGGCAAAAGAGGAATAAAAAAAATAAAATCTGTTTTTTATAACCTTTTTTGCCCTTTTTATGCAAAACTCTTTGTATATCTTTCATGATTTAAAGTGGCTGTTAACACTTTTTTTTAAGTTTTTTAACCCCGCCTTCAGAGCCTCACGGTCAGCACTGTTTTCCGCGGCCTGGTCAAGCCTGTCGATCTCCTCTTTAATGGCGCCCACCCTTGAATTCAAGCTGTCCACCATGGCGTTGAGGGAGGTGACCATCTCTCCGAACTGATCCCCGTCTCTGATATGGATGTGGCTCTTCAGATCTCCGGTGGAGATCCGCTGAATGTCTTTTTCAAATCGGTACATGGGACCGGCTATTTTGTGGGAGACAAAAAGGGTGACCACCACTGCTATGAGCAGCACCACAGCCGTGGTGATAAGGTTGGTAACCACCACCGAGGGGAGGATGGCCGTGGAGGTGTTTTCAACCACCAGTCGTGAATTGGCAAAGGTGGAGGTGATGGTGTCCGAAGTGGTGAAATAGGTCAGTGCAATGGAGATCAGCCCCCCCAGAAAAAGGATCAGGCAGAATTTCAGTATAAACCCTGTCTGGAAGGACCTGTTGATGTACACCTGTCGTCTTTGAATTTTTTTTCTGTTTTTTTTACTCATCGTTCCTTCCTACACATCGTCAATAGCATATTAAGCCAAAAATATGCTTTTAATTTCAAATAATTACTATTTCGCAATTAGCGAAAAGATTCGGAACTCCCAGTGATAACTGCTTCCCCAGTGTCACTGCAGAACATTGCAGCCGTCCGGGGCGAGCTGCACCCCCAGGGTCATTTCAGATCCTCGCTGACTTCAATGTCTGCGGCATCGATCAGGCACTGCACCCACTCCTGAATCCTCCGGGTCTGCTTTTCGGATCTCAATCGCTT
>JAYEJJ010000211.1:0-2481 GCA_034660495.1 Thermodesulfobacteriota bacterium | reverse complement strand
AAATATTTCATTTAAAATCATAAGTAGCTGATATTGCTGAAGAACAAAAAATGTACCATGATTATGGTGGGTCTTTATAAATTGAATAATATCAACGACTTACAAAAAACTTGATCATCGAGTAAAAATAGCCGATCGAGTGAAATCGATGACCGACAGGGACTTTTACGAAAGCGCACAGACATCGTCGAATCCAGTGGAACCAGACGAGCCTGTGTCAACCGGATAGCATACTTTAATGATTAAACTATGCCTATCCGGTTAACACAGGCTACTTTGTTTCCACGGACCTGGAAGTCTGTGGGCTTTTGTAAAAGTCTGTTGGTTCGCGATTCCACACGGGCGGCAATCTGCAGCACACTGCCAAAAGTGCCAACCTGTGTCAACCGGATAGGCATGGATTAAACTATATCTGAAGATAATAAAAATCGCAATTTTAAAAATATCGCAATACGGTTTTTAGATTTTAGTCACAATACACAATGATCAGTTTTTATACCGCATCACCGGCTTGCTTGAATACATTTTGATCGTTGAAATTAAGTATCGTGTCCCCTGAATTTGTCCCTGAATGCTTAATCCAGGGTTATGTTGCGGCCTTCATTTTTTCGAATGCCGTCATGGCGGTTGTCACCATGCCAGCCAGATCTCCTACGTTGCTGGGGATAACCAATGTATTGGACGTTTTTGCCAGGTTTCCGAATTCCGATATATATTGTTCGGCCACCCGAAGATTGGCAGCGCCCTGCCCCCCTTCGGTTTGAAGCTGCTCGGCTATAAGCCGGATGCCCTCGGCGGTGGCTTCAGCCACTGCCAGGATTTCCCGGGCCTGGCCTTCCGCCTCGTTGATTCTTCTCTGCTTCTCCCCTTCGGAACGGAGTATGGCATCCTGGCGCTCCCCCTCTGCCCGGTTGATTGTGGACTGGCGGTCCCCTTCTGATTTTGCAATGGCCGCGCGTTTTTCCCGTTCTGCAGTCATCTGGGCTTCCATGGCTTTTTTCACTGATTCAGGCGGGAGAATATCCTTGACTTCATACCGAAGTACTTTTACTCCCCACGCCTGGGCCGCCTGATCAATGGAATCCACTACCTGGGCATTGATGGTTTCACGTTCTTCAAAGGTTTTATCCAGATCGATTTTACCGATGCAGGACCGTAACGTGGTCTGGGCCAGCTGAGAAGCGGCCATCCGGTAATCATTGATACCGTATGCGGCCAGCTTGCTGTCCATCACCTGAAGGTATAAAAGACCATCTACTTCAACCGTTACGTTGTCCTTTGTGATACATGTCTGACTGGGAATGTCTCGAACTTCTTCTTTTAATGAAAATTTATAAGCCACCTTGTCCAGAAACGGGATCAGAATATGGAATCCCGCAGCCAGTGAATTGTTATATTTACCCAGCCTTTCTATGATGTATTCACTTTTTTGCGGAACAATAACCGCGGTTTTGATCAGGACAACAATAACAAGAATGGCAACAGCAATGACTGCAACAAGTGTTGGGGTCATGATTATTTCCTTATTCAATTATGGTTTTTTTACAAAAAAGACCTGGTGTGAATTCCCTGCATAGTTTAGGATTTCAACAATTTCACCCGTATCAATGGCCTCATCTGAAGCGGCATCCCAGAAAGTACCCCGGAATTTAATCCTGCCGTTTGCCTGGGGACTGATGGGAGCAGTCACCTCCACTCTGGCCCCCTGGGGAAAATCATCATAATCTGCTTCAGTTCCGTCAGATGATACGCCTTTGAAAATTTTCATAAACCATTTTCGCAGGAGAACAATGGACAAGATGGATGCCACAATAAAGAGAAAAACCTGCTGGGACAATGTCATCGGATACAGGATCAAAACAGCCGCCACCACCCAGCAGCCGATTCCAAAAAAAACAATGATGATACCGGGTACCATCAATTCCACAAAAGCCAGTAAAACGCCGGTCATAAACCAGATGAGCCATGGTGCAAAAATTGATTCCATAATGTCTACTCCCTCCTTATGCTATTTATAACCCATAAAGCTATATTTAACAATCAAGTCTTTTTATTGGTTTTAAATATGTCCCATTGGCGCAACGCAGGAGACGGGCAAAAAGACAAGATAGATGCGTGGATTATTTTTTGGAAGATCCCTAATATTATATCAGGCGCGTTAGGAACGGTGGCATCCTCGATAAGGGCCAGTACCTTAAGTTCTGCCCTTAAAAATTTCATCTAAATGTCAGTGCTGACGCATGAATTTTTAAAAGTAGTTCGGGAAGGCCTCGTCCCATCCTCAGGGAAAAAATTCCGCATTTTTTAATACCGAACGGCACCCCTTAGACACTCAAAACCACATTAACTTTAGAACTTAGGGTCCGGCAAAAAATAACTTGGATTTTTTTTTCGTATTCAATTAGGGTAAAGTGTATAATTCCATGAAGGATTTACTTCATGATACTTTATATTCAATTTCTTAAAATCATCTTCTGAAGC
>JAYEJJ010000210.1:0-12270 GCA_034660495.1 Thermodesulfobacteriota bacterium | reverse complement strand
GAATTTGACAAGCTATTTTCTACCAAAACGGTTTATGAAGATTTAAACGATCGTATAGAAAAGAGCCGGAACAAAAAAGAACACCTCTTAATGGTTCTGAAACATCCCTGTCTCCCATTACATAACAATGATTCAGAGTTGGGGGCAAGAGTTGAAAAACGCAGACAGGATGTCAGCCTGCACACGATATCCGAGGCTGGTACAACCGCAAAAGATGCGTTCCTTACCATTGTTAACACCGCCAAAAAACTGGGTGTCAACGCCTTTCAATATATTAACGACAGGGTTTCCAAAAAATTCAGCATGCCGGCGCTTTCCGATTTGATTGTGGAAAAAGCAAAGCTGCAGCCTGGTTAATTCTTCTTTCTGTCAAACCAACACGAAGGCAGATTCATAGACGATCCATTTGTGCAATCATATTGTTTTTATAGTGCATAACAAATGACTTGATACTGTTCCATATAGTATATAAGGTAAGGAAAGGAAAGGAAAGGAAAGTATCTTTTCATCTGTGATCATCTATAATTGTATGATGGTGTACGATTATCCTGCCGTCACTTTTTGAGACGTATAGTTTGTTTTTTCAATCGCCCATGGTTTTTGAATAGGATACAAAAAAAGAATCCTTGTGTCAGGCGCCAGCGGCACCATTGGCAGAGTGCTGGTTCCCTTCCTGCAGACCCTGGGCCACGATGTTTTGTCTCTTGTTAGAAATAAAAAAGAGGTGTCAGAGAAAAACATCTTCTGGGATCCTGAAAAGGGGATTCTGGACATTGACACACACGCTCCCTTTGATGCGGTTATCAACCTGAACGGCGCGGATATAACCAGGGGCAGATGGACTGAAACCCAGCAGAAAACAATTATTGACTCCCGGATCAGGCCCACACAGCTGCTGGCATCAACCCTGGCAAAAATGAAAAAAAAGCCGGCGGTTTTTATAACATCCTCTGCCATTGGTTTTTATAACATCCTCTGCCATTGGTTTTTATAACATCCTCTGCCATTGGTTTTTATGGAAACGGCAGAAAAACGTGTTTCACTGAAACAGCAGACCCCGGAGATCTGTTCATCTCAAGGGTGTGCAGTCAATGGGAAAAGGCGGCAAAGCCAGCAGAAAAAGCCGGGATACGGCTTGTTACGCTTAGAACCGGTGTGGTGCTTTCGCCCTCAGGCGGCGCTCTGAAAAAAATGGCCCCTGCCTTTAAAGCAGGACTTGGCACTGTAATCGGCCGGGGCAGGCAGTATATCAGCTGGATCAGCATGGATGATCTGCTGTATGCCATTCACCATATCCTGGAAAACCGAACAATCAAAGGCCCTGTCAATCTGACAGCACCGGTTCCAGTTACAAACCATGAATTTTCAAAGCAGCTGGGACATGTGTTTTCAAAGCCTGTCTTTTTGTTCCTGCCCCGGATCATTGTAACATCCATATGGGGCAGAATGGGACAGGAAACCCTTTTAACAAGCGCCCGGGTTAAACCTGAAAAACTGCTCAACAGCGGTTTCAACTTCCGGCATAAAACACTGCCGGCGCGCTTCAGCATGTGCTGGGCAGATAACCCGTCCAATGGATGCAGATACCTTTTTTCCACTAACGTCCATGCCTTGACAGGCACAACAAAGCATGAAAGCTTTTAGCTGTTAGCTGTTAGCTGTTAGCTGTTAGCTGTTAGCTGTTAGCTGATGGCTGATGACTGATGGCTGATGACTGACGGCTGATGGCTTTCATATAAAAAAACCTTGAACAAATATATTTAAACCGTTACAAAACACCCTATGAACACACAAATGAAAAGCCTGCTTTCCCTTCTCATGATAACAGCCCTTGTTTTTGGCTTTATGCAGATCTATCTGCCTTTGGAAAAATACAACTATGAACGGCTGCACATCTTTTTGTTCAACCTCTGCACCGGGGGAACAATACTTTTACACTACACCCGGGGTGGAAGAAAAATTTCCAAAACAATTGCTTTTTTTTGGGGTACTTCCCTTGTCTACGCGTTTTCTGCTTTTTTCACCCTTTATCCGGTTACCCTGATAACATCCCTGATTTTAATTGTCATTGTGGAAAAAATCCGCATTGAGAAATTTTCCTTTATCCCTCTGATTTTCTTCAAGTCGGATCGGGATGTCTCTGAAAAATTTCATCTGGCAGCGCTATTGTGCCTTTCCACAGGTCTTGGTATTGCATCTCTGGTTATTATCAACAATGAATACCTTAAAGTGCTGACAAATAAACATCTTACATTAAACACCTTTTTTCTGGGGTTTTCCTTTCCCATCTCTCTTGTCACCCTTTCCGCCGTCTTTTCCATGCTGACCCATATAAAGACCGCATACGCAGTCCTGATCAAGGAAATCTGCTTCTGGACCATCAATCTTGGGGTGATTGTTTTTTTCATTTTTATCCTGATGGAAAAATTTGTGCTTCAGATTTTTGTCACAATGGCTCTTTTTGCCGCAGTTGCTATGATTTTTTATCTGTACATAAAATTTGCCGATCATATCCAGCAGAAACTTTTTCTGACATCAGGCATCGGCTTTCTCATGTTTACGGCAGTAACCGGCATTGCCTATATATTCATACATATGTCCCCCGGTTATGTGCCCGACAAAACAAAATGGCTGATGCACCTTCATGTGTTTGCATCATTGTATGGATGGAATCTCTGCGGACTTGCTGTGATCTGCAGAGCAAAAGATTTTCCCATCCAGCTGCACTCCAGGACTGTAATTCTTATTCACTGGCTCACCGCCGTTGTTCTGGCCCCTGTGGGAATATTTTACCCTGTGTCTGCAATTGCTGCGGTTGCCGGATATTCATTTATCACCATAACCCTTTTTTTCAGCAGGAATCAGACACCTGAGACAACGGAGGCTTAAAATGAAACCCTGTATTTTTCTTGTAATATGCACCATTATTTCAGCATCAGCACTGGAAGGGGGGCTGCCTGTCCAGGCCGGCGAGGCGACCCTGGACCCTAACAATCCCCTTGCCATTGAAGAGGCAATACAAATTTCTCTGGCTGAAAATCCAGACATTACCATGGCCTCATATCTTGTCAAAAAAGCCTCTGCTGATTTTGAAAGAACCAGGGCACTTTTCATGCCGGCAATCTCTGTTTACTCTGAATTTTCAGCAGGCGATGCCCCGTCTGCCTATCTGTTCAAAACCATTGATCAAAGGGACCTTCCCCAAAGTGTTGATTTTAACGACCCGGGCAGTTTTTCCAACCTTGAAACCGGCATCACCATGGGATGGAACATCTACCGCGGCGGACAGGACGCGCTGGCAAGGGAGATGGCCGCCACTGACATTGATGAAAAAAAAGCCATGCTGGCCTCCACAAAAGACCAGATTGTCCTCTCCGTCATCAAGCTGTACTTTTCCGTGCTAAAGGCAGAAAACTATGTATCCATTGCAAGGGAATCCAAAGATACCATAAACGAACAGCTCAGGATCATGGAAGTCAGATTCAAAGGGGGCGGCGTGCTGAAATCTGATATTCTCTCCCTTATGGCCAGAACTGCTGAAGCGGAAAAAATTCTGGTGCAGAGTGAAAACCTCTACGCCACCACCCTGGCCTCCCTGACCAACCTCATGGGCAGGGAACCCGTTGAAACCATCCGTCTGGTAAAGGGCTGCACCTGCCCGGTGAGCTTTTCCAAAGATTATACCACTGGCAGTGAGACCGCCCTTGAGAACAGGCCGGAACTTCAACTGGCCAGGGAAAAAATAAAAAAGGCTGAAATGGCGTTTCAGATGGCCTATGGAGAATATCTTCCCCGTGTGGATATTCAGTCCACATACTATATGGACACGGACAACACTGAATTCAATGCAGACGATGCCAACTATACCATAGGAATACGGGCCAAATGGGATATTTTTACAGGGTTTTCCACAGCGGCAAAACGGTCTGCAGCACACCACCAACTGAAACGGGCCTTATCTGGGTTGAAAAAAACCCGGCTGGCTGTCATGCGGGATGTAAAAACCGCCTTTCTTAATCTGACTGAAGCAGAAAAAAGATACAGGGCAGCTGAAACAGCCACCGCTCAAGCCGAAGAATCATTTGAGCTGGCAAAAATCAGGTACATGGGCGGCTCTGTCCCCATCACCCGATACCTGGAAACCGAACTTGCCAGAAACCAGGCTGACATCAACCTGGCATCTGCCCGTTTTGATAAAAAAATTGCAAAAGGAGAAATTGCAAGGGCCCTGGGCATTTTATCATCAATCTGGGAACAGGAGTAGACCACCATGATAAATTTCAACAAAACCAAGATAAAACACACTGAACTCAAAACTTATCTTTCAGATCTTTTCATGTTTTTATTTTTCTCTGTTCTTATCCCCTCCATGGCAGGAGCAGATCAATCCGGGACAGGGCCTGGAACAATGGTGACAGCCAAAGCTGTCAATACAATCATAACAGAAACGTACAAGGCTGTGGGCACTGTAAAACCAAGAATGGAAACACGGATTGAATCCCAGATCAGCGCCCAGGTCAAAAAAGTGCATGTGTCACCGGGCGATGATGTTTTTACTGGAGACATTATGATTACCCTGGACGACAGACAGGCCCAGTCCAGGCTTGCCGGCGCACAACAGGCCATGAAAGGCGCCGAATCCGCCAAACGACAGACCATGGAAACCATTTATTCGGCCAGGGCCGCCCTCAGGGAGGCAGAACAGCATTACAACCGGATAAAGGGGTATTATAAATCCAATGCCGCCACCAAACAGGAGCTTGAGGCCGCAGAATCTGCATGGCTCCAGGCCAGGGCCGGCCTTTCCAGGGCCGGACAGGCCTTAAAAGGAGCAGAAGCAGACATCCAGCAGGCCGGACAGGCGGCAAAGACAGCTGAGGTCGGACTAGGGTTTACACAAATTGAGGCCCCCTTCAACGGCCGGGTCATTGTTAAAAATATTGAACCCGGAGACCTTGCACTGCCGGGCAAACCCTTGTTGACCATCAGAACTGAAACCGGTTTCAGAATAGAAGCCAATGTCCCTGAAGGAATGATCAATCAGATCAAAAAAGGAGCGGCCCTTACCGCAGAAATCACAAGCCTTTCAACAACATGTACTGCAAAAGTGGAAGAGATCATTCCCTATGCAGACCCCCAGACCCGCACATTTCTCGTCAAAGCGGCCATCCCCAGCCTGCCCGGGCTCTATCCGGGCATGTATGGAAAACTTCTGATTCCCATGGCAGATATAGAGGTGGTGCTGGTACCTGTCAATGCAGTGATAAGCATCGGACAACTGGAAATTGTCATGGTAGCGGATGAGAACGGGTTTCATAAAAGATACGTGAAAACAGGGAAGACAATTGATGACAAGGTTGAAATTCTTTCCGGTATCAAAGGGGGCGAGACCATATCATATCAAAGCGGTACAGGGGATATAAAATGAGTGACACTGAAAAAAACAAACACCCCGGTGATGTTCAGGAAATGGGGATGATATCAAAAATTGTTGAAAAATTCCTCAATGCCAGACTGGCCCTTATGCTCGTTGCCATCTCCCTGTGCCTGGGTGCGGCATCCCTTATGGTGACCCCACGGGAGGAGGAGCCCCAGATCGTTGTGCCCATGGCAGACGTATTTGTCAGTGCGCCCGGCGCAAGCCCTGAAGAAATTGAAAAACTTGTGGCCTGTCCCCTTGAAAACCTTTTATGGCAGATAGACGGCGTTGAATATGTTTACTCCACCTCTTCTGAAAATACGGCAATGGTGACTGTCCGTTTTTATGTAGGGGAAGACCGTGAGAAATCCCTTGTTAAATTATACAACAAAATTTCCATGAATGCCGATGATGTATCCCCCATCATCCAAAACTGGGTCGTCAAACCCGTTGAAATTGATGATGTGTCCATTGTTAACATCACTCTTTTTTCAGATCAGTACAGTGACCATGAGCTTTACAGAACAGGGCAGGAGGTGCTTTCACGGCTCTCCCAGGTCAAGAATATTTCACGGACCGCCATTTACGGGGGCCGGCCCATGGAAATACGGATCAATCTGCTGCCCGGGAAAATGGACGGGTTCAATGTGTCCATGGCTGAAGTGGAACAGGTGCTCAAAGGCGCTGATGCCTCTGTGACGGCCGGGACATATCCGAGAAACGATCAGGAATTTTCCGTCACCACCAGCTCCTTTCTAAAATCTGTTTCCGATATTTCAGCCCTTGTGGTGGGAACTTCCGGTCAGAGGCCGGTTTACCTCAGGGACATCGCAGAAATAAAAGACGGGCCGGCCCAGGCAGATACCTACACCCATTTTCAATATTCCAAGGCCTGGGCAGAAAAAACCCCGGGACTGGACCCGGACAGAAAGTTTGCTGCCGTTACCCTTGCTGTATCCAAAAAAAGAGGCACCAATGCCGTTGATGTGGCCAGAAAGGTCATCCTGGAATTCAACCGTCTGGAACAGGATATAGTTCCAAACGGCATGTATGCTGAAGTCACCAGAAATTACGGACAAACAGCCCAGGAAAAAGTCAGTGGGCTGATTGAATCCCTGGGGTTTGCCATTTTTTCTGTAGTGGTGCTTCTGGCCTTTACCCTGGGATGGCGGGAAGCGCTGATTGTTGCCGTGGCTGTTCCGGTGAGCTTCTCCCTGGCCCTTTTTGTCAATTATCTGTTTGGATACACCATCAACCGGGTCACCCTGTTTGCCCTTATTCTCTCCCTGGGACTTGTGGTGGACGACCCCATCACCAATGTGGAAAATATTCAGCGTCATATCAAGAAAGGGCTTTTAGATCCCTTTAACGCCACCCTTACCGCCGTTAATGAGGTACTGCCCCCGGTTCTCATGTCCACCCTGGCCATTATCATCTGTTTTACCCCGCTGTTCTTTATCACCGGTATGATGGGGCCATATATGGCTCCCATGGCAGTAAATGTGCCCCTTACCGTTATTTTTTCAACCCTCTGTGCCCTGACCATCGTGCCCTGGCTCTCCCATTTCCTGTTGAAAACATCCCCTGTAAAGGCTGCAGCAGAATCAGCAGATGATATGGAAACCTCACCTTCAGGCAGAAAAAAAGAGCCCCTTTTACACCGGGTGTACAGGGGCATTGTAACCCCTTTTTTAACATCAAAATTTAAACGGTTTCTCATGTTTGCTGCAATTGTCATTCTTCTTGTGATTTCCTGCAGCCTGGCCCTTTTCCGTCTGGTTCCCTTAAAGCTGCTCCCCTTTGACAATAAAAATGAATTTCAGATAGTCATTGACATGATTGAAGGAACAAGCCTTGAAAGGACAGCAGCGGTTGTGACAGAATTTGAAACCTTCCTCAGGGACGTACCTGAAGTGGTCAATATGATCTCCTACACGGGCGATGCCTCGCCCATGGATTTCAATGGTATGGTAAGGCATTATTTTTTAAGAAAGGCAGGCAACCTTGCTGATATAAGGGTAAACCTGCTGCCGAAAAAAGAAAGAAAGCAGCAGAGCCATGCCATTCTGCTCAGAATCAGAACACAGCTTGAAAAAATAGCACAAAAACACCAGGCCAGAATCAAACTGGTGGAAGTGCCCCCCGGTCCTCCGGTGCTGTCCACCATAGTCGGTGAGATATACGGCACAAGCGACATGGCGTACTCAGAACTTATCCATGCCTCTGACACACTTGAACAATTAATGGCCCAGGAACCCTTTGTGGTGGACATTGACACCATGGCAGAATCGCCCCACAAACAGACCCGGTTTTTCATTGACCGGGAAAAGGCAGCCATACACGGCATCACCACGCGCACCATCACCAGAGCCCTTTACGGCGCACTCACAGGACTGATCCCGGCAACCCTGCATACAGACAATGAAAGACAGGCCCTGAAAATAAGGCTAACCACAACGGATACCATCCGATCTTCCATGGTTGATCTCACCTCAATTCCTGTCAAGGAAAAATCCGGCAGAATGATCCCCTTATCTGAACTTGTCACCATAAAAAAAACAAATGCATCCCAGCCGATATTTCATAAAAATCTGGAGCGGGTGGTATATGTCCTTGCCGACACAGCAGGCAGAGCGCCTGCCGAGGCTGTGATTGACATGCAGGGGAAACTGAAACATGCCCCCCTGCCGTCCGGCGCAGAGGTTAACTGGTCCGGAGAGGGGGAATGGAAAATCACCATACGGGTTTTCAGGGATATGGGGATCGCCTTTGCCGCTGCCATGGTCGGCATATATATTCTGCTGGTCCTCCAGTCAGGCTCCTTTCTCATGCCTGTTCTCATTATGCTGGCCATTCCACTGACCCTGCTTGGCATCATGCCGGGCTTTCTTCTTTTGAATCTGATCACCAGTCCCCCTGTGGGGGAATTTGCCAACCCGGTTTTCTTCACGGCAACCAGCATGATCGGCATGATTGCCCTTGGGGGAATCGTGATCAGAAATGCCCTGGTGCTGATTGAATTTATCCAGGAGGCAGTCAGCCAGGGGAATCCCTTTAAAGAAGCCATTCTTCAAAGCGGTGCCATACGGATAAGACCCATTCTTCTCACGGCTTTGACCACAGCCATTGGTGCCTTTCCCATTACCTTTGATCCTGTTTTTTCAGGTCTTGCATGGGCATTGATTTTCGGACTTATGGCCTCAACTTTGTTCACCTTAATCGTGATCCCGGTTGCCTATTACGGGGCTTACAATAAACAATACGCATTGAGGGTTTAAACGAAAACAAGGGGGGGCTGGTCAAACCCTATTGAATTAAAACTTTACAAGAAAAACACCTTATGAAATAAACTGCAGCAGAACACCTTTTTAGCCTAAGGATTTGCAAACAATTTGACATATGGCATCTTATGATATTTTACCAAAAAATCAAAAGCGCTCTATCTCTGAAACAGGTTGGTCCTGTTATAGCAGTGATATATCTCCTTGCCTTTGGACTGACAGCTGACTGCGCTGACACCACCCTTCCTGAAAAGAAAATACTCCTGCTCAACTCCTACCACAAAGGATTTTTGTGGACCGATGAAATCACACGGGGAGTTGAAATGGTGCTGGCAGAAAACAATATTGCATCCCATGTGGATTATATGGATACCAAACGGCATTCAGGCCGGCACCATGAAGATCTTCTGACTGAAATATTTTCCCTGAAGCACGCCGCCATCAATTACGATGCCGTTATTACCTCAGACAACAATGCATTTAATTTCTTTAAACAACGAGGCCGTCAGATTTTTAAAAACAGCACTCTGATTTTCTGCGGGGTCAATAATGTAAACGAAAAAGACCTGGCTGGGATGACCCGGGTAACAGGCATTAATGAGATGGCCCAGATTTCTAAAAACATATCTCTTATCAGAGATATTCACCCTGAATGCCGCAGAATTCTCATTATCACAGACAACACACCTACGGGAAAAAGTATTCAAAAACAAGTCAGACAAATACAAAAGGACAAGGATGTCCGGAACATAAAAACAGAACTGATATATGACATTTCCAGAGCCGGGCTTATGGAAAACCTCTCACGGCTTGAGCCCGGCACCGTTGTGATCATGACTATTTTTTTCCGGGACAGACAGGGGGTTTTTATTCCCTTTGACACGGGGGTTGAAATCATTACCTCAGCATCCATCGTCCCTGTTTACGGCACCTGGACCTTTCAACTGGGTCACGGCATCATCGGAGGATATCTGATCTCTGGCTTTCAGCAGGGCAAAGCCGCTGCTGAAAAAGCAGTCCGCATCATTTCAGGAACCCCTGTTGAAGATATTCCAGTGATGATGGACACCCCTGATCAGCTCTATTTTGATTATAGAAAGCTCTCCGAGTTCAATATCGATATCAACCAGCTCCCAGCAGAAAAAAAAATCCTCTGCCAGCCTTCATCCTTCTATCACACATACAAACGGCTTATATGGAGCACCGCATCGGCCTTTATCCTGCTTCTCACCTCCCTGGCAGCCGTTACAACAGCCTTTATCCATGCCAAAAAGCCAGAAAACAAATCGTTGCCAGTGAAAAACAGCTGCGGTTGATTACCGGCAACATGGTGGATGTCATTACCCATACGGATGAAAATTATAAAATCATCTATGCCAGCCCCTCCATGGAAAAAATTTTCGGGTATCCTCCTGGAGAATTAATCGGGAAAACCGTTATTGAATGCGTCCATATGGACGATATAGAACAATTAACAAAAACCATACTCCATGCCAGAAAAAACAAGGACACCGCCCTTCTGATCCGGTACCGCCGGCAGCACGCAAAAGGCCATTTTATCTGGGCGGAATCTGCTGTCCGACTGCTTTACGATGACCAGGGAAAATCAAAAGGCGCTGTATTTGCCATACGGGACATTTCAGACAAAAAAGCATATGAGGATCAGCTGCTGAAATTTGCCACGGTGATCAACCAGATTGATGAAGAGGTTTTAATCACAGATCCCAAAGGGATCATACAATACGTTAATTCCTCCCTTAAACAAAAAACCGGGTATACTGACACAGAGCTTATCGGTAAAACCCCGTCTGTGTTTAAAAGTGAAACGCATGATTCAGCGTTTTACAGGGACATGTGGGCCCGGATTCTTGGCAAAAAAACCTGGAAGGGCAAAATTACCAACAAAAACAAAAACGGGGAACTGACCCTCTATTATATGGGCATTACCCCCATACTGGATGCCAAACAAGAGATTTTCGCCTTTGCTGCCGTAAAAAGAGACATCACAGAAATCACCCGGCTGGAAGAGTAATTAAGGCAGTCCCAGAAAATGGAGGCCATCGGCACACTGGCCAGCGGCATTGCCCATGATTTCAACAATATTTTATCGGGGATATTTGCCTATCTGAGCCTGGCGGCAAAACACATTAAAACCCCGGACAAAGCCGGAAAATATTTGGACCAGATAGATACCGGGGCTAAAAGAGCCGCTGATTTGATTCAGCAGATTCTAACCTTCAGCAGAAAAAAGGGGTCCCAAAAAATTCCTATACAGCCCGGTCTTATTGTAAAAGAAGCTGTAAAATTCCTTGAAGCCTCAGTCCCCGCCAATATTACCATAGACAAAAATATTGCCACGGATTCATTTATGGCGGCTGATCCCAGCCAGATCCACCAGATTGTGATGAATCTATGTAAAAACGCGGTGTATGCCATGAAAAAATCCGGCGGCACCCTGTCCATCCTTCTCAAGGACATTGACATCTCTGAAATAGAAAGACTGCCTGGGATTGAATTAAACCAGGGTCCCTTTGTATATCTCAAGATTCAGGATACCGGTACGGGCATAGCCCCAAAACTGCTTTCGCGCATCTTTGACCCCTATTTTACAACCAAATCCTCTGGTGAAGGGACAGGCCTTGGACTGGCCGTGGTTCATGGAATTGTTCAAGAGCACAAAGGGTATATAAAAGTCTTTAGTGAGCCCGGCAAAGGAACACGCTTTGATCTGTATTTTCCCAGAATATCAAACAGCAGAACTGCCGCCTGAAACCCAAAAAAAGATTTCACCCAGGCTTGCCCAACCAAATAGAAAGAACCCTCCACTGCTCCAGATCGCTGCGCAATAATGCCAAACCAGCAACATTGCTCAAGCAGATTGTTCGTTGGGGTTGGGCTATATTTCTAAGATTTTATTTGTATATTAAGCAACTTAATAACATCTTTAGGGGCATCCGTACGCATGATTCTACCGAATGGGTATGGTTTTTCTGGTGATGCCGAAATAGAAAATTCCCTGGGATCTTCAAGGAATGCTTTGATCTCACTCAATGCTTTTTTTGTGAAATCATCTTTTTCTTTCGCTATTTCTGTTTCGACATTTTCAATTAAAGACTTTTTGAGATCTTCAAAAGATATTTGTCGTTTTTTGGCACCAAGTTTCATAAGACGTTCAGCCAATGGGTCGTCATCGTATTCAATTTTTGCGTCATGGAAAATAACTTGAGGGAAAGTAAAAAGCAGGCCAGCAATTTCTTCTGGCTCAAGAGAGATGTTGCCCAAGCGAAAACTAACATTGATTTCTCCCGCTTCATTTGCGCCAATACCAATATTTCTAATACTCGATGATCAAGCTTTTTGTAAGTCGTTGATATTATTCAATTTATAAAGACCCACCATAATCATGGTACTTTTTTGATCTTCAACAATATCAACTACTTATAATTTTAAATGAAATATTTGGCATGTGTCACATAAAAACACACCTTATAACACATTAATACCCTTTCGTCATAAAAATCCAACTTTTTCTCCATTATCCGCAACGCACTTAATCAAATTGTTGATATT
>JAYEJJ010000209.1:0-2491 GCA_034660495.1 Thermodesulfobacteriota bacterium | reverse complement strand
AGACAATAAGCACAATATATGGTATTTGTCTGGTTTTTTTATGCATTTAAAATTACGATCCTAAATTTGAATATTTTCAGTTAAAACAATATATTAGGTTTGTGGTGTCAGGAGCTCTGAATTTGGATCGAAATTTTCATCAGTCTGATCAACGTCAGAGCGGCTTCTGTCGTATACCTTAAAAGTTTTATCATCAATCGTGATTGATGAGTCTATTGCGTTGCCGGATCCATCAAGAAACGCCCCCCCGTAGGCCGTGCTGCTCATCACGATCAACAACGAAAGTATCAGGGTAGTGTATGATATAAAAAATCTGTCCATGCCTAATTTGTTTTTTATCCTGTGCGGGCTGTGCATTTTTTGTAACTCCCAAGTTCTATATGCTGCATTATAAGTTCATGGCCTTTTTTTTTCAGCTTTCCAGATTTATAGAGCAATTTTTATTCCACAATGTAAAATCATGGAAGAATGTGTGTTCTTTGTTTAATGATTCAGGTTGTGTTCCCTGGTATTCCTTGGGTGGCAAATTATTTTTCTTAAGTTAAGGGCCTCATGATAAATAGGTTCCAAACCGGTGTGACAAGTACATCTATTACTTTTATTTCATATCAGGTATAAATTTTTTTTCCCATATAATATTTCCCCAGGGAATCAGTTTACATAGAACGGCAGAATTTAAACAGCCTGTTCTCCCTGTGGGCCTTGATTATACAATTGTCCCTCGAAGGTGGGGTCACAGGCTTTCCTTCTTGTCATTATCTTAATTGTCTATGCAGTGTGTCTTTATTGTTTGATAACGACGAACGAGAAAAGCCTGACCCCTTTGGGCAAAACGATGTTCAATGCCTCCCTGTGAAAAGCCCGGGACATTATAAAATACATATAAGATTTCAGGGATATCTTGGTCAAATGCCTCTTTTATGAATAGCCCTGGGGCGGTTATGAGGGGGCCAGGATGGGGGCGTAAGAATAAAAAAAATGGGGTAAAGATGTTACACCGGACGTAATTCCGCAAGGATACCCTGCTTTAAACAAAATTGCTGAAATAAATATCTGGTCAATGTCAAAGGGTATAACGTCAGGGGGCGGGGGACCGGGAATTGGCTGTCAGAAGCCGGAATTGGCTGCTTTTATATGATTTTTTGCATTTAAAATTATTTTGGTATAGTATATGCTAAAAGACGGAGGTCATGACATTTCAGAAAAAAACAGAAAAAAGAGGACAATGTATGCCCCTACCTGAAAAACCAGGTTATGAGGAATAGGTGCAGCAGGTTGATTATCTTAGTGCTATGGTTTCCGCCATGCCCCAGCCCAAGGCGTTGATATTCCGAGACTGTAAATGTCTGATGGACAATCATGCCTTTTCTTCCCTTTACGGGATGAGTCATGAAAAGGGTCAAAATCCTGGGGGAAATGAACATATTCTGCCTGTGGATGACGAGCCTCCTGTTGCCCAGCTTGAACAGCAGATCTGGAAGGCTCGGTTACACGCTGACAGCGTTTATGGACAGTTCTGAGGCCTTAAAGGCTTTTGAAATCGATCCTGATGCCTTTGATCTGGTGCTGATTGACATGGCCATGCCGAAAATGTCCGGGGATTTGTTTCCCAGGAAGATTTTCGAGGTAAAACCGGACATGCCGATCATCATTTGTACGGGGTTCAGTGAAGGGGTTCAGTGAACGGATAGATCATGAAAGAGCAGAAAAAATCGGCATAAAAGGGCTGCTCATGAAACCGGTGGTACGGTCGGAAATGGCCGGAAAAATCCGGCAGGTGCTGGACAGTTTTATATGAAAGCCATCAGCCATCAGCCGTCAGCCATCAGTACTCAGCTAACAGCTTTCATGCTTTGTTGTGGCCGGTTTTTTTTGTTGTGGCCGGGACGATGATCATGGGCCGGCCATGCCGGTTCCGAAAGCAGACAAAAAATAATAAGGAGGATGTTTAATGATTGTTAATATTCTGATTTTAAGCGTGGCTGTATTCCTTGTTTCCCAGATACTTCCAGGGATCAGGATAAAAAGCTTTGTCACTGCCATTGTGGTGGCCCTGGTGTATTCTCTGGTGAATTTTTTTCTGGGATGGCTTTTGATTCTTCTGTCCCTGCCCTTTATCATTATCACCTTCGGCCTGTTCAAGCTTGTGATCAACACCTTTATGCTCTGGATAACAGACATGCTCATAAAGGATTTCAAGATCAAGGATCTCTTTACCACTTTTGCTGCCGCTGTTCTGATTACCCTGGCGGATTCACTGATCAGGTGGCTGCTTTAATATGTCCCAATTAAAAATTTGATCATCAAACAAAAGGAGAAAATTCATGCAAGTACTTAATCTTTATAGAAAACCGGCAAGAAAATCCCTGAGTCTTTAGCTCAGGGGATGAATTGACGGATTATGATGTGCTTTTCAGCCTATGCGTTTTTGAAAAGCACTTAATCGAGAGCAACAGCATAGGTCTTTTGTCAACTTGCCTTCGGTTGAAGG
>JAYEJJ010000208.1:0-12313 GCA_034660495.1 Thermodesulfobacteriota bacterium | reverse complement strand
AAACCTAATATATTGTTTTAACTGAAAATATTCAAATTTAGGATCGTAATTTTAAATGCATAAAAAAACCAGACAAATACCATATATTGTGCTTATTGTCTTTGTTTTAAAAAAAAAATACTATATACTTGAGTTTTCGAAAAATACTTCTTGACTTTTATTATGATTTGTGTGTCGCCTTATTTTTCAGGGAATTTTTGTTTTTTTATTTTTTACAATGTTGGCATAAGGCTGTCTTTATAACAATTTATAACACCAATTTAAAAAGGCAATCTCATATAACCCTTTGAAAACACTACGACTCATAATTCTTTAAAAAAGTCAAATTAAAAATTTCGAAAAGTCAAGTATATATAGAAAATGATTATGCATTCAAAATTAGCTGAGGTCAGGAGTTCTGAAATTAGCTGAGGTCAGGAGTTCTGAAATTTGACTAGTGTTGATGACCTGTGGAACGAAACTAACGACGGTTACACTGACAATACTAATAATGATGATTATAAAGCCGGAACAATTACCTATGATTCATACGACAATAAAAGTGAAAATTTTGATAGCCCTGTCTACTATATCGGCACATTTTATGGAAATGAAAGCAAAGACGATCTTGAAGATTTGATTCAATATTTTTTAGGGACAGATTACAGCATTGAGGCTTATGCAAAAGTCGATGGAACCGTTGGAAGTTCTTCCTCTCAGGATGCAGTTGTAGAGTTATCTTTTGAACTGTATGATACTGCTGGTGACAACAAAAGCGGCAAATGGAAAATCACAGACAGCGGCGCGTATGCACCCGATGAAAAAATCAACTTCTACAGCGTAAAAGGATCAACTGAATTTGCCCTGTACTATGTGAATCCACAACAGAATGCGGGCACCTGGACCACCGCTCATGTAGAAAACAACGGCGATAATCAACCAGGGATTTCCCATTTCTCAGTGGTCAGAACCTCCGGCCTGGAAACCAGCGAAACACCGGAACCGGCCACCCTGCTGCTCTTCGGGTTCAGCTTGATCTGGCTGGCCGGCATGGTAAGGAAAAAATCCCGGCATTAATTCAGCACCTGTAAACGACGGATTTAAAGACAGGGCCCGGTTCAGAAAGGACCGGGCCTTTTCATATTCTTTGAGGTGGTACAGGGTCATGCCGTAATGGAAACAGGCCATGGCATTGTCCGGATACAGGGAGAGGCTTTCTTCCAGTTCCGACCGGGCCGTCAGGTAATTGCCCTTGAGATAGTAAATCCACCCAAGGGTATCCAGAACATTGGGGCTTTTCGGCATGTGCACCCTGGCCATGGATGCCAGTCTCAGGGCTTCATCCAGGCTTCCCGTGTCCTGGGACAGGATAAAGGCCAGGTTATTGGCGGCATTGGCATGATCCGGGGCAATCTCCAGGACCTTGCGGTAATACCCTTCTGCCATGTCATACCGGCCGGCAGTATCATGGATGAACCCAATGGCCATGAGGGTCTGAACATGGCCGGGATCAAGAATTTCCACTGCTTTATAATGATCAAGGGCCCTTTGGGTTTTTCTGCTGCGGAGGCAGAGGCCGGCGGCATTGAGTCTGGCTTTAACATAGTCAGGGTTCTGCGCAACTGCGGCTTCAAAATGGGTCAGGGCGGTCTCCATATCACCCCGGGACATAGAGATTTCCCCTTTTAGATTTTCAAAAAACGCCCCGGCTCTGGAATCGCTTTCCCCAGATAAAAGGGTTACCATGTCCATGGCAGCATCGTATTTTTTGTCTGCCACATAAATATCCGCCATCATTTTTATCAGCCCCAGCTGATCCGGTGCTTTTTCCCGGGCTCTGCTGAGCAGGTCCAGGGCCTGGTCTTTTTTCCCCATGGCCCGGCTCAGGGCCCCGAGGCGGACATAGGTGGGAATATGATCTGGATTTCTGGATGCCATTTGGGTGAGAATTTCCTCAGCTGCAGCAAAATTACCCTCCAGAATATAAACCGCTGCCTGCAGGGTGAGGAGCTTAAGGTTGAAAGACTGGTATTTAAGTATTTCTGTGATCTGCTCTCTGGCTTTTTCAGCTTCCTTTTCCATGAGAAAAATTTCAACCAGACGGATGCGGGCCGGGGTAAGGGAGGGCTCAAGGGCTGCCGCCGCCATCAGACTGGCCTTGACCTGATCGGTTTCAAAGGCCTGGGGATCATCCAGCATACCAGCGGCTGCCCGGAAAATCTTCTGGTTGGACATGTCCGCGGCCCCGCCGGCTTCAATGCACAAGGCTCTGAGATAATACGCCCTGGCAAGCAATTCCCTTTTTTTTAACGGGGCATCAAGGGTGATGGCGGTATCAATATATTCCAGGGCCCTTTTGTAATTTTTCTGTGCCATGAACACCCGGCCCTGTTCAAAAAGGGCATCCACAAAGGTGTCATCCTTCTGCAGCACCCGGTACAGAGCTGCCTGAGCCGCCTGGAGCATCCCAAAGTGCAGATATATTCTACCGGCTTCGGTGAGCACGTCCAGGGATTCCTTTTCAAGGGACAGGGCCTGTTTTATTTCTGCCAGGGCCGCGTCCTTCATGTTCTGCCTGGCATAAAACCGGGCCCGGCCGATTTTCACAGAAACATCAAAAGGCGCCGCCTGCACTGCTTTTTCGTAAACCTGGGCAGCCTTGTCCATCTGGTTCTGAAGTTCGTAAAACCTTGCCAGGTCCATGTGTTTTCGCCCTTCTTCTCCAGGGGTTTCAACAATACCGATCAGCAGGGACTCAGCCTTTTCAGGTTTTTCAAGGGAGAGGTAAAGATCAGCCAGGTTCAGGCAGGCCTGCCTGGCGGAGGGATCAACGGCAACCGCCTTTTTCAGAGCAGCTTCCATGTTTTTAACATCGTTCTGCTGAGAATAAATGTCAGCCAGCCTGAGCTGAATATCAATATTTTCACTGTCAACGGCCTCTGCCTGCTTCAGGGTGTCCAGGGCGGCATCCAGGTCCCGTTCCTTGACCTGAATCTCGGCCATGAGCAGAAATCCCGGGATAAAATAAGGGTCAACCTTAAACAGATTTTCAACATGGGTGCGGGCCTCAAGGAGTTTGCCGCGGTGCAGACAGATCTGGGCCATGCGCCGGTGGGGAAGCACATTCATGGCATTGTCTTCTGCTGCCAGCGTATAGTAGCGCATGGCAGTTTCAAATTGATTTAATACCGTGTACACCTCTGCCAGTTCAAAAAGGGCCACCTCATTGCCGGGTTCCTCCTAGAGGGCATTGCGTCACTGCGGATTCATACTTGTCCCGGGTCATCAGTTCCCTGGCGCTTTCAATATAGTGCATGGCCTTTGTCTGATCCCCTGACTGACAGGCCGTCAACACAAGGCAGCAACTCAACAGCACCGCTGTTTTAATACAGGATATGGTCATACACATCACTCCTGAAAAAATCTTCACATTTACGCCGGCTTTCTTTGTTCACCTTATCGTATCCACTTTTTCAGGTCAAAGATTTTGACCGGCCCCACTGGAAGGGACGGGCTGTCTTTCCTGGTTGACATACAAAAATGCCTCTGATATTTATATGTAAGCTATCAGTAATCAGCTAACAGCTTTGCTGTACCTGTCAGGGCATGGACATTATAAATGATATGCAGGCACAACCCTTTGCCGATAACATGTCTGACATTCACCAAAAGCCATAGATATCGCCTATCACCGGTTATTTTTAGACAAACGATTTTTCCGGCATACAATAGTTTTCATGATGTGTACCACTTAATCACCGGCCCATCTGCCAAGGGCATTGTCAACGGCGCCGGCCGGTTTCAGAGGAGGTTGACGTGCATTCCTCAGGATCAAGCACAAGCCTGTCCTTTTCTGTAAAGATGACACGGCCTGATCTCCAGAATGTTTATCCGAGAAAACGGCTCTTCACCCGGATTTCACAACATATCAGCCAGTCCGCGGTGTGGATATGCGGGCCTGCGGGGTGCGGGAAGACCACCTTGGTCAACAGCTATCTCAAGGAAGAAAACCTCCCCTGCCTGTGGTATGATGTAGATGAACGTGACGCTGACATATCTTCATTTTTTTATTCCCTGGGCAGGGCGGCCCAGCAGCTGGCTTTGGAAAAAAGAGAATCGTTTCCCCTGCTTACCCGGGAATATTTCCGCGGCCTGGATGTGTTTACCCGGAATTATTTCAACCTGTTGTGTCAAAGTCTACCTTCTCCCTTTGCCGTTGTCCTGGACAGCTTTCAGGAAGCCGGTGAAGACAGTATTACAAATGACATCCTGGGCCATGCCATAGACATTCTGATTTTAAACAACATTTATTTTTTCATCTGCAGCCGGACCCATCCACCGCAGCATTTGATCCGGGAAAGGGCCAGGGGCAGACTGGAGGTAATGGGATGGAACCAGCTTAAACTCAACTGCCAGGAAACAGAAAAAATCATCTGCTGCACAACAGGAAAAGCCTTTCCTGAATCTGCCGTCCGAGACCTTCACCAGAAAACAGACGGGTGGGTTTCAGGACTTATTCTTTTGTTGAAAACAGGAAATTCTGAAGATATCAGCCCCCATATGCTGAGCCTGAAAACACCCGAGGAAATTTTTGACTATATAGGGACTATGATTTTCAAAGACCTGTCCGTTGAATGTCAGCCCATACTGATGAATTTGAGTTATCTGGGCAGAATTTCCAAAAATTCATTTAAAAAATACAATAATAAACATACAAAAGCTCTCCTTGACAGGCTTGTCAGAAAAAATGCCTTTACATACAAAAGCGTAACTGATCCAGTGGAATACTTTTTTCACCCGCTTTTTCTTGAATTTCTCCAGAAACAGGCCAGTCAGACGCTATCCCCCCTGGCTCACAGGGCACTTTTAAACAAAAGCGCCGCCCTTCTTGAAGAAGAAGGAAAAAAGGAAGACGCAGTCAACCTCTGCATAAAAGCTGAAAATTTTTCTAAAGCGGCTGATCTTGTTATAGAACTGGCACCCCGGCTTTTTGACCAGTTCCGTATCATGACCCTGGAAAAATGGATCACAGCCCTTCCAGATCAAATACATCAAAAAACACCCTGGCTGCTTTTCTGGCGCGGGGCCTGCCAGATGCCTTTTTCACCGGAATCTGCCGGGCCGTTTTTCAAAAAAGCCCTGACCGGTTTTGAGAAACGCCACATCCCTGAAGGATGTTTCATGGCCGTCAGCGGCATTCTCGACTCCATCACCTACCAGTTTAATGTGTTTCAGGAGATTGATCCCTGGCTTGACAAATACAATGAACTGGAAAACCGATTTGGAGAAACAAAAAAGATTGATGTTCAGCTGAAACTGACCATATCCATGCTCAACGCCCTGGTCCACCGCAGCCCTGAATCTCACGCCATGAAAAAATGGACCCAAAAGGGATGGCAGCTTCTGCTCCAGATCAAGGATGTGAATTCAACCTTTCAAATCTTTGTGCCCATCATCATCCTCAAAATCATGCAGGGGGATCATCCGGCAGCAGCCCATCTTATACACATGTTTGACAGGGTTTCCGAAGAAAAAACAACCCCCCTGCCCTTTTTAATGCTTCAGGAGCTGAAATCCTTTCATTTCTGGCTGACCGGAAAGATGACACAGCTGAAACACCAGTGCACCTCTTCCTAATCCAGAGAAACCAGCACATTTTCCAGATACCACCCCTCCGGGTGGGATTGGCTGCTTTTTAATACCATGGACGCTGTGTTTTCCAGATATTTGTTTTTTGAATAACAAAGATAGCAGTTCTCAGGTACCGGCATCACATAGCGATTTTGTGTCAGATGGGGCTGATCCGGCGAAATTTTTTTAAAAAACTCGCCTTTACGGGTAAATTCCGAATACGTGTTGTCGGCATTTCTCACATATTTGTGCTTAGTTATCAAATCAACATACATGGGGGCCATTCAGCGTCTGTGTATTGCACGGGTCCTGGTGCACGGGCCTGATCTACTCATTGCCGATGAACCCACAAGCGCTCTTGATCCCAGCGTCCAGGCCAAGGTGCTTAAGATGCTTCTTAATCTTCAGATTGACAAGGGGCTGACCCTGTTGTTTGTTACCCATGATATCGGACTTGCCAGAAAAGTGGGGGACCGCATCGGGGTGATGCGCAATGGCCGTATTGTTGAAACAGGCACCAGCGCACAGATCATCAACCATCCTGAACAGGACTACACAAAGATGCTGATCCACAGTGCCAGGGGATTTGACCCGCCGGATCTAAATCTGTACTGAAGCGACCCAGGATCAAAAACCGAAGCCGCCCCATGGGGAGTATATAGACAAACAATCAATCTCCTGGAAAAAAATAAAGGTTGAATTGAAGAAAAGATCCGAAGTATAAGTAATATATGTTTTGTTACTGATTTAGGATTATGGATTAAGTATTAATACATCGAACCCGCAAACTCCAAAATGGAGGAAATAATATGCCCACGCTTCCACTTGAACAAATGACGGTAAAAGAGAAGCTGCAAATCATGGAAGAGCTTTGGAGTGATCTTTGTTCTAATCAGAACGATATTCCGGTACTCAATGGCACAAAGACATATTGGACAAACGGGAAAAGCTGGTCAAAGGAGGCAGGGCAACATTCGTGGACTGGAAAACCGCAAAAAGACGGATAGCAGCTCTGCCTGTTTCCGATCACTGAAAGCTGAATGCAGATAACTTACGGCTGTAAGTCTTTCTTTATTATCCGGTTCTCACCGGACACTGAAATCAGTTCAGCGTCACCGGCAGGAAACACCAGGGTCATATCCAGCAACTGACCTATCTCAGCAGCAAGGGCTGTGGGACGCGAATAGGAGACCAGTATGGGCAGGCCGGCCCTTGCCGCCTTGTGGATCAGCTCATAGCTCATCCTGGAAGACATCACCAGAATCCGCCCGTCTGACAGGGTATTGTCCATAAAGGCTTTGCCAAGTACCTTGTCAAGGGCATTGTGACGTCCCACGTCCTCGGCAAAGGCAATGATTTCAAGACGATAATCAAATAAAAGGGCGGCATGGGACCCCCTTGTGATCTTGTGGTACTTCTGGTTTTCAGACAAGAGGGTCACGCACCTGAGAATATCGTCAAAACCGACCTTAAAGCTGCTGTGATTTTTCCTGACATCCCTGTCTTTTACCATTGTGCGGCTGCTGACACCCTGGGCTGTGTGATTCAAATTCCTTTTTTCAATACAGGCCACGGCCTGTTCACGTCTTTCAGGAACAATAGAGACATCAACAATATTGGGATCTGTGTCTTTGTTGCAGGTAAATGACAGGCACTCCTCATATTTTTCAACAATCCCTTCACCCAGGCAGTATCCTGCAGCATGCTCAATTTCACTGCCCGGTGTCCGCATGGTTAAAAAAACCGGCCTGTTTTCAACCCGGATCAGCAGGGGGGATTCAACAATCAATTCTATATCTGCCTGCCGTTTACTGTCTTTTTTTAAAAAATGAGCCCTGCAGACCGCTGCTTTTTTTCCAGACATCAGCATTTATCCTTTTTTGTTCTGTTTTTATGGTTAAGGCTGTCAGGTGTGAACAGACAATTGTCTTTAGGTGCCTGGTGAATAGTGTCATTTTTTATGTATTTATCCCCGTTTTCCAGGTGATTATTGCCGGGTGATCCCCCATGGCTGACAGATGACGGACAATTTTCTGATTCTGGGTGGTGCAGATATTTTTTTAAATAAAATCCCAAACAAAGGGCAATAATATACGCAGCCAGAAAAACAAAGGTCACAGAAAGTCCCTTCAGGTCAAACCGGTTGTCCGGAAGGGGCAGGGCAAAGGGCGCCCCTGTTTTTTCAACCAGGTAATCCCTTGAAAACACCGTGTTGAGCCAGGCAAGAATAAGAAAAACCGGGAGAAGATATGTCAGGGTGTAGCGCACATAATGATGGGCAAGAAAGGTGTTGAAATCGTCATTGAGCTCATCGTCAGTCACGCGATACATGGCTTCCCTGCTGTACTTATCCCTGACCAGCTGGAGTTTTTTCTGATTTTCCCGTTTTTTTGAGAAAATTTCGTTAAATCGGCGGGTTCTGCTTTCTACCCTTAAAAGCGACCTCACCCCCAGGGCAAAAAAAGCAGTCAAAACAGCCAGAAACGCCGTATGAAGCCATACCGGCACATCAAAAAACACCAAAGGCGTTATTAAAACAAGATTGAGCACTTTTGTTATGATATCAAAAAAAGGAATAATCACAGCGTACAGGAGCTGATCAAGAAGGCGGTTTACAACGTCCATGAATACGTCCTTCCTGGAAATGGCCGGGGGAAAAATTTTTCCCCGGGGCCGTGTAGAAACTTGGTTTCTCAATAAAACGGCATGGCCGGCCCATGACCATGGACGCAGCCGCAACAAAAAATAAAAAAGAAAAGTGCCGCCCGTGATGTTCAGCCTGATCCTGCCGGGTGCAGCAGAATCAGGCTAAAACAGGACCAGGGCTGCCTGCTGTCCAAATCAGCGCATGAACCAGAGCAGGCCTGTGTATTTCAAACAGGTTAGAATCAGGGCAAAGGCCAGCATTCTCTTTAAGAAAATCTCGGGGAGTTTTTTCTGAATTTTCGGGCCCACAATACCGCCGCACAGGCACCAGCCGCAATCAATGCCGCCATGATCCAGTCCGGCTGATACCCCATGAGAATATACTTGGAAATACCGCCAACCGAAGTGGCAAAAGCACCGGCCAGACCGATGGGAACGGCAAGGTACATGGGATACCCCACCATGGTCGTCATAAAGGGCATAAACATGAAACCGCCATCCACACCAAAGGAGGAGGCAATTACACCCATGACAATACCGCCGAAGAGCATCATCAGGGGTTTGGCCACAAAGGTTTCTCCCCAGAAGCGCATGTCAAAGCTGACAAGGTTGAACTTGTCAAACTCAATGGACCCCATCTGCATGGCCTTACCAGATATTTTTGCTTCCTTTACCGCTGCATTGAACTTATCCACAATGACTTTCATGGCTTTTTTCTTTTCAATGGAGATAGGCAGGGATTCTATAAACAACTTGATCCCAATGACCAGACAGATAATACCCAGATAGAATTTAAACGCAGCCAGGTTGAGGTACTTGGCTGACAGAGGCGGCCCTATGAAAAAAGCGCCGGTAATAATACCAATGGCAAAGGGAATGGCCACCGGGGTTGCAAAGCGTTTTTCCTTGAAATAGGTAAACAGGCCGGTAATGGGCGAACAAAGGGTTAAAAAGAGATTGGTCGGCTTGATGGTGTTGCCTGCATTGACGCCCACAGGCCCTTTGGTACCAATGACTGTAATCTGATAGGCAGCGGTAAACAAACCGCCTGCCGCCCCCATAATCACAAAGAGCACACCAATAACAAATGCGCCGCCAAAGACCACCAGGGGATTCATGTAAACATTGCCGATTCTAAAGAAAAACCCTGATTTTTCAATGGTAAAGGTGTCTGTTTTTTCACCATTGACATACACCTCCATCTCTGTCTCAGGAGGCAGGTTCTTATAGGGTGTCATGGATATGGAAAACTTGCCGCTGGTCTTGTCAAGGTCAACAGAAACGCCTTCATTCCAGGCCTCGGGCTGCTCATTATAATCAGAAAGAATCATGCGGGCGTTGCCTCCGCCCTTTATGTTCTCTTTGGAAACCGTATTGATGCCGAACTTGTTTTCATGGGTAAAAATCAAAAAATCCCACTGGGCATCTGTCTTTACAGCGCCAAGCCGGGTGCGGACACTTTCAGGAATATCTTCCCATTTTTTGATCTTGTTGACTTTGACATCGTATTTAAAGGGAGGAAAGGCAAAAAGGCCTTTGGTCTGTCCCTTGGGGGATTCTGTTTGTGCGGCCAGGGAATCCGGCGAATTTGTGATAACATAGTAGGTTGCGGGAACAGCTGTATCACCAAATGCATTTTTTCCGTCCCTGCCGTCCCTGAGACGGGTCTGTTCTTTGGAGCCTGGCGCGTCATCCGGGGTAAACCTCTTTTTTGTTGCCACTTCTACATAAAGGTCCTGACCCGGCGCAATGGTCCCTGTGATGGATATCGGGGTTCCCGCCTCATAAACATCGGCAGATAAAGAGGCTTGCTGTGCACCTGCCCATGATACGCTCAAAAGTATCCCTGTTACCGCCAGAAAAAACAAAATAAAAATTCTCTTCATATTCTCTCCTCGTTGATCTTTAACCATTGTGTGGTTTTACATGTTAATCATTCGTCAAACAAATCCCTCCCCTGTCTGTGAAAAACACTTTTGTTTCGCATTTCAAATCCGGGGGTTCATAAAATAATCAGAAGAATCGTTTTGAATCGGGGCTTATAAATTTTAAATGATACTTTTAAAATGAATGGGATAATTTGTCATGACAAACTTGAATATCACTGCACTGAAAGAACTCAAAACCCGTGGGGCGCTCTCCCCTCTGATTGTGGTTTTTCTGATTGCGGTTTTTCTTCTAAAGGGTGCCGACAACAAGACCTGAATCGTTGGGACCCTTAAAGGGAATACGCTTTATATTGTCAATGCCTGCTTTTTCAATCATGGACATGATCTCCATTTCAGAATATGCCTGGCCCCGGGTACCTAAAAGCATGTTCAGAGAAAAAAGGGCGGGAAACAATGGAGATATTTTTAAATTGTCCAAAATAAAATCATGGATAATGATAACACCGCCCGGGTTCAGCGCAGAAACAGCTTTTTTTACTAATTTTTCACAGTCTTCAGGAGATTCTCCGTGGAGAATATGGGACAGCCATACCACATCGTATGTACCGTCCAGGTCGTCCTTCAGAAAATTGCCCCCTGTAAAGGAAACAGACTCCTGCTGATTAAACCGTTTAATGGTTTTTTCCGCAAAGGGCCGGGTCGTGGGCAGATCAAACACCCAGGCCTTAAGGTCAGGATTGTGCATGCAGAAATGAATGGCATAGGTCCCGGGCCCGCCCCCGAGATCAAGAAGGGTCTTCTTTCCCTCAAGGTCAATGGCCCTGACAAGTTCTGGGGCGGCTGCCATGGCATTGTTAAACATGCCCATGAGAAAATTCTCCCGGTACTCAGGGTCATCCCGCATGGCGTGGTCTCTTGCAGGCGCTCCGGTCATAACTGATCTGTCAAGACTGGCCCAGGATTCCACCAGATGGTGGTGGTGCATGATCATATACCCGATATACTCAGGCGATTCTTTGGAAAGAAGGGTCAAAGACGCACTGGTATTGGCGTATCCATCTTCTTCTTTTTTCAAAAGCGCCATGGCGCAGAGGGCATTGAGCAGCATGGAAAGCCCCCGTGCATCAAGGTTTAATTTGTCTGCCAGGGCTTGGGCCGTAATTTTCTGCCGGCCAAGGTGGGAGAAAATATCAAGTTTAACACCGGCATGCAGGGTGCAGGTCTGCCAGTACGCACCTGACAGCTCAAGAATCTTACCTGGATGAACGTTTTTTGACTGATCCACTTTCAAACCTCCTTATCATTAATAAACTGTCTTATCCGTTCAATAGCAGAGTGATCTTCAAGCCTGACCGGCCTGATCTGTATTTCCTTTTCCAAACCCTTCTCCTGAATTATCTCAAAATGGTATCAATCCACTTTAATTATTTTTACAATATGACCTATCCAGTTTGGCGGAAGATAAATCCTGCCGCTGTTGCCGCTGGATTTAACCTCTTTTTCAATCATTTCCTCACCATGCACCTCAAATTTTACCCTGGGATGGGACTTTGAAAAGGTCAATTTTGCTTTTTTTTCTTTTTTTTCTGCACCCATATAAAACACTCCCTGTTTCAAAAAAACCGGACCGGGAACCTGATCATCGGATTTTATGATGTTTATTCAGTTTTTGACAGGGGATTATAAGGCAAAACCATTTAAATATCCATAAATATGTTTTTTTATACACCGGGCAGAGGAAAAGAATTATTTAGTGTTTGAACGAAAACGCACCCATCTGCTGCGTTGCTGCAAAAGTTTGCCAAATTATATAATCGGGCCTCATGTACCTGAGTACACTCCGGTTTCAAACTTTTTTGCGCCTTGCAGCTGGGCACGTTTTCGCCCAAACACGGGGTTTTCGTTCAGACACTATTTAAGTCGTTCCTGAATTTTTCAGACCCAATTGATTTGATGGTTGATTTTAAGTTTAAATCTGTTTTATAAGAAAGCCATCAGTACTCAGCTAACAGCTTTCATGGTTTGTTGTGATGCTGTGCATCATGTGGGTTTTTTATATGAAAGCCTTCAGCCTTCAGTACTCAGCTTCCAGTAAAACCCTGCTGCTTACTGACGGCTGAAGGCTTTCATGGTTTGTTGTGAGCATGCTGCTCATGGTTGTTATATGA
>JAYEJJ010000207.1:0-12323 GCA_034660495.1 Thermodesulfobacteriota bacterium | reverse complement strand
TTTCCCTGCCAGGCGTTAAAAAAATCAAGCTGTTTGAGGACCAGTGGCCGCAGTTCCTTGATTTTTAGCCTGGCAGGGAAAAAGTCCTCCGTCGTTCTCGTTCCTGACAGGCAACCGCTGGGGGCGGTGCTATTCAAAAAATTTGATGATCGAGTAAAAGGGTATATTGCCATGAAAAATTTACTGGATTCAATAGAAGATGTTTTACTGATGGGACCGGGCCCTTCCTGTGTTTACCCCCAGGTGTATAAGGCGCTTGCTAGGCCGACCATTGGCCATCTTGATCCTGAATTTATCAGAATAATGGATGAAATAAAAGAGATGCTTAGAAAAATAATGTGTACGGACAACCTGTTGACCCTTCCTGTTTCAGGTACCGGGTCTGCCGGGATGGAAACCAGCTTTGTCAATCTTGTGGAGCCCGGAGATGATGTTTTGGTCCTTAAAAACGGCGTTTTCGGGATGAGGATGGCCGATGTGGCTGCAAGGCTCGGTGCGGATGTGGACGTGCTTGAGTTTGACTGGGGCACACCGGTGATTTTGGAAAAGGTCAAAGAACGGCTTGATAAAAAAGCGTATGCCCTTATCGCTGTTGTTCATGCTGAAACCTCCACCGGGGTCAGAAACCCAGTGGAAGAAATAGCTTCTCTGCTTAAGGGGAAAGAGAGTCTGTTTCTGGTTGATGCAGTGACAAGTCTTGGCGGGATACCTGTTCTTACGGATCAATGGGGAGCGGATATTGGGGCTTGGTCCCCTGGCAGGAAAAATCTGGCGGATCGGTGTTATGGGACATACCGCCCGCAAGGAAAATATTCAGCGTCTTGCTGATGCGTTGAAATCCATATCTGCCTGAAAAAAAGACAGGCCTTATTTTCTGAACAAGTAGAGACCATTCTTAACAAGGAGAAACCTTATCTTATGACAGATTTGATTTATGCGGATCTCCACAATCATACCACGGCTTCAGATGGAGAATTCACCCCGGAACTCATGGTATTGAAAGCAAAGCAGGCCGGTATTTCCGTGGTCGGCATAACAGATCATGATACCCTTGACGGCATTGACAAAGCCCTTGATGCCGGGAAAAAGCATCATATTCAGGTGGTTTCCGGCGTTGAGGTGTCTGTAAGGTTTAAGCGTTCCTTTTTTACGGGTACCCTTCATCTTTTATGCTATTTTATGCCGGATATGCTGGAAAAGCAGGCTTTTGTGGATCACTTAAACCATGGTATGGCCCAGGGCCGGGGAGAAAAACTGGTCAGGGCCAGAGTGGCTGAGATAAACAGATATTTCGGCCCTTCAGGGGAACAGCCTGTTCTTTTCAGGGATATGACCTATGGGGACATTGCCCGATACAGCGCCAATGCCACAAGGCGGCATTTTTCCCTGGCACTCAATGATCTATTCAAAATAAAGGACCGTGATCTGATTAATTCCATCATCGGCAACAGCAGCCGGGCCTATCTGCCCTCGGGAATTGATATGTCAAAGGCGGTGGAATTGATCAAAAGCCTTCCTGTGTTAAGTGTCCTTGCGCATCCGGCAGCAGGCTCCTTTCCAGGAAAAGGACATTACAGGGAAGTGCTTCCTCCCTTTGAGACCGTTGAAAAACTGCTGCCGGAATTTCTTGATGCAGGACTTCACGGACTTGAAATCAATTATCCAGGTCATACAGAGATCCACAAGGCCCGTCTTTTTGAAGTTGCCGACAGATATAATCTGATCGTGACCGGGGGGTCAGACTGCCATGATGCCGTTGATCGTCCTCCCGGGGTAGAAGGAATAGACCAAAACACCTTCAGGGTTTTTAAAGAAAAGCTTGATTCAATAAAAAAAATGAGTTGAAAAAAGCAAAGCCCGATTCAGCCGTTTTTTTCAGCTTTGTATATGATTCTGCCGTCAACCATGACAAGGCAGACATCTGATCCCTTTGCCTGGTAGACCAGAGCGGAAAAAGGGTCGTACAGGGGAACAAGATGGGGTTTGTTGCAGTCAATGATAATAATATCTGCTTTTTTCCCTTTTTTCAAGGAACCGATTTCGTGGTCAAGGCCAATGGCCGCTGCTCCTCCCAGGGTTGCCATGGTTAAAACATCCACGGCCTTTACAGCGCAGGGGTCCTGTGCAGCGCATTTGTGCAGCTTTGCCGCGCAGTCCATTTCTGAAAAAAGATCAAGACTGTTGTTGCTGGCACTGCCGTCAGTGCCAAGGCCTAAGATGATGCCCTGCTTCATGAACATGGGAACCGGGGCAATGCCCGATGCCAGTTTCATATTGCTTTTGGGACAGTGAACAATACCGGCCCCTGTTTTTTTGATAATGGCGGCATCTTTTTCATCCACCCATACCCCATGGCTTAAAAGGGTGTGTTCATCCAGAATCCTCAAGCGCTCAAGGTGCTCAACCGGGGACAGGTTGTGGCTTTTTTGGGAAAGCGCAACTTCTGTTTCAGTCTCAGCCACGTGGATCTGGAATAATATACCCAGGGCGCGGCTTGTTTTTTTAGCCTGTTTTAGGGTGTGATCCGAGCAGGTATAGGGCGAGTGGCAGAAAATAGAGGGCTGAATACGCGAGGAGATGTTTTTCCATTTTTCTGCAAATTCAGCAGCATGCTCAATATTTTTGCCGGGGTCAGGTACGCCGGGAGCTGGAAAATCAAGTACGCCCTGACCTGCCACCCCCCTTAACCCGGATGTTAGAATGGCCTGAGCCACCTGGTCTTCGTAAAAATACCCGTCACAGCATGTGGTGGTACCGGAACGGATGAGTTCACAACAGGAGTGAATCGCCCATTTTTTTACGGAATCCGGGTTGATCTGCTCTGCTTCAGCCGGAAAAATGTAGTTGTTAAGCCATTTATCAAGGGGAAGATCATCGGCAAGTCCCCGGAAAAGGGACATGGGAAGGTGGGTGTGGCAGTTGACAAGGCCGGGCATGACAATGGCGCCTGAAGCATCAATGATTTCCATGTCCCCTGTGTTTAGTGCAGGCGTGTTTGTGGTAGTAATTTCGGCAATTGTATTGTCTTTTACAAGCAGGGCGCCATTTTCCAGGACAGGGATGTCCTCTTCCATGGTCAGCATAATCCCGTTTTTTATCAGAATTTCCTTTGTCATAATATATTCTTTGGGTTATTGGATTTTGATAAAAATACCTGTCTTTTTTTACGTCATGTCTCAAAAAAATTGACAGGTGGTAAAAAAAATGTATCATAAATCTATGATTCTGACAAAGATAAAAAAAGACAAAACAATGAACAAAGAAGATAGAGGTGTTTATCATGAGAACATACCCGGTTGAAAAATTTAATTCAAGTGATGGAAGAGGCTGGTATGAGTTAAAATCAGACATTGATAATGGTTTGCCGGTAGATGTTCTGGAAGAATTGAAAGAGACCTACAGGTTTACAGATGAATCTCTGGCTAAAATTCTGGGTGTTTCCACCAGAACCATTCTGAGAAGAAAAGACGGGCATTTGAATACAGAAGAATCAACGAGAATTTACTTGCTGGCTAAAGTGCTCAATAAAACAAGAGAATTAATGCGGACACCGGATAATGTTCTGGAATGGATACAGATTAAGAACCCGGCCTTGAAGATGCACACTCCGCTTGAAGTATGTACAAACATAGTCGGATACGAGAAAGTTATAAATCTTCTTAATAAAATTGAATGGGGTATTCCTTATTAAGAAAAGGGTTTATTAAATGAAGTTTTTCAGACTCCAGAAGAAAAATTTGCCGACTTTACTGGATTCGCTCACAACTGGAGCAAATATAACAGAAGGCAGATGGCACAGACATGTGCCCATTATTTATTCTGCTGAATCAATTGCCCTGGCCGCTTATGAAATTACTGCACATGTCATAAGAACAGGTTTGATAGAGGAAGATTACAATATTCTAACCCTGGACATTCCTGATGAAATAAAATCAAACACATTAAAACTTGAGGATTTGCCTGCAGGCTGGAAAGATAATTATGATAAATATTATGATTTAACCCAGGATCTGGGGATGAACTGGTTTAAATCACAGGCAGCATGTATTTTAAAAGTGCCGTCTGTTCTAATCCCCCAGGAATTTAACTGTATTATAAATTCAAAGCATCATGAGTTTCAGAAAATAACTGTGACAAAAATTGAAAAATTTAAATTTGATAAAAGATTTCATTTTTTACATTAGGCATCAAGTTAAAATAAGTTGTGCATATTGTGCCGAATTTTATTTGTTTTCAAGGCGGGACAAGGTGCGCATAACGAGCTATGTAAGCCTTGTCCCAACGAAGAAAACAGATAAAAAGGCAAGCAGGATGTATAAGTTCAGAGCTCCTGACACCCAAACCTAATATATTGTTTTAACTGAAAATATTCAAATTTAGGATCGTAATTTTAAATGCATAAAAAAACCAGACAAATACCATATATTGTGCTTATTGTCTTTGTTTTTAAAAAAAAATACTATATATAGAAAATAATTATGCATTCAAAATTAGCTGATGTCAGGAGTTCTGAAGTTATTTTCACTTGCTGCCTTAGTGCTTGTCTAAAAACTGGACTGTTAACTTATGAAAACACCTGCTTTTTTTGATTTGATCTTTATTGTTGAAAATCAGATGGATACAGAGTATAACCCCACACACGATAAATGTATGACTGTTATGGTTCATCGCAAATGAATGCCTTGAATCCAGCAGATCCACGGCTTCAGCAGGGCTAAGGAGGATTATGGAAAATGAAAATATGATCCTGGAAGTTCAGTCCATTGCAAAAAAATACAGGGAGATTGTTGCGGTTGACAATGTTTCCCTGGCCATTCCTTATGGTATCTGCTTTGGTCTGCTGGGACAGAACGGAGCCGGTAAAAGCACCATTGTGGAGATCATGGAGAATATTATCCTGCCAACTTCGGGCACGGTTCTTTACAAAGGCAGACCCAGGGGCAGATCCTTCAGGGAGGAAACAGGTATTCAGTTTCAGCACACAGAGCTTCTTTCATTTCTGACCGTTCAGGATACACTTAAAACCTTTTCCAGACTTTATAAAAACCCCCTGCCCCTGAAAGACATCATGGCCATATGCGAGCTTGATACAATCAAAAAACAGATGAACAATAAAATATCCGGCGGTCAGCGGCAAAGGCTGCTTCTGGGACTTGCCCTGTTAAATGACCCTGATCTTCTCTTTCTGGATGAACCGTCTACCGGCCTTGATCCACGGGCCAGGCAGCACATGTGGCAGATTATTCAGGGCGCTGGAAAGCAGGGAAAGACAATTGTTCTGACCACCCATTATATGGAGGAGGCCCAGATTCTCTGTGATATGATTGCCATTATGGACAGCGGCAGAATAATTGCCCGGGGCACGCCTGGTGAGCTTATCAATACCTATTGCGACAAGGACAGGCAGCCGTGCAACCTTGAATCGGTTTTTCTCAACCTTACTGGAAAAAATTTGCGGGCGTAGTTTATGCAGTTTAAAAGAATCTGGGCTGTTTTTGTTTCCCGAAACCTGGAATTTTTAAGGGACAGGTCGTCCTTTGGATGGAATTTCGTTTTTCCGTTTCTGATTGTGCTGGGGTTTGGGCTGATGTTCAGCAATGATACCCGGTCTGAATTTAAAACAGGTGTTTTTCCCTTTCATGACAGTGAAGTTTCAAAGGAATATCTTGAAATCCCTGAAAAATTCACAAATTCAAAATATATACATCTGATTTTGTTTGAATCCTTTGAACAGGGGATGGATAAGCTGTCCCATCACAAGATTGATATTTTGATTGAAAACAGTGAAAGACCTTGGAAATACTGGATCAATGATTCTTCTCCCAAAGGAAATATAGCTGAAAAAATATTCAGAGAAGCTGCTCTTCCCTGTGAGGAAAGTGGGGAATGGCTGGTAAAGGAAAAAATCAATACCGTTCAGATTCGGTATATTGACTGGCTGTTTCCTGGCATTCTCGGGATGAATATGATGTTTTCCGCCCTTTACGGTGTGGGATACATCATTGTCAGATACAGGAAGAACGGAGTACTCAAGCGTCTTAAGGCCACCCCGGTAACAGCCTTCGAATACCTGGCCGCTCAGATGTTTTCCCGGGTATTTCTCCTTCTCTTCACCATTTCAGTGGTGTGGACGGGATGTGATGCTGTGTTTTCATTCAATGTGGCCGGATCATTCATTGATGCAGCTGCTGTTTTTGTTGTGGGAAGCATTTCCCTTGTTTCCCTGGGACTTGTTCTGGCCTGCAGGGGAACCAGTGAGGAACTGGCCAACGGCATCATCAATTTTATCACCTGGCCCATGATGTTTCTTTCCGAAGTATGGTTTTCCCTTGAAGGTGCGGTCCCCTGGGTAAAGGAATTTGCCAATTTTTTTCCCCTCACCCATATGCTCAGGGCCCTTAGAAAAATACTCAATGACGGGGCTACCCTGGCAGATGTGATGCCAGAAATGATCATTTTGTCCTTAATCAGTATTGTATGTATCTGTGTTGCGTCTTTTTTCTTTTCCTGGACAAAGTGACCTGCTGATGTAAGTGACATTGAGTGCACTTTACATTTCCTTGACAGAACCCTGTCTTGTATCATAGAAAAAAAGAATCCATCTGTTGATCTGAATCAGGATGAATAAGATTTGACAATGAATTGGATCTTAGTATTTTCTTAGGGATCTGGAAGAAAATAATATACGTATATTGCGCAGGATTGTTGTTCGTCTTCAAGGCGCGGTAATGGGGGCATATTGAAATATGTCCCATTGGCGCAACGCAGGAGACGGGCAAAAAGACAAGCAAGATGCGTATATTATTTTTTGGAAGATCCCTTATTGCAGGAAGAATAAAATTAATACAAAAAGGAGAAGTAAAAATGGCAGAAATGACCGAGAGAATCAGAAATTTATTTGAAAAGGTGACCATTGTTTCCCTGGCAACAGCAACAAAGGACGGTATCCCTAATTCGGTGCCGGTCGGGGCTAAAAAGGTGATTGACAATGAAACCCTGCTGATTTCAAATCAGTACTTTAACAAAACCCTTGAAAACATTGAAGCCAATCCCAAGGTAGCAGTGACCTTCTGGGAAGGCAAAGAAGGATACCAGATCAAGGGAACAACAACCATTGAAACCAAAGGGGAATTATTTGAAGAAACAGCGGCATGGGTCAAGGAAAAAGGGTATACCTGCAAGGGGATTCTGATTATAAAGATCGAGGAAATTTTCGGTGTTTCTCCAGGACCGGGTGCTGGCAAAAAACTGGCCTGATCCTGTGATTCTCGGTTATCAAGTTTTTATGGAAGGGCCGAGCGCCGCCCCCAGCGGTATTCAAAAAACCTGATGATCGAGTGATTGTATTTTAAGCCTTCCGTGGCATGGTTTTCAGCTGGTATCATTAAGAGATAAAGGATAATGGGGTGTTGATCTATACCTGTCTGAAGCCCCCTGTTTTATCAGCCTGGGAGGTTAATTGAAACCGCCTGGTTCTGCAGTTTTAACTGGTCTGAATTCAGACAATAATCTGTCTGAATTCAGTCAAGAATCTGCAGTCCGATAACCACATGATTCTGATGCCTGACTTGTTCGGGCGCGGATATATGGCTTATTTTTGTTTTAAGAAAGCTCGCCTCTGCTGCGATTTCATTAGAATAATATTTCATATCAAGCACATCCCCGACATTGAGAAAATTCAGTGACTGTGAATTCTTTCCAACAAGTATCCCCATACCACCTGAAGAAAAATCCCTTAATTTAAATTGATAGGAGATTTGAGACTTGGCCGGTTTGAATTCAACACTTGATTTTCCGTCACAGGGTTCTCTTTTTACAGATCTTTGGTTCTGATTCATTTGTCTTTCCTTAGCTTCTCTCTTTTATATGAAACAGTTTATTTACCTTTTCGGCATCCTTCATATCAGCTAAAAGTAGTTTACAGTCTTTTAGAAAAAATCTCTTTAAACAGGGCATTCTCTCAAAAAGTGTAAAGTACGTATGAAGGATGCCACCTTTTCTATCGTTATTTTCTCTGCAGATCAATTAAATTATGCTTGAAATCAGATTTTTTTTGTTTTTTGAAGGGGTCTTGGTGTGGGGTGTCTAAAACCCGCTTTTTGGCCCTCTTTTTATTGCTCATTTTTTGGACCTTGAAAAGTAGGCAAAGCGCCCTTGCTGAAAGGCTTTTCGATAATTTATACGAGGGCCAAAAAATGAGCAATGAAAACGGCAGATTTAGACGTCCCAGTCTTGGTGGTTTAGATTTTTTTCTTGACATTTTTTTAAAGATAAGTGAGTGTTACTTACTTATCTGACAGGTAACCGCTGGGGGCGGTGCTGTTCAAAAAACCTGATGATCGAGTGGCATGAGAACATGATCATAACCTATCATTAATATTGACAAATTATTCCCGGGAGGAATTTTAATGGCACTGGACCTTAACACACTGGGCAGAGAAATCGGGCCCATTACAAGAGAATACAATTGGAAAGATCTTGTTTTGTATGCGCTGGGAGTTGGCGCCGGGTTTTCCGAGCTTGAGTATTGTTATGAAAAAGACCTTAAGGTGGTTCCAAGTTTTGCAGTAGCCTCCATCATTAATTTTGATTTTTTGTCCACTATTGCGGAAATCACCAATGTGAATATCCTGGGGGTACTCCACGGAGAGCAGAAGGTTGTTTTCCATGAGACAATTCCAGTAGAGGGGACATTAACCACCAGAGGCGCGGTAAAAGAGATTTTTGATAAAAAGGATAAAGGTGCTGTTATTATCGCAGAATTCGATACCTTTCATTCCAATGGAAATAAATTGCATACCAATATTTTATCGGTTTTTTCCCGGTTTGACGGTAATTTCGGGGGGGCTGATTCTCCTGAAAAAGAGAAATTTGAATTTCCCGACAGATCTCCGGATTATACGGTTTCACACATATCCTCTGAAAACCAGCCCCAAAAAATTTGATGATCGAGTGATATGGATGTGGATCAGATCATCGGGGGAGTCAATGGCTAAACGAAAATCAGCGCCTCCAGGGCAGATTAAAATAAAAAAAGCCTTTGTGGAACTGATGAAATCAAAGGATTTTCATTCCATAACAACGGCAGTGATCGCTGAAACCGCAGGCGTGACAGAAGGACTTATATATCGATATTTCAAGGATAAAAAAGATCTCCTCTACCAGGTGCTCAATGATTATTTCAAGACATTCCAGGAAGAGATAGAAGAAAAGATTAAGTGTACGGAATCACATATTGAAAAACTCGGTATTATTATTGAATCAAGTCTGGTTCATTATACGTTGAACCGGGTGTTTGCACGGATTCTTCTTCTTGAAGTGAGAAATTCCCCAAAATATTTCAAATGCAGCGCCTATTCAAGGGTTCAGCTCTATTCCAGGACCATTCTTGACATTATAGAACAGGGGATTCAAAAGGGTGAGATTGATAAAAAAGTGGATCCAAAGATCCTGAGAAAAGTCATCCTCGGTTCCATAGAGCATGCCTGTTTAGGTGAGATTCTCTTTAACAGGGAAATGGATGCCAGATCCGTTTCCAGTCATATCTGTAATATTATTTTTAAAGGAGCACAGGCCAGAGATGAAAACAGCAGAAGAGATTATTGAAAACGCAGTGAAAACAAAAAACCGTGTGCTTTGTGAGGATGATGCCAAAAAAGTGTTAAACGCATTTTCCATACCAGTTGTTCAGGAAAAGCGGGTCAGCAGTGCCCGGGAAGCCGCTGTTGCAGCCAAAGAATTTGGGTTTCCTGTTGTGTTGAAAGGCCTTGGAACCAAACTTCTCCATAAAAGTGAGCTGGGAATGGTCAAGACCGGACTGACCAGTGATCATGAGGTAAACACAGCAGCAGAGGAGATCATAAACAAAGGGGGGGATTCCCTTGAGGCCCTGCTGGTTCAGCCCATGGTTCAAGGTCGGCGGGAGTTTGTGGCAGGCATGTTCAAGGACCCTCAGTTTGGACCGGTGATCATGTTTGGACTGGGCGGTGTTTTTACTGAGGCCTTGAATGATGCCGCCTTCAGAATTGCGCCCCTTGAGGAAGTGGACATGAATGATATGGTGGATGAACTTTCTTCAAAGGCGCTTCTCAGGGAATTTCGGGGTGAAAAAAAGGCAGACATGGTCCAGATAAAGGCTGTGCTGTCCGGGCTGTCACATCTGGCAGCAGAATTTCCCATGATCAGTGAGGTGGATATAAATCCGCTGATCATTGATTCAGAAGGATCAGTCAAAGCCGTTGACGCCTTAATCGTCATTGAAAAAAAAAAGGAAAAAAAAAGGGCTGCATCACTGATAGATAAAAAAATCCTGGGTGCTCTGTTTTATCCCGAATCCGTTGCCTTTGTGGGCGCTTCTGCCACCCTTGGAAAGTGGGGGCATATGCTCCTGACCAATACCTTGAGCGGAGGGTATGAGGGGAATGTGTATTTTGTCAATCCCGGGTCAGATAAAATCGCAGGAAGACAGGTCTACCCTTCCCTGGCTGATATAGAGGGCAGTATTGATCTTGCCGTGGTCACCATACCTGCTGACAAGGTCATGGATTTGATTCCGGTTCTGCAGAAGAAAAGGGTAAAAGGGATGCTGCTGATCACCTCAGGATTCCGGGAAACAGGAAAACAGGGGGCAGCGCTTGAGCAGAAACTTGTCAGGGCGGCAAAGGAAGCGGGGATTATCATTCTCGGTCCCAACACAATGGGCATATGCAATCCCCATAAAAAATTTTACTGCAAAGGCGCCCATGTCCATCCCCTTCCAGGCTCCACTGCCCTTGTGTGTCAGTCAGGGAATCTGGGGACCCAGCTGCTGGCCTTTGCCTATCAGCAGGGTATCGGCATACGGGCGTTTTCAGGGTCGGGAAATGAAGCCATGGTCACCATTGAAGACTATATGGAGGTCTTTGAGCATGATAAAAAAACCAGCACTGTTGTGCTGTATCTTGAAAGTGTCAAGGATGGACAGCGGTTTTTCAGGAGTGCATCAAGGGTATCCAGCCAGAAACCCGTTGTTGTATTAAAGGGAGGGCGGACCCGTGCCGGCGGAAAGGCGGCTTCCAGTCATACCGGGGCCATGGCTGCCAATGCTGAAATTTTTGATTCTGCCTGCAGACAGGCAGGTATTATCCATGTGCAGCAGCCCATGGAGCTCCTTGATCTGTCTGCGGTCTTTTCCTCCCTGCCCCTGCCAAAGGGGAACCGGGTCGCCATCATGACCCTGGGCGGGGGATGGGGCGTGGTGACTGCGGATCTGTGCATGGAATACGGGCTGGAACTTCCAGACCTGTCAGAAGATATTACAGCAAAGCTTGATACCATGCTTCCCTCCTATTGGAGCCGGGCCAATCCCGTGGATATTGTGGGGGAAAACGATGCAGAGATTCCCATGGTAACCGTTGAAGAGCTGTTAAAATGGGAGGGGTGTGATGCGGTGATTCATCTTGGCATCCATGGCAAGCGGATTTTTATTGAAAATATGGTGGATTCCATCTCAGAGGTTGATCTTAGTTATTCAAGGGAGAGCCTTGAAATGGTAAAAGATCAGCTGATTCAATTTGAAGACAACTATGTTGAGCATGTGGCAAGGCTTGCACAAACCTATGAAAAACCGGTTCTCGGGGTCAGCCTTCTGGCAGATGATAAAACAAGAATCCTGTACAGATTTAAAAACTGCAAATATAAAGGGGTATTTTTCCCCTCGCCGGAAAGGGCGGTAAAGGCCCTTGCCGGCATGTGGCAGTACAGCAGCTGGCTGAAAAAGCATTCCCTTCATGCCTGATGAAGTACCGGCATTGCGTTTTTGATTTGTTTTTTTGCTGGGATTCATGACCTTGATTTCAGTTATAAGGAGCGCTTACCCTTGACCACTTACTTAAGTCTTGTTGCTGCCATCCTGTTCTGGGGGGAACCTTTATAGCGTGGAGGGTGCTGTCCGGTGCTCTGGCGCCGGCAGGGTCGGCTTTTATCCGGTTTGCCATGGCCACCCTGGTGCTGTATGGTATGACACGCGTGTATGAAGGCAGAATAACCAGACCGTCCCGGGGAAAATGGCTGTCCCTTTTTTTTCTCGGGCTGACCGGTGTGTTTGTCTATAATGTATGCTTCTTTACGGGACTGCAGTATATTACCGCTGGCCGGGCGTCCCTGATCATTGCCCTTAATCCCCTGACCATATCAGCTGCCGCCTTTATTAGTCTCCTTTAAGGTTAAAACCCCCGCCTTTTAGGCGGGTAGCTTTAGCTATGATCTTTGCGTGCTCGTGCTCGTGAACGTAAACGTCTTTTGTCGTTAATACTGCTTTTTCCGCAACCTTCAGCTATATTGAG
>JAYEJJ010000206.1:0-12362 GCA_034660495.1 Thermodesulfobacteriota bacterium | reverse complement strand
TTTAACTGAAAATATTCAAATTTAGGATCGTAATTTTAAATGCATAAAAAAACCAGACAAATACCATATATTGTGCTTATTGTCTTTGTTTTTAAAAAAAAATACTATATAAGGGTGTTGAAATCGATCAGCCTTTTCTGAATAAAATCAGTCGGTTACCTCCATAATGATTGTTATGAGATAACTTCCTGAAATAACTAACAATACATGCCAAAATAGAGGGTCGATTTCAACACCCTTTATATATAGAAAATGATTATGCATTCAAAATTAGCTGAGGTCAGGAGTTCTGAATTTAGGCACCTGAAAAAATTATGAGCGTCCAATTTGTTCAAAAACTCCCTATTTTACACTTTAACTCACTGTATTTGTTTGGAATACTAAAAATTGTCCATTTTTACCTGTAGGATGTCTGAATTCATAGAATTATAACTTAAATTTTTTCAGATTTTTCCTGAAAAGTCTTAAAACGCATTGGTGACGGTAACATCCCAACGGTTGCCCAATGATTTGAAATGCGCTTTTCCGCAGGCAATTTTCGCTGTTCCCGCGCAACCAGGGAGCTGTTGACTGCACGGGCTGTCTGAGTCTGCTCAAACAAGCCAACCAGGCCATCAAAACCAATTTCTGTGGTTTCAGTGTATTCCGTGGTTAATTTCTTTTTTCGTGTCTTTTCATCATTTATCCCTTTTTATTTTTAACCACAGAACACAGAGAAAATACAGAATTTTCATTTTTTTTCCTGAATAAATATCCCTGTCCAGCCCGGGGGCGGTGGATTGGCTATGAAATATTTGCACCGGTTGAGCATCACGGCTGCCGGTCCGTCTGAAGGCGCTGTTTTTAAAACAGAGGAAAAACATCTTGCAGCAGATTTAAATGCCTGTTTCTGGTAATGGTGCAGTCCGGTTTCATAGGTGTGAATTAAATTGATCTGTTGGTCAGACCGGGGGGAATGGTGATGGTCCACTGAACAGCATCATCAGGCTGAACCAGTAGGGTTTTGACCGGGGCTTTACCGGGAAGGGCGGTAATGATTTCTCCTGGATGCCTGGTAATTGATCCAAAAGGGTAGAATTCCTTTTATGTGAAATAAATTATAAATCACATGGCTGTCAACCCCAAAGAATACAGCACATAGGAGATATCCAAATATTTTTACAATTGAACTGTATTGTGAAAGGTGCTGCGAGAATTAATGTAAACTCTTCAGATTTTAATTCTGCTGTCTGCAGGTAAATAAAGGGTTCCCTTGATTAAGATACCCTTTGAACGCATCTGAAATCCTGTCATCTTTTGATACCCTTTTCCAAAAGTCATATGCCATTCTATGAACAAATTCTCTGCGCTGCGCATCAAGATTATTATCCTGATAAGACGGATCAAACTCAAACGGTAAAACCTCACCGCTTTTTGGTGCGAACCCCATAGAGCACATATCATACGCCGGCAGGAGGTGAAACTTATCCCCGTTAATTGAAAGACTTAAATTGCCTAAATGCATGTCTGTATTATTGATCAGCCGGCCAAAATACTGCAGTTCCCTGGTCATCTGCACATCCAGATCATCTACCAGACCATGATTGAACAATTCTTCCATCACCCGGGACCAGTTATTTCCACCAAACCCGACAAACTCCCTGTTAATAATATCCAGAGAAAGCATTGATGACCTACCGAATTTTTTTATTCTGTCAAATCTTGGGCTTTCCAGGAACATCCGGCCTCCCAGCTCGAAGACAGAGGGGTTGGCAGCGGGGTAACCCCGGGTCTTTAAAATATCTGCTGCATGATATTCGGTGATCAATATATCTCGCCATCTTGCCGTAACCTCATTTTTGCTTTTCGCTGTAAACTTAACAATGACATGGGATGACAGATTTTTATTGAAAGCTGTAAATTTGGGCTGTTCTCCACCAGCAGAAGATCCTGGGGGCTCTCCTCTGACTGCTTTATCAGCAAGCTCTGGATAATCTTTTCGATATACCGCAGCAGGATCACGCTGAATCCTCAATAACAACTGTTCTCCCAAAAGGAAGTTGCCTGGCAGGTCAGCGCCATTGGAAATCAAATACCGACCAATTTGACTGGTACGCCAAATTCTCGGGTCAGAAGGAAAACGATCCGAGAGTTGTGATATTTTTTTGGCAATGTGACGCCCCAGGTACCCTTGAGGTTTTAAATCCAAAAGAAAATATGGCAAATCATCAAACAGGCAGGACCTGTTTTCACCCAGCAGTAAAGGTGAAAAGTCTGGCGATACGGGCTCTAAAAAATACTGCCCACAATTCAACGGACGCAGATATGCAATTGAACGGGGTTCTCCAAACGCGTTAATGGTACTCAACGGAATTTTGTCACTGGCTCCAAACGCATTACATGTGGCGGCATACCGCACGGAGCGGCCCTCTTTTATCCGGACAATGGTGTAATCCAGTTTTTTGAGCATTCGAGAAACAGAACTCTGGCTCAATTCGAGTGCTGTCTGAATTTCTCTGGAACTAGACGGCCCTCTTTCCAAATATTCTATAATTGATCGCATGAGGTCATGTTTGAACATTTAAAGGGTAATAAAATGAATAGCAAATTATATTTAATTAAATTAATATTATCAATTTATTCAGCGTACTGCAATGGTAAAATAATTTGTAAATAATAGATGTCTGAATATAAAATGAAGCATGAAATTCGTCAGCCCCCATTAACCAGCAGGAAAAATTTTGCAATTGTTTACTGGAAGCTGACAGCTAAATATGTCCCATTGGCGCAACGCAGGAGACGGGCAAAAAGACAAGCAAGATGCGTGGATTATTTTTTGGAAGATCCCTAAGCACTGAAGGTTTTCATATAAATAACAAGTTACGTGAAGGGTCCCTGATGAATTCCCAGTCTTTTCCATGATATTCTCTGACAGCATCATGGAAATTGTCTTCAATGGACAGGAAAAAGAGCAGATCTCTATTGATGCTGTCCAGGTCGATGATATGTGATTTTAGATAAAATCCGGCATAGAGCTTTAGGATTATTTTCCACTGTTCAGGGCAGATCACAGCCGGTGCATTTTGTATGATGGCTGTGTTGTCTGCCATTCTTACCGCCTTGAAATAGGACAGGGTTCTGATGGTCGAGCGGACCGAACGTTTGACAACATCCCTGTCGCCATATTCTGACACCATTTTTTTGCTGATCAGTTGCAGAGGGATTTCATGATTCCTGTTTTTGTATAATTGAAATTTGGGCACAATGCGCTGGCAAATTTGGTAATCAAAGATCAGCTTGGCAAGAAAAACCGGGCGCATGAATTCAGCTTCCCTGGTTTGGGTCAGTTCGATCAAGGGGTTGGGTAAGATAAATTTGTTGTCGTCTTGAAAAGAATAAATAAAACTGCGGAAAATGATGGTACGGACCTTTCTTTTCGCTTCCTTTCCGGTCAATTGTGCGGCAATGGTTTCAAAAGGCAGATAATACCGGGCAGGCGCTGTTCCGATCTCCACCATTTTCAGCAGTTCATATACCCATTCCGGCCTTACCGGGCGATCCAGTCCGATTAACATGTTTCTCCAGGTGTTTTGATTTCAATAAAAGGAACGATCATCTCTTCCAAGCCTGCGCCGCCATGGGTCAGTTCACAGGTATTTTGGTAGTCATACATTTTCCCGGGTGGGGCCAGTATCACGATGGGTTTGCCAGGAATCGGGATCTCATATTTGATGTATTTGTCTTCCGGCAGGGCCGCCTTGTCGATAACAAGGGTTCCCCGTTTTGAATAGGCATCGATCAGAAAGGCTTCGATTTTTTTGCCCATGCCGGCTGCAATGGTGCAGCCGTGATCAGAGCAGAAAAACACCCTAAACCCGTTGTCCAGCAACGTCTGCAATTCAGAAAAAATGGGTGTCTGATGCAGATACCGGGTCACAATATCAAAATAGGTGGCTTTGGATAAATGATTCTGCTGCAATTGTGTACTGTGTGCGGTGTCGTCAAAGATATTGTATATTTTTGAAACCACATTGTATCCCAGCAGGCTGTCATTGGTTATGGGTTGCCGGTGTTTAAACATGCAGGCATCTTGGAACTGATTGACGAACGCTTTGTGCTCATTGAATTGCGGCGCATGGTAGATGCCGGACAGGTTGCCTCCGGAATAGATGGCGGCCCGGGATATTTGAGTGGTGGAAGGTAAGATGGAAAACACTGGTTTTTCGATGGTTTCCAGCTTCATATGCCGGGTCAGTGCCGATTTTAATAGACACCATTTGGCCCATCCCATCCCATCAAAGCATATCAGCGCTTTTTTTTTCGATGAAACAGATTTAAGATAGCCACAGATCCGTTCCACCGATTTGAATTGTGAAAGCATTTTAAATGGCAGATGTTTCAGGCCACCGTCCAGAATAAAGTTTATCAGAGCTTCATCCATCTTTTTGAGAAGTAAAAGATTTGGACTGTAAGATATCTTGCAACAATTGAACACATACTGACCCCAGCAGTACCCTGCTTCCAGAACCTCATCAGGCGTGGCTTTCCCATGCGTACCGATGAACGTCTCCATCAGGGATTTTAACGCCTGGTTCTGATGTCCAATATGGTGCTTCAATGCCTGTTCCAGGATGGTATCCACATTGGCTGAATGGATGAACACATGCGGAAAATCGGTGCAATAGTTCAACAGCAGCAGAAGGCGGTCTATCTCAAGGGATTCATACAGAGGGACATCGATATTGAACGGCAGTGCATCAAAATCCACATGAATCATCCGCCCAGAACCCTGAATTGCCCCAGGGAGGGAAAACCGGTTGCTGGACTGATTCGCGATGATCATGTCTACCGGTTTGCTGATCAGCTGAAACAGTGCCGTCGTTGAATAAACAATAGCAAAGGACGTATTCCGTTCTGCCAGAGATTCGGTGAACTCTTTTCTGGAAAACAGTCCGGTATGGTCCACCACAATGGTCTTTTTAGACGGGGTGTCGTGTATGAATCGATCATATAAAAGTGTTGCCCAGTTCACACTCCTCCTGATGGTTTATTATACATTGGCCCGGCAATCAGACAAACGCCAGAAAAGCGACCTGGTCCAGAGCCAATTCCGGTACCACAATTTTTTTTTCAGCCAGAGAAGCGATCTCGTTTTTCCGCTGTGCTTCAATCTGGTTTCTTCTGGATTCCCGGATATTATCCACCTTTATCTGAGAGACCAGCATTTCCCGGTGGGAAAAATACTGGGCCGCCTTTTCTTCATACGCATCAATCTCCTGGATCCAGTCCAGCTTGGTGGCATGAAATAAGGCGGTGGCTTTTTCCTTTGCCTGGGCCAGAGCCTGTTCTGCCATTTGGTCAATGGTTGACGGGCATGTGTGGTTTTGTATCAGGTGATACCGGTCCAGCCTGCCCTTGTTTAAAAAATTTTCAATACGATGGTTGCAGAAAGTCTCATCTTCCATGAAAACGGACAGGGTGGTGTGGTATGTCCTGTCGATATTGTTGGTCACGGTCAGCAGAAACACGAACCAGTATCCCTGGATGCCGGAAAATTTGTTGATATCGGCCTTTATGGCACAGGCAACACCGAATCCATCGGTTTGATGGATATGGGACTGTATCTGTTTGAGCAAAGGATGTTCAATGTTGAGCAGTGTCAGGTTGTCCGATTCAAAGGCGGTTTCCGGGTTAAACGTGATGTTGCGAAACTCCCTGGATCCAAAGGGATTTTGAAAATGATACACCCCGGGGCTGCTTTTGTATTCATTGACCGGGATGTTTCTGTTTGCAAGAAATGAAAAAACCAGCTGCTGAACGAGATGTCCGGTATGGGTAACCAGACGGGCCGCCTTTTTTTCATCCGGCTCGTTGAACGGAATCATCAGGTCACCCTTGTCAATGATCTCTTGGGCCCGTGAAAATATCCGGGCTGCCTGTTCATCCAGTTCATGAATATTGTGAAATTTGGTGTGAATGGCATCTGCATAAATTTTTTCAAAGGAAAATTCATCCTCCAGCACATCAAGAATATCCGCATACTTGTCTTCACCGAACTGTTCTTTGATCAGGTCCAGTTTGTTTTCCAGAATTTCCCGGACATGATCTTCCACCGTGTCTGTGAGCCTGAAGTTGAAGATCATGCAGTTTTTGGTTTGTCCGATCCGGTCAATACGGCCGATGCGCTGCTCAATGCGGGACGGATTCCAGGGCAGGTCAAAATTAACCAGGCAGTGGCAGAACTGAAGGTTAATGCCTTCTCCCCCAGCATCTGTTGATACCATGATCTGTTTTTCTTCCCGGAACAGCCGGACCTGTTCGTTCTTTCGTTCCCGGGAAAGAGACCCGTTGATAAAGGCACAGGTATACCCGAATTTTTCAAGGAACTGGATAATGGCATCCTGGGTCGGTCGGAATTCAGTAAATACGATCAGTTTCAGATCCGGGTCATCTTCTTTTTTCCGGATTTCTTCGATCAGTTCAAGCAGTACCTGAAATTTTTTATCCTGATACACGGCGGTCAGTTTCCGGGCAGTATCAATACACTGGGATACCATATCAATTTCATGGGCCAGGTCCTGTTCCGATACAAACACCTGCTGCTGGATCAGGGATTCCACGTCCGGATCTTCAACAATGGGGTCCTGGTCTGAATCTGGCTCATCCCTGCCATCGCCTTTCAGCGGTTCCGGCATCAGAGTTTCAAGAAACCGTTTCCGTTTCTTCATGGACTTTTCAATGGCAAAACTGCTGCTGGCCGCAATCCTCTGGTACAGCATCACAAGCATGATCAGCAGCCGGTTGTTTTGCTCAATCCCCAGGTTATAGCAGGTAGACGCATACTGTGTGATCAATTTATACAGCCGGTATTCATGGGTATTGGCTTCTGGATCACGGGTGATGTTGCAAGAAGATGTCACCCGGTGGGTAAAGATGCGGTTTCCGCTGAAATCCACCACGGCCTGTTTCTTGTTTCTGACACAGGCTTCTTTAACCAGTTGAGGTGTCAACCGGCTTCGATTGGAAAACAAAACCGGATCCACCAGTTGCAGCAGATGAAAAAACAGGTCTTCATCTCCCTGGTGGGGGGTGGCGGTCACCAGAATAAAAACCGGCACAGACCGGCTCAAGCGCTTGCCCAGCTTGAACCGCAAGGATTCCGCCTGATCATTTTTCTTGGACAGTTTATGGGCCTCATCAATGATCACAATATCGAATCCTGATGTAATCAGGTCTTCGAACATATGCCGGTTATGCCATTCCCGGCGGGCGTTTTCCGCATCTGAAAGCAGATCATGGGACACCTTGTAAGGTTTGACCGTATCCATGGACACAATCACTTTATCATTGAGCTGCCATACATTGGTATCTCCACCGTAGCTCTGCTTGAGGGTTTTGACATAATCGGTGTTGTAAATGACAAAATGCTCGTTGAATTTGGATACGATCTCTTCATGCCACTGGAGAACCAGGCCGGAAGGCACCACGATCAGGGTCCGCTTAGCCATGCCCCGCAGCTTGTATTCCTGATAGACCAGCAGGGCCTCGATGGTTTTTCCCAGGCCCACCTCATCGGCGATCAGGCACCTGGGTTTGAACCGGTTCATGACAAAATCCACCGCCAGCAGCTGGTGGGGCAGAGGTTTGACCTTGAAATTAACTGAAGCGATCAGGGCTTTGTCCGTGAGCTGACCGGTCAGTTTGCTGGAAAACAGTCGGCATAAAAATGTATCCGGGCAGGAAAATTGACTGGCTTTGAAACGGGAAACCGGATCGGTCACCGGCAGCAGATCTTCCACACGGCAGGTTAGCTTTTCCCCGGTCTCAAAAATCACCTCCACCAGGGTGTCATCAAATCCGGAAAACCCGATAAGCGTGCCCTGGCCTTTGCCCTGGTGCACCTGGCTGACAACCCTGGTGCCGATACCCAGTGCAGGGGAAGAAGCGGATGCAGATGCGGTATTCATAGGTCAGCCTACACTCCCTCGACCTTGATTTCAGCCACCTCGATGAATTCATTGAGATCGGCATTGTTTTCTAAGAGCTTTTTGTCCAGTTTCCGTGCCAGGGTCAGGATGTCCTGGTATTTCTCCTGTTTATAGCAATGCTCAAACCCGGCAGCCAAGGCCTCTTTCCGGCAGGATTTAATTTTTTTCCGGGAAGTTGATGCTTCCAGCAGCAGTGCGTCAAATTCCCTGATCAAGGCACGCTGCCGTTTTTCCGACAACGGGATTTTTTCTTTGTTGGAAGATGGTCTTCTGTACAGACCGTTGTCATGGACAAAGTTTTCTTCCAGCAGAGCGGTCAGTTCCGGCTTGGCATCTGTCAGGGTGGTGGCCACTTTGTTGAAGGCAGTTGAAATGTCGGAATAGGTCCGGGGCGTTTCCAGAAACGCATTGAGCCAGATCAGGGCTGATTTTTCATCTGTGACAAACAGCACCAGATTGCCGGTGGCGATATCAGAGATCCCTTCCAGCTTCATCTTTTTTTTGTATTCCTGGTATCCGGAGACCTGATCCGGCATAAACCAATATCCGTCTTCGGACACAAAGGCATCGTTGAGCATCTGGAAAAACGTGGATGCATTGTGACGGATGGCATAGCCTCTCTGTACATAATAGGACAGCATCCGGGAATACAGCATCTGCTCGGTTCTTTCAATGGATGGTTCCGGGTCCAGATGGGACAGGTGCATGGCAATGAACTCTTTTTCCAGATCATGGCCGGCATTTTCCAGGAACCGCTGGGTAAACCCCTGTTTGGGCTTGTACGCGGAAATGACCAGGTCCTTTGATACCGCCATGGAGGTGGTCACCTGATTGAAGCTGCCCTGCTTTTTATTTAGAACAGCCACATTGGAGATGATAAATCCCGCTTTATTCAGGCTATCCTGAATAGCATTCCAGATATGGGATTTTGAATTGTGAAAGACCACGGTGATCCAGCGGTTGGGTTTTAAAATGCGGAAACATTCTTTGAACGACCGGGTCATTAAATCGGCGTATTCCGACAAACCCTTGTTCTGGCTTTTGTTGATGATGGCTTCTTTATGATTGTTGGTAAAAACCTTGAGCCGGGATTCCCATAGAAAATTCAATTCAGAGTACATGAGGTTGTCACCGAATGGTGGATCTGTGAAGATGTAATCTATGGAATTGTTATTTATTTGAATATTTTCAATTGAAGAAGTATTAACAACAGCTTCATTCCAATCCAAAGATGAAAAAGCAGAAATAAAATTATTGAGTTTGTTGCGAGACACTCTGAAGATATTGGTCTCTGCCGTCATGGATGCGACATAAAGAGTTCCACTTACCGGACCATTCCCTCTATGTCCCATATTGAATCGAGAAAGTTTGTTTGATAATTGACCCGCAATTGATTCAAAAAGTAATAGAAAAATTAGTTCGTTCTGACGATACTTTTTATATAGTGAGGCCAACACCCACAAATTCCGTTTGGTATAAAAATGATGCACATGGGTGATACCAATTCGTCGTGGCTCTCCAGTTTTATCACCTTTATAAATTTTATTGGTTGGAAACCAATACGGAATATCACTGTTTTCAATCTTTTTAATGAATGCCAGATCTTCATCATCCGGTATTTTTTCAAACCGTTTCTTTCCCCAGGTATAATTGATCAGCACCGGCACCTGCCTGGCCTGGACCACGGTTTCTCTCACAGCGTTGTCCACATATGACACAGTGGCCCTTGTGCAGTCGGTCTTTTGGATGTCGGCACTGCATTCCGGGCAGTGATAATTTTTCCGGATTTTTCCATTTTCCTTGTCTACCGCCTGTTCCCAGAATACATGTTCCGCATGGCAATAGGGACAGACGAACACATCCGACCATACCGTGTAATTGATGGTTCCCTTGTCAGGCAATACGCTTGTGTCTTTGGCATTCTGTCTGAATACTTTAAAGGCATCTTCATCCGGGGTGGTTTCATACATCCATCCGCACTCGGCCTCCACTTCCGCCAGGATCTGTTCCGCTTCCTGCCGGAACTGTTCCGCATCAATGCGGGTGTTGTAGTTGCAGGCAATAAAGGTGGCAATGGGGGACAGATCCGACAGAACCGCCTTCCGGTTGAGCATCTGGGCCGCCACCCCGGTCATGCCGGTGCCGCAGAATCCGTCGAACACGAGGTCTCCTTTGTCGGTGTAATGCTCGATATATTTAATGATGGCCTTGCAGGGCACCTTGGTATGATAAGAATGGGCATTGTACACTGGATCGTTTTTGCCTTCACTCACATCCCCGACAAAGGGATTTCTATGGTAGGTGTCTGTGGCTTCATCATACGGGGTGCCGTGTGACGTAATAAACTGATCCATGTAAGGATTGGGGCAAGCCGTGTAGTGGGGGGGATCAGACAGTGCCAGGATATCTTCGTCTTTGCCAATGGGAAATCCTTCGATATCTTTGACGGTGTCCAGCAAGTCTGACAAGGGCTGTATGTGTATGGGATTATCTGTCATGAAAACAAGATCCTTTTATGTTACATTTTTCCATCATTGTTATTTGGCAGCGGCGCTGCAGGCGGGACAGATTTCGTCCATCACCTGTTGTCCGATACGTCCGAACCGAGCTGTTGCAGCCGTATGAAACTGTCGCAGCTTTCCACCGGTATCGCACAGTTCACACTCGGCCAGCAGCCTGAGGGCTTCCGGATCATCCAGCAGCCGGTCAATTTCCTGCTCGATTTCCTCATTTTTTCCCCGGGTGCCCCTGAAGCGTTTCCATCGATTTTCCGCGTCTCTGCGGGTAGCAGGGGGTGCTTTCTGCTGTTCTTTTTGAAGAATGGCCGGAGGAAGGGTTTTATAAATGGTCCGCATCAGCCGATGGTCTCTTTTCGCCGAATAATCAGGTCTGCCCGTTGCAGATCTTTATGATGGCTGCCGATCACTTTTTTCAGTTTTTGCCGCAATTTTTTAGCTTCCACTTCATGGAACCGGTTCTGATCGATCAATTGCAGGTATCTGTCAAGGTCCTGGAGATGTTCCAGATCCGGCCTGAAACCCGTGTGCATCACCGTTTCAAGGATGTCGTTGCTGGTTTCCCCATAGGTTCGGGATAAAGGAACGGAGGCAGTGTCATTTTCCAGCTCCAGTATCCGGATATGGTCTTTTTTCACCGTGGAAATCACCTGGGGGCTGTGGGTGGTGACAATGAACTGAATATTGGGAAAGGCCCTGGTCAGATCCTGTAACACCAGCTGCTGCCATTCTGGATGCAGGTGCATGTCTACCTCGTCAATGAGCACTATACCGGGTGTGCGAATCACGGCATTTTCGCCCAGGTGGGGATTGAGCCGGACCGCCCTGTAGGCGATGTCTGCCAGCAGCCCGATCATGTTCCGGATGCCGTCGCTGAGACTGCTCACCGGCAGAATCCCATGTTCCGGGTGTTCTGCCACCACCTCCTGTGCCGAAGCACTGAACCGGATATTTTTCCATCTGCTGGGTGCCATCACGGCATTCACCGCCTTCTGGATGGCCTGAAGCAGTTTTCCCGGGGTCAGGCCAGCTATTGGTTCGCCTTTTTTCAATGGCCTGCAAATGCTGTTCATATTCAATGTCGACTCTGCCATTTTATCTTTTGTGGGGAATCCGGCGGGCATCCTGGTTGTCAAAATGATCGCCTTTTGCATTGTCAAACGCCCCCAGAAACGGCCCGACCGCCACAGCCAGGGCATCCAGAACCGCGGTTTTCCCCTGACCGTTCCGGCCCAGAAGTACTGTGATATCAGGGTTGAAATCAACATTCAGTGTTGGATAGCACCGATAGTTATGGAGTGTTAAATGGTTGATTTTCATGTGTGTGACATATCCATTTTCAGTTTAATCCGGATACTGTTTTTATCCCGATTCATTATGATATCCCCCGTAATGGTGGCCAGTGCTTTTTGAAATTCTTCAAACGTGATCATCTCCTGGTCTGGAAACAGTTTGTCAATGATATCCTTTTCAGGATCCAATTCTACCACATCGATTTCACGAAACAGGAAGTTAATAGCTTTGATCAATTCAGAGTCCAGCTGGTCCGGCAGTGTCTTGTTCGTCAGGATCTCAGAAATGATCTGCCGGGAGGATTTGTTTTCCAGGTATGGGATATTGTCTCGATACTGCCGGATTTCCTGGATGGTTTTTTTCTTGAACTGGTCCAGAAAATGCTCTAATGTCGATTCAATGGTTGCCAGTTCATGTTTTATTTTGGCATCGGTTCCGGGCTTTAGATTGTCCGGAAACTGAGTATAATCAAAAAAAATGATGGAAAAATAAGTCAAAAGTTGTAAGATACACAAGGGATGGGAGTGGAGTCCCCTCAGTTACCTTGCAAATAATTGAAGGGACTCCTGCCTCAATGTATAATATA
>JAYEJJ010000205.1:0-2514 GCA_034660495.1 Thermodesulfobacteriota bacterium | reverse complement strand
TATAAATATTTCATTTAAAATCATAAGTAGCTGATATTGCTGAAGAACAAAAAATGTACCATGATTATGGTGGGTCTTTATAAATTGAATAATATCAACGATTTACAAAAAACTTGATCATCGAGTACTACTGTGGCGATCCCGTAGATGATTCACAGTGCCGGCAGGAACCTCTGCCCGGAGAGTGTGATCTCTACTGCAATGAATCCCGCGGTTACCATTGCGGCCCTTATGAGCGGCAGGTCATTTTTTATGATCCCGATGAAGTGGGGCTGGCAGCCCAGGGAAACACGAAGCCTTGGCAGGTGCTGCCCTATGCCGCCTGGCGGCCTGATGAATTCTTTTTGGGGGAGGCCGGGGGAAACACCTGTGCCGATGTAGGAGGAATGGCGGCCGATAATACCGGCCGACGTCTCTTTGTGATAGAACGGGGACTTGGCGGATTCCAGAACCAGAACGCGGCCGTGATCCATGTATGGTCTTTGTGATTCCAAATCTGTTCTTGCAGTACAGATAAAGATGAGATGATAACCCATGAAAAAATTACTTTCCCTTTACAGCCTTAGATTCATACTTGTTTTATTGACCGGCTTTATCCTGGCCGTGCTTTACCAGGCCACGGCACGGGCCGCTGTGCCCCTTGTCGACATCAGGGCCATGGGATCGGACGGCCCGGTCACTCGCTTGCTCCTGTTTTTTCAGCATCGGTCGACGCAACTCTGCAGGATTTCAAAACCCGTTGGGAAATGGTAATCCAGGAAGGACAAGTGATCTCACGGGAATATATTCTGGAAGACGTGGTGGTTGACATGACCCTTGCATTTGGAGGGAAAGAATCACTGGGCCTGGACAAGAAGATCACAATTCCTGCAGAATTAAAATTTCCCATCATGATCAGCGGTATTCCTTTATGGGTCGGCATTGGAGGTTCCCTGGAATTTCAATCCCAGGCATCCTTGGAAACCTCTGTTATTTTCAAGGCGGACGTTCATTTCACCGGCGATTTCGGCCTGAGGGAAGACCTGTCCGGATACACACTGCTGACCGGCTCCAACAACAAGGTAACAGTGATTACCACTGAAAACGATTCCGTTGCCATGAACGGAAAGATTGGCATGGGCGTGGTCTACGAATTTCCCCGGATATCTCTGGGCATGGGGGTTTCCCTTTTAAGTGGATCAGTGTATGCCACCGCAAAAACCGAAATCATTTCCCGCTATACCCAGGAATTCGCCAGTGTCGGTTCCACCCCCATCCCCTGTGATCCCGAATACAGCGGAGAACTCAATACGGAGTTCGCTGTCGGGGCAAAGTCGTCTGTACTCAAGCTCATCAACCTGAGCAAGGAGGAACAGCTTTTCTTCTACACTGAGGAATTATGGAAAATTGATGGCGGATGTTGACAAACCGTATCCTATTCAAATATCCTGGTTAATTAATAAAAAAAAGATGAACGAAAAAAAATGTAAACATGATGATTTTTTTCGGAAAAAATGAAAAAAATAGGGATTTAACCTGTCTGGAATCTAATGGAGGTGGTATCAGAGGTGCAGAAAAATGTTAAAAAGGCCATATTTGTGGCAAAAAAAATGTTTGCCCAACTAGTTTACGATTTTCAGTCTTTAGAGGGAATGCCATTCACATTTCCGGAAGTTCAAACATTTCTGCAGGGCATCACTGTTGGGGGCCACAGGATGTCTGACCATGATAAGCTTAAACAGCAGCAACTGGGATGGCAGAAACTTATTTCAATAGTTGAGCAGGGAAACTTTTCCTTATCTGAAAAACTGGCCTGTGAACTTGAAGGTGTTGTGGCAAAAGATGAAGCCCTTGTTCCCGGCATCATAAGAGATGGAACCGTTACTGTTTCAAGTGGGGATTTTACCTATCATCCTCCGGACTTTAAAGAGTTACCAGCTTTATTGGCCCGATCTTTGAGAGCGGCTGAAAATGAAACTGTTTTTATCTGTGATCGGGGGTACAGGCTGGTATTGGACTTTGCGTACTGCCAGTTCCATTGGGAGGGGAATAAAAGGACGGGAAATCTTATGATGAACGGCCTTTTTATCAATAATGGTGTTTTGCCATGTTCAATTCCGGCAAAAAGGCTTCAGGAATACAATACGCTTCTCATGGCATTTTACAGGGGGGGAGAGTATCAGCCACTCATGGAATTCTACCAGGATTGCCATAGAAATATATACGCCAATTGGAAAATGCAATTCCCCAGGAGGGAGGAATCACATTGATCAGTTTTGACTGGGCAATGAAAAAGCTTTTGACGGGCTTCATAAACAGGACAAACTTCAATTATCCGAAGATCATCAGGCACTTTATCAAAAAAATAAAATCCATGAACTATTTCCTGAATATTACCTGATAAAAGTTAATAATTGCTTTTAATTAAACCTCTGGCTATGCCAGAGCGACCCTAAAAGTTCGACAGTTCCGGCGAGATTGAAAAAGTGATAAAGGTTCTTCCTCGGGAAAGCCCCAAGTGGGGGAGAGGAAGAA
>JAYEJJ010000204.1:0-2517 GCA_034660495.1 Thermodesulfobacteriota bacterium | reverse complement strand
CTGTTTGAGGACCAGTGGCCGCAGTTCTTGATTTTTAGCCTGGCAGGGAAAAAGTCCTCCGTCGTTCTCGTTCCTGACAGGCAACTGCTGGGGGCGGCGGTATTCAAAAAACTTGATGATCGAGTTAAACGATATTCTGGGCGGTTTCAATGATAAACAGACAGCCGGAATAAAGACGCTGCCGGAAAAAGAAGATACAACATGGGCGATTGTCCCGTCGTCTGTGGTGTGGGACAGGAAAAGGGTTGTCGCGTGACCCTGTTAAATTCGATCCAGCCAGATTTGATTTGCGAAATTTCCTTTAAAATGGTAATCTTATGGGAATGGAACTTAGGGGGTAAACAATTTGTGTATCAGGAACAGGGAATATAGGTAAGCATATGAAAATTCTGCTGACAAATGATGACGGGTATGCAGCGCCTGGAATACTGGCTCTGTATAAAACACTTAAATCCCGTTATGAGGTAGTTTTAGTGGCACCCAACAGAGAAAAGAGTGCTTCAGGGCACAGTATAACTTTGAAATATCCCATGGGTATTGAAGAAATAGATCCTGGAGGGGGAAAAAAAGGATACGCTGTGGATGGAACCCCTGCCGACTGTGTCAAACTGGCATTGTCCAAAATTTTTCCCAGGATTTTTAATGCGCCCCCGGATCTGGTTGTGTCAGGCATTAACCCGGGCTGTAATGTTGGCGTGGATATTAACTATTCAGGTACTGCAGCAGCAGCCAGGGAAGGCGCTTTAAACGGATTGCCAAGCATTGCCGTTTCCATAAAATCCGGTGAAGCAATGGATTTTAACAATATGGCCCGTTTTACTGCGGATCTGGCCCACAAGGTGGTCAGCAGCGGGCTTCCTTATGCTACTTTTTTAAATGTCAATGCACCAGATATTCTTCTGTCACAGGTGTCCGGCGTAAAGATCACAAGACAGTCTCTGGCCAACCTGACCACTGTGTTTGAAGAGCATCCTGATTCAGGCCAGGGAAAATTTTATCAGTACGGGGCCCTGGCCCAGGGGAGTGATGAACCGGGTACGGATGTGCATGCTCTGGCGCATCATTATATTTCCATTACCCACATAACGTGTGATACCACAGATTATAAAACAATTGATGAAATCAGGGAGCTTGAGCTGTCATGGGGTCTGGAAAACTAAAATTTTTTCTGGATAAGACAATATTCCTCTGGTAAGACGATATTTCTCTGGTAAGACAGGATAAGATTAAGAAACCATGAAAATCCGCTACAATTCTCCGGTGATTCTCAGTTACGCCCTGGCTGCCGTTTCCGTTTCAGCTTTCTCAAAATTCGGATTAAATCCCGGATTCCTGGCTTCTCCGGCTGGCCTGGATTTTTCCAACCCGCATTTTTACGTAAAACTTGTTTCCTATATTGCCTGCCACAGCGGTTGGTCCCATCTCATCGGCAATCTGATGATTATTCTGCTTGTGGGGCCTCTGCTGGAAGAAAAATACGGGTCGTTCAGGGTTTTTGAAATGATTATTGTGACAGCGGTGGTAACAGCGCTGCTCAACGCTTTTCTTTTTTCAACCTCCCTTATCGGTGGAAGCGGCATTGCCTTTATGCTGATTCTTCTCAGTTCCTTTTCAAATATCCGGTCAGGGGACATTCCACTGACCTTTATCCTCATTGCTGTGCTTTTCATCGGCAGTGAAGTGGTGTCAATCCTGAAAATTGACCGGATATCCCAGTTCAGCCATCTGGCCGGCGGGTTTGTCGGCGCTTCCTATGGGTTCTTAAGAAGCACCAGACGGTAAAAATTTGCATCCCCCGCCGGGGTGTTTAGCGTTGTTTTTTTGACTTATTGGCCATGGGTCATCTTTTCCAGCTGTTTTTCAAGGGCTTTTGCTTTTTCAATCTCACCCTTCCGGTACAGGCTCTGGATTTCCATGCCAATGGCCATGATCTGTTCCATTCTATCCATGCTGTTGGTCAGATTCTGGCGCTCTGCCGGTATTTCTGCTGCTTTGTATCTTTTGACCTGATCAGGATCAAACAGATCGTCATCAATAGTTCTGTCAATTTTCAAAGACTGGATGGTTATTGTCTCTACCCGTTCACCGCCATCACGGATTTCAGTTTTAAAGGGCACCTTGTATCCTTTTATATTCCTGAAATCCGAGTGGACCTCGATCATTTCATCTTCTCCCATGGTCTGTTCCTTGACCAGAAGAAAATCATCTGCTGAAATCCAGGCAATACGTTCTTCACCGAATTGGTCAAATCTAAGTTTCAGTTTATGGCATGCCGTGCCGGAAACACTTTCTTTTCCCATCAGTTCAACAGATGAAGGCTGCTCGTCTTCCTCAAAATCCTGGTCTTCATTTTGAATATAAAATGAAGCTAAATTTAAAATGAAGCTGATTTTTTTATTTCAGCATGTGTGAGCGTGGTATTTTTACAACCAAATTATTTCTTTATAAAAGATAATATTTTTTTTCTTGACAAAAAGAAAATTATATAGTCTTTTCATTATATGAATTCAAATCTCA
>JAYEJJ010000203.1:0-2529 GCA_034660495.1 Thermodesulfobacteriota bacterium | reverse complement strand
CCTGTACCATCAACAAAACATATATCTGGTATGAAATTAGGCAGAATGGAATCAACCCCTTCTTTGAAAAACAGGAATCAATGCTTATGCGCTGCTTGAATCAAAAGTAAAAACTTGATAACCGAGTTTAAGGACTCTCGACAGTTTACAATTTGCCTTTTTTAAAATCTACTGTGAAAACGATACGCTGTTTGTATGTTCAGATACAAGGTTGTATAATACAACTGTTGTCAGGCATATTTAAAGACAGAGGAAAAAAATATGATAATTGAAACTGAAATTGAAGACGATGGTCGCTGGATAGCAGAAATTCCAGAGTTACCTGGCATATTGGTTTATGGAGTGACGCAAGAAGAAGCTATTTACAAAGTTAAAGCCCTGGCACTTCGAATACTTGCAGAGCGCCTGGAACATGGCGAAGAAACACCTGATCTCGATGAATTATTCAATGTGGCAGCATGAGCAAGTGGCCATCTACTAAAGCTCGAAAAGTATTATCTGCACTTAAACGAAATGGATGGTCTGTAAAGCGTCAATCAGGGACTTCACATAAAGTATTGGAGCGCTCGGGCTGGTCAAATTATGTGTTTGCATTTCATGGTAATGAAGAAATTGGACCAAAAATGTTAGCACGTATTGCAAGTAAAACAGGACTAACTCCAGATGATTTATAGATTGTTAAAAGGCGGAAAGCGCATCCCTGCAGCCGAGAAGACCTCCCGAACCATCTTCAGCCTGCCGGTGCATCCCTATCTGACAGACGAGCAGATCGACTATATTTTACGCCATTTTGCCCGCATCACAAGATTTGTCGGCTGATGATTTTTTCCCTATTCCCAACAAGGTTCCATTCATGGACAACACCAATAATGATAAGCGATCAGCCAAATGATGCTTTTTGTTTGCCATCAAATATGATGAATCATATTGTTAAAATCACCGACCCTGTTTATCTTCTCTTTATCCGTCCTGAACAACAGGTTCTGGGGTTGAAGATAGATGGTCATGCCCAAATTTGTTATTAACAAAACATTTATCACCTGTTATGAGCAATTATATTGAACATAACAGGTGCTAAACCATATGAATAAACCCTTTTTTCCGGCATCATTCAGTCAAAATTAAAAATAAAGTTGCTGTTGCGCTTTTTCATGAACCCTGACACTTGGACTTATCTGCGCCAGCTTTCCAGTAAATTCAATGTGTCCTCCAATGCGGTACGGTCCAAATTGAACCACCTGTCCGGAAGTGACCTGATCACGGCAGAAAAACAGGGCAGAAAAATCTTTTACAAAGCCAACAAAAAGCACCCCCCTGTTTCCGGAACTGGGCTCCATGGCCAGGAAAGTGCTGGGGGTGGACCAGGTGATGGAAAGCATCATAAGCCGGCTGGGAAACCTTGAAGCAGCGTATCTGCTGGGTGACTATGCCGTGGGAAAAAACACCGGCATCATCGACCTGCTACTGGTGGGTGACATAGACAATTATCATCTGCATGATTTAACACAGAAAACAGAACGCTACTTGAAGCGGAAAATTCGTCATCTGATCCTGACCCGGGATGAGTTTGAAACCTTTGAAAAGAGCCTGGCTGCCAGACCCCATTTTTTGATCTGGAAAGCCGGAAAAAATTAAAAAATCTATAAATTCCAAAAGATTACAGCCAGTATCCCCATGTAATCGACAGTGCGGAGCTATATCCAAACCCTATGACCCTTCTTGTCACCGGCGTCGGCTACATCAATTTTGAATATTCACAACAACGATAATAAGGAAGAGATGCTGGTGATGGGATACCAGGAGCCCACCAACGAACCCTACGCCATTTCCAAGATTGCCGGCATCGAGCTGTGTGAAAGCTACAACCGCCAGTATGGACGGGATTACCGCAGTGAGATGCCCACCAACCACCAACCTGTACGGCCCCGGTGACAACTATCATCCGGAAAACAGCCATGTGATCCCGGCCCTGCTGCGGTGGTTTCATGAAGCGGGCCGGCAGCAGGCCCAGGAAGTGGTGATCCGGGGTTCCGGCACCCCTATGCGAGAATTTCTGCATGTGGATGACATGGCTGCCGCCACCGTTCACGTCATGAACCTGGATGCAGCCGTCTTCAAGGCCCGCACCCGGTCCATGCTGTCCCACATCAACGTGGGCTCCGGCTGGGGTGTAGAATTTAGCTATCCATTAGCACATAAGGTTCCTGCCATTTTCTGCCCATTGAAATCAGGTTGTTTTGAAGATTTTTTACTTGGCTCTAAAAATGGTATTATTTGAGTATTTTGTTGATCTGTGTTGGCCCGATTTTTTTTAAATGCTTTTCTTCTTTTAGCTAGAATAGAATCCCCAATGTCTTTAGTAAGCTCAATTACTTCTTTGTTTTTTGTGTACTTAAAAGCTGATTCTCGATTATCAAGTTTTTTCTCGAACCCTGTAAACACTGGGGGTAAAAATGAGGCGGTTTTATATAAATATTTCATTTAAAATCATAAGTAGCTGATATTGCTGAAGAACAAAAAATGTACCAT
>JAYEJJ010000202.1:0-2533 GCA_034660495.1 Thermodesulfobacteriota bacterium | reverse complement strand
GCGGCCGCAACACCGAGGAGGACATGGCCGCAGTTTTATTGCTGGCAGGTTGCGCCTCCAGGTGATTCCGAACCGCAAGCAGGAAACACTGGAACCGATGGTTCTGGCCAACGTCCAGAAGAAAGCCAAAGTACGAACCGATGGGTGGACTGGCTATGATAACTTACACAAGCTGGGCTACAACCACACAGCTGTGCCAGTTCGAGGTGATCAAGCAAAGACTGCCCAACATCTCCCAATGATCCACATTGTATTTTGAGATTAAATCATACAGCGCTTAAAGCCAAGATTTTTGAAAATCCTCCTGTTGCTGTAGAGCCCACTGAAGATATTTCCACGGCATTCATTGAACTTCAGCCCCAGCATACTACTTGTTCGGATTGTGTAATAGATATGGAGAGCCAGTCCGGTATAAAAATGCGCATGTGCTTTAGAGGCAGGGCAGACCCGGCTGTGGTCGGACTTGGTAAATTTTTTCTGGAGGCCCTGCCATGATTCAGATCACGCCCCATATGAGGATTTTGCTGGCTGTTGAGCCTGTTGATTTTAGAAAAGGGATTGATGGCCTTGCTGGATTATGCAAAAGGATCCTACGTTCAGACCCTTTTGCCGGACATCTGTTCGTATTCATCAACCGGAGACGAACGGCCATCAAAATTTTGTGTTATGATGGCCAGGGATTCTGGCTGTGTCAGAAACGCCTTTCTAAAGGTCGCTTCAACTGGTGGCCGGAAAAAGGAACATCCCCCTTCAAAGGCGATAAAGATAAAGCCCCCCAAAGCACTGAACCTTCCGATGAAAGAGAGAATCATTCTGATGATACGGGCAAATCTTCCGATGACAAGAAAGAACCTTCCAGCGGCAGACATAAACCTTGTGATGATACGGAAGGCTCCAGAAAAAATGATGACGATAAGGCTCCAGAAAAAAAATCTAATAAGAAACCAAAAGGTCATGGAAGAAATGGTGCGGATCAGTATTCCGGCGCAGAAAGACAATTTGTTCCCCATCAGCAGCTAAACCACGGAGATCCCTGTCCGTTATGCCTTAAAGGAAAAGTTTACCGATTAAAACTGCCCGGGGTTGTTATCAAAATAAGTGCTCAGGCGCCTTTGAATGGAGAAATTTTTGAGGTGGAAAAGCTTCGGTGCAATTTATGTGGAGAGGTTTTTACCGCCCAGGCACCGGATGATATCACCGGTAAACATTATGATGAAACCGCCAAGGCAATGATCGCACTTCTAAAATATGGATGCGGTTTTCCCTGGAGTCGTCTTGCCCAGCTGCAGGCAAGTCTGGGTATCCCTGTACCACCCTCTACCCAGTGGGATAAGGTGGAAGAGGCCGCCGATCAGATATATCCAGCGTTCAACGAACTCGTTTATCAGGCAGCCCAGGGAGAGATCCTGCATAATGATGATACCACCATGAAAATTCTGGATCTTATGCAGGAGAATAAGACCAGAAGCCAGAATGAACGTACCGGCATTTTCACAACAGGTGTTATTTCAGTTTTAGATCAAACCAGGAAAATCGCTTTATTCTTTACCGGCCGCAATCATGCAGGAGAAAACATCGCATCTGTTTATCTGAAAAGATGTAGGGACAAACCGGCCCCTATTCAAATGTGCGATGCTCTCTCCAGAAACATCCCGGAAGATTTTGAGATCATTTTATGCAATTGCATGACTCACGCTCGCCCTCGCCGTAATTTTGTAGATGTGGCACCAAATTTCCCGGAGGAGTGCCGGTACGTTATTGAAACACTGGCTGATATTTATAAAAATGATGCTGCTGCTAAAGAACAGCAAATGTCACCCGATGAAAGACTCCGATATCATCAAAAACATAGTGGCCCGTTGATGAAAAAATTGAATTCCTGGCTGAACAGTCAAATAGATGACAAGCTTGTTGAACCAAACTCAGGACTGGGTCAGGCAATTTCATACATGCTCAACCACTGGCCTGAGCTAAACCGTTTTTTAGAAATACCAGGCGCACCACTTGATAACAATATCTGTGAACAAGGATTGAAGCGTGCTATTTTGCATCGAAAAAATTCATTGTTTTACAAGACTGAACATGGGGCATACATCGGTGACATGTTCATGAGTTTTATTCATACCTGTAATCTGATTAAGGTCAACCCCTTTGAATATCTTGTTGCCTTGCAGAAACATTCAAAATCAGTGTTTAAAAATCCATCCAGGTGGATGCCCTGGAATTATAAATCCACTGTTGATAAGTTAATGCAAACCGCATAATTACCTCTCCCTGTATATATTAATGATGAAGGGCGTGAACCGTTTGGGACATGCCCTTTCAGTGCTGGTTAAAGCACGGTATTGGCTCAATATACCACTTATTAATATAAATTCACGCAGGCTCGCCGAAAGGACACAGTCTACCCATCGGTTCGTACTTCGGCTTTCTTCTGGACGTTGGCCAGAACCATCGGTTCCAGTGTTTCCTGCTTGCGGTTCGGAATCACCTGGAGGCGCAACCTGCCAGCAATAAAACTGCGGCCATGTCC
>JAYEJJ010000201.1:0-12524 GCA_034660495.1 Thermodesulfobacteriota bacterium | reverse complement strand
AAAGACAATAAGCACAATATATGGTATTTGTCTGGTTTTTTTTATGCATTTAAAATTACGATCCTAAATTTGAATATTTTCAGTTAAAACAATATATTAGGTTTGTGGTGTCAGGAGCTCTGAAATTTCAGTATGTTACATCCCGTTCAAGGAAACATTTTACACCTTTGCCTTACAGAACGTCCAAAAAAACGGCTAAAAACTGCTAAAAAGTAGGATGTCTGGAATTATGGATCATCGGCAAATTGACAACCAGTAAAGTGGCTGATAGTATCAAAACAACAAAACACAGGGTCTCTCTGAAGTGAAGGTGAATTATGCTGAAAATCCCTGAGCCACTCCTTTCTGAGGTGCTCGATTTTCTTCATTTTCTACAGACAAAGACGTTTCAAGACAAACAATATACCACAGTAATGAGTGAATCCTCTTTGAGAAAGGATTGGCTGAGCCCGGAAGAGGATGAAGCATGGCAAAATTTATGAAGGGAATACTCAGAAAAAAATGAATAAAAAATTATGTGTTTTCTGTGGTTAAAAATAAAAAGGGATAACAGATTTTGGCATCCTTCATATCAGCATAAAAGTACTTTACACTTTTTCAGTAAAACCACCTTTAAATTAAGGAATGGTTTCAGAAAGTGTAAAGTACTTATGAAGGATGCCCAGATTTTCTGATAGATTTCCCACTATGATTGATGCCTTGAAATTCCTTTACATGCTGAAAAAATGCTGATACGAGAACATAGGTCCGGGCATCTGAATTATTAGATCAGACCTGGTAAAGCTAAACAAGGCAGCTATCAGGCTTCAGTATTACATTGACAGATCTGAATTTCTGTCGATAGAGGAAATAACGAGTGCTGCTAATATGCAGGTCATCGCCTGGCAGCTGGAGAAGTCAAGGAGTAGAATAATAAAAAGTTGGTTATGGTAACCCCCTCTTCAGGAATACCCGACAACAAATCACTGGGAAATGTTGTTTCTGAACTAAAAAAGAATATCGGCTCTGAATGCCGCCTTTCCATCGTTTCCGCCTTCTTTTCTCTATACGCCTATGAGGATTTGAAAAAAGAACTCTCAAAGATTGAAAAACTTCGCCTTTTGTTTCCCGCCTCAAATGACATGGCGCCTTTTTTTGTGAACCTGGCGGGCAGCCACCTGGACCGGCGGTTCAGGAACCGTCTGGATATGACCCGGATTGCCCGGAACTGTGCCGCGTGGCTGGAAAAAAAATGCGAGGTGCGCCAGGTCGCATCCCCCATACCCCAGAATCTCTTTCATACAGACAATCCCGGCAAAGAGGGGCCACAGGTCGCCATTGTGGGCAGTTCCGCCTTTACCACCGATGGATTGGGCGTGGTGCCGTCGGAATCCCATCACATGAACACCTGCTTTCATGACAATGAGCAGACGTATGGGCTTTTAAAATGGTTTGATGAACTCTGGATGGCCGGCCGGGAAAACCCTGATTTCAAAGAACGCCTGCACCAGGCCCTGTCTTTGATCTATTCGGACAAAACACCCCGGCAGATATATTTTCTAAGCCTGTACCACATCTTTCAGTCCTTTGCGGGTGAACTGGATGAAGAAAACATCATCAAAACCCGGACAGGGATCAAAGGCACACAGGTCTGGCAGAAGCTGTATAAATTCCAGCGGGACGGGGTACTCGGGGCGATCGACAAAATAGAGCGCTACAACGGCTGCATTATTGCCGACAGCGTGGGGCTTGGCAAAACCTTTGAGTCCCTGGCCATTATCAAATATTATGAACTGCGCAATGACCGGGTTCTGGTGCTGTGCCCCAAAAAACTCAGGGAAAACTGGACCCTGTATACCATCAATGACAAAAGAAATATCATGGCCTCGGACCGGTTCAATTATGATGTACTGAACCATACCGATCTGACCCGGGTGCGGGGAATGTCCGGAGAAATCAATCTCAAGACCCTGAACTGGGGCAACTATGATCTTGTGGTCATTGATGAGTCCCATAACTTCAGAAACAACCCGGCCCGCAAAGACGAGACCCTTACCCGGTACGCCAGACTGATGAAGGATATCATCCGGGCAGGGGTAAAAACCAAAGTTTTGATGCTGTCTGCCACACCGGTCAACAACCGGATGAATGACCTGAAAAACCAGGTGGCGTTTATTGCCGAAGGCGATGACACGGCCCTGAACTCCCATGGCATCACCAGTATTGAACATACCCTTAAAATGGCCCAGACCCGCTTCAATGCCTGGCTGAAACTGGGGGAGAAGCAAAGAACCACGGAATCGCTGCTGAACACTTTGAATTTCGGATATTTTAAACTGCTGGACCTTCTGACCATTGCCCGCTCCAGAAAACATATTGAAAAATATTATGATGTGGCAGAGATCGGAAAATTTCCGGAAAGACGCAAACCAGTCAATATCAAAACCGATATTGACACCCAGGGCCGTTTCCCCCCACTTGACACCATCAACAGGAGTATCCGCCTGTTGAACCTGAGCGCGTATGCACCGCTGAAATATATTCTGGCCAACAGGGCATGGATGATTTTGAAGTGATCTGCTATTTGATTCTGATGGCCAGGGAGGGAAAACATGAATAAAGCGATGGCGGATCTTTGGGAAACCTTCCGTTTTCCTGAAACAGCCCTGCTGGCCAGACGGGTTCCCAAGAAACAGTTTCTGGACAGCGGTCAGGTGATGGCCGGTGATAAAAAACTGTTCAGGAAACAGGTGAAGAATATCCACTGGCAATACACGTTAAAGCCCTTCACCTGCCCGGTGCTGCCATACAGGGACGCTAAACGGGAATATCCTGAGATTGCAGTGCTTCAAATTGAACTGACGGCTCCAAAAGGGCATCGCCGCATTGCTGAGGTTATTCACCGGGTGATTCCATATCCCCTGTTCCTGGTTTTTGCTGTGGACCCGGACCGCCTGGCACTGAGCATTGCGCCCAAACGGTTCAGTCAGGCGGAACAGGGCGCTTTTGTTGCGGAACGGTTTTTTACCACCAACTGGATGGAAATAACGCATTTAAAAGAGCCGGAATCGGCGTTTATCCATTCACTGGCCTGGGACCATCTTCCCTTGACCCATTATGAAGCAGTTTACAACACCTGGTTGGACCGGTTTACCGGGTATGCGTGTGCCAGGTTTTCAGGATCGTTTACCACTGACCGGCTGAAAAAAGAATGGCGGGGTTGGCACGGTGCCGGGAGATTGAGTCTGAAATATCTGAGTTGCGGGGGCAATTGAAGGGCGCGGCGTTTAACCGGCAGGTGGAGCTGAACACCGAAATTAAGCACAAAGAACTGAAACTGAGAAAACTGACGAAAGAGCTGTAAAACCACAGAATACACAGAACACTCAGAAAAAAAATAAAAATTCTGTGTTTTCCCTGTATTCCGTGGTTAAACATAAAAAGGGATAGATATGGAAAAACTGGACGGAAAAACAATAGACATCGTAGCTGATAATATTTCCAAACTCAAAGCACTTTTTCCGGAAGCAGTTACCGAAGGCAAAATAGATTTCGATATATTGAAAGAGCTGCTGGGCGAATATGTGGATACCCGGGAAGAACGCTACAGCTTCACCTGGAACGGTAAAACCAGGGCCCGGATGCTCGCCCAGACTCCCAGCACCGGAACGCTGCGGCCCTGCCCGGAAGAATCCGTGGATTGGGAAACCACGAAAAATATCTTCATTGAAGGCGATAATCTGGAGGTCCTCAAGCTTTTTCAGAAAAGCTATCATAAAAAAATCAAGGCGATTTGTATTGATCCGCCCTATAATACCGGACATGATTTTGTTTACAAAGATGATTTCAAAGACAATATAAAGAATTACAAATGGATCACCAGACAGATTGATGGGGAAGGCCGAAATATTTCCAGCAACCCGGAAACCAGCGGCCGTTACCATACCGATTGGTTGAATATGATGTATCCTCGTCTGAAACTGGCAAGAAATTTGCTGAAAGATGATGGGGTGATATTTATCCATATTGATGACAATGAAATAGCCAACCTTCGCAAAATGTGTGATGAGATTTTTGGTGAAGAAAATTTTGAGGCCCAAATTACTTGGAGAAGGAGACATAATCAGCCGAATGATAAATCTAAAATGGTTGCTAAGGTTGCTGATTATATTCTCGTTTTTGCTAAAAATTCCTTAATCCTTAAAGAAACTAAAAAATATTATGGGCTCCCACTTACAAAAAGCAGAATTAGTGAATACAACAACCCGGATAATGATCCTAAAGGACCTTGGACTTCGAATCCATGGAAAGCCGCGGTCGGACGTGGTGGCAGCAAATATAAAATAAAGACAGTTAATGGGACGGTTTATGATGAAATTTGGTATGGAAGCAAAGAAACTTTTGATGAACATATTCGAAATAACCGTGTTCATTGGACCAATAATGGAGGTGGGTATCCTAGAATAAAGATTTATTTGGATGAAGCGATTAAGCATGGCCAAGCTGGCATTAATTTTTTTACACACGAAAAATTTGGTAGCAACCAAGAAGGTTCTTTTGAATTAAAAACACTACTAAAAAAAGAAGGACTTTTTGATAATCCTAAACCGATAAAACTACTTAAATCTTTAATAAAACTTGCAACTTTAGATGATGGAGATATTATTTTTGATTTTTTTTCTGGTTCAGGAGGAATTGGACAAGCTGTTTATGAATTAAATCAGGAAGAAAATACAAAAAGAAAATTTTTTGGTGTTCAGTTGCCAGAATTAATTGATCCAGATCAAACAGCTTATAAATTTTGTTATAAAACCATTGCTGAGATCGCCAAAGAACGCTTCCGCAGAGCCGCCACCAAAATCAAAGAGGAACACCCCGAATACAAAGGCGATCTTGGCTTTAAGGTATTCAAACTCGACTCCACCAACACCAAGCCCTGGGAGGCGGATTTTGAAACCCTGGATGAAAATCTGCTGGAAGATTATATCACCAATATTAAACCGGGGCGGACCGAATCAGATATTCTGTATGAAATCCTGCTCAAATACGGCCTGGATTTGACGCTGCCCATTAAAGAACATACCATTGCCGGACAGAAGGTGTTTGATATCGGCATGGGGGCCTTGATCATCTGTCTGTCGGATGCAGTGAATCTGGATCTGGTGGAAGGGATTGCCGGGCTCAAGAAGGAACTCAAACCGGAGATTATGCGGGTGGTGTTCAAGGATTCGGGTTTCAAGGATGATGTGGTGAAAACCAATGCAGTGCAGATCCTGAAACAGGCTGGTATTGAAGATGTGAGGAGCTTGTGATCATGAACCACGAAAAACACGAAAAGGCACGAAAAAAGAAAGTAGCCACGGAACCTATTGAAACCACGGAAATTGGTTTTGACGGGTTGGTTGACCTGTTTGAGCAGACTCAGACAGCCTTGCGGGCACAGGCGGCCCGTGCAGTCAACAGTTCCCTGGTGGCGAGGAACTGGCTGTTCGGCTGGTATATTGTGGAATTTGAAAAACAGAGTAGTGATCGAGCTGAAATTTATGGAAAAAATCTGATGGCACAGCTTTCAGAAAGGCTTACTGCAAAGCTTGGCAAGGGGTTTTCACGCCGCTCCCTGGACCAGTTCAGGCAGTTTTATGAACAGTATCCTGAGATTGGGCAGACACTGTTCGCCAAATCTTTGAAAGAATTCCAGGACGCTGTTCAACGTCTTTTGAGTGATTCAAATTATGAAGAAAAAAAGATTTGGCAGGCACTGTTCGCCAAATCTTTTCAGGGGAAACCTCAGACACTGTCTGAAGAATCGGGCCTGGCCCGAATATCCTGGGCGCTGTCTGTGAAATTGCCGCTGAGCTGGTCTCATTATTTGTTTCTGATGGGTGTTTCCAATGTGGATGAACGGCGGTTTTATGAACTTGAATCGGCCAATGGCGGCTGGTCATTGCGTGAGTTGAAACGCCAGTTTGATGCCAGCTTATACGAGCGGCTGGCTCTCAGCCGGGATAAAGAGGGAGTCAAAGCGCTTTCCCAAAACGGACTATTGATTGAGAAACATGCGGATGTAATCAAAGACCCATATGTACTGGAGTTTCTCGGGCTGGAAGAAAAGGCCCGCTATTCGGAAATCGATCTGGAAACCGCCATTATCGACAAACTGGAGCATTTCCTTCTGGAGCTGGGCAAAGGGTTTTTGTTTGAAGCACGGCAGAAGCGATTCACCTTTGATGAAGAACACTTTTTTGTGGATCTTGTATTTTACAATCGGCTGCTCCGTTGCTATGTCATCATCGATCTGAAAATCGGTGATCTGAAACATCAGGATCTTGGACAAATGCAGATGTATGTCAATTATTTCGACCGTTATGTGAAACTGGAGGATGAGGAACCGACCATCGGCATTATCCTCTGTAAAAAGAAAAAAGATTCTCTGGTGGAAATCACCCTGCCGGAAGGCGCCAACATTCACGCGGCAAAATATCAAACCTATCTTCCTGATAAAGAGGCGTTGAAAAGACAACTTGAAAGCGCCCAGGCTGAATGGGAGGCGCACAATGAAAATTAAAGATGAAGGTGAATTGGACCGGGAAGCAACTGCCGAGGAATTCTCGGTGGTTCTGAAAGAATTGAATTATGAACAGTGAATTGAGAATGATGAATAAATCCCCCCAAAGGTCCAACGACCCGTTGCACAGCCTTTCGTTGTTAAAATTCCGTTCTGTGTTTTCTGTGTATTCCGTGGTTAAAAATGGAGAAACTCAATGAAAATCAAATTTGATCCGAATCTGGCGTTTCAGAAACAGGCCATAGACGCTATCACCGGCGTGTTTGAAGGACAGGAGATCTGCCGGACCAATTTCACGGTGGCCCCGCTGCAGTTTGCTTCAGAGCCGGCCCTGCCGGGGATGGAGGAAAAGGGTCTGGGCATCGGCAACCGGCTGAAACTGCTGGATGAGGACATTCTTGAAAATATCCGGCGCATTCAGCTGAAAAACGGGCTGGCCCCTTCGAAAAATCTGGATTCAATGGATTTTACCGTGGAGATGGAGACCGGCACAGGAAAGACCTATGTGTACCTGCGGACGATTTTTGAACTCAACCGGCTGTATGGGTTTACCAAGTTCATTATCGTGGTGCCTTCCATTGCCATCAAGGAAGGGGTGCATAAATCATTGCAGATCACGGCGGACCATTTCCGGGAACTGTATGAAAATGTCAGCTTTGATTATTTTGTCTATGATTCCGGCAAACTGTCCGATGTCAGAAATTTTGCCACCAGTCCGGATATCCAAATCATGGTGATCAATATTGATGCCTTTAGAAAGAGTTTTTCCGATCCGGAAAAGGAAAACAAGGCCAACATCATCCACAGGACCCATGACCGCATGACCGGGGCAAAGCCCATTGAGTACATCCAGGAAACCCATCCCATTGTCATCATCGATGAACCCCAGAGCGTGGATACCACGGCCAGGAGCAAACAGGCCATTGCATCGCTGAACCCGCTGTGCAAGCTGCGCTATTCCGCCACCCATGTGGACAAATACCATATGCTGTACAAACTCGATTCCGTGGATGCCTATGAACAGAAACTTGTGAAACAAATCGAGGTGGCAGGCGTGGACGTGGTGGACGGTCACAACAAGGCGTATATCAAACTGATCAGTGTGGACATTAAAAAAAGCCCCATCACCGCAAAAATCGAGATGGACTGCCGGACAAAAACCGGGGGGATCCAGCGGAAAACCGTGACGGTCAAAAGCGGGGATGATCTTTTGGAAAAAAGCAGGGGGCGGGACATATATGATGGGTACATCATCGATGAAATCTATTGCAAAAAAGGCAGTGAAACCATCGATTTCACCAGCAGGCCTGATATTTTAAAGCTGGGACAGGCGGTGAACGAGGTGGATCCGGATGAATACAAGCGTCTGCAGATCGCCAAAACCATTGACGAACACCTGGAAAAAGAGATGCTGCTGGGGTCTAGGGGCATCAAAGTGCTCACCCTGTTTTTCATTGACAAGGTGGCCAATTACCGGTGGTATGATGAACACGGCAATCGGCAGAAAGGCAAATTTGCCGCCATGTTTGAGCAGGAATATGCCCGGGCCATCAAAAAACCCAGATACCAGACACTGTTTGACGGGGCTGACCTGGATACACTGCCGGCTGAAGTCCATAACGGGTATTTTGCCGTGGATAAGAAAAAGGATACCTCCGGAAAAGAGATGCTCAAGAATGCTTCCGGCAAAACCCTTGCCGATGAAAGCGCCTATAATCTGATCATGAAAGACAAGGAAAAACTGCTCTGCTTTGATTCCAGACTGAAATTCATCTTTTCCCATTCCGCCCTCAAGGAGGGTTGGGATAATCCCAATGTGTTTCAGATCTGCAACCTGCGTGAAATGGGATCTGAAAAGGAAAGGCGGCAGACAATCGGCCGGGGGCTTCGCATCGCGGTCAACCAGGACGGGGAGCGGGTACACGGGTTTGATGTGAACACCCTGACTGTCATGGCCAATGAATCCTATGAAGCGTTTGCGGCCCAGCTTCAAAAAGAAATCGAGCAAGAAGAGGGCATCAAATTCGGTGTGGTGGAAAAACACCTGTTCGCCAATATGGTGGTTTCCGTGGAGGGGCATGTGAATGAATACCTGGGGGTTGAGTCATCAAAAATGCTCTGGCATCATCTGAAGACGAAAGGTTATATCGATGCCCGGGGCAAAGTCCAGGATGCCCTGAAAAAAGCACTGAAAACCGGGGACATGGACCTTCCCGAGGCGTTTGAACCCCAGGCCCGGCAGATTGCCGCCGTCCTCAAAAAAGTGGCCGGCAAACTGAACATCAAAAACCGTGACCAACGGAAAAAGGTATCCCTGAACAAGGCAGTGTTTTTAAGTGAGGATTTCAAACAGCTCTGGGATAAGATCAAGTATCGCACCACTTTCCGGGTGGATTTTGATGGGGATGCGCTGGCAGACAGGTGTGCCAAAGAGATCAAGACCAGTCTGCATGTGGGAAAAGCCAGGTTCATATACCGCAAGGCCAGAACGGATATCGACCGGGGCGGCGTACACGCTGAACAGATTCAGGAAACCGCCCATGTCTATGATGCCCGGACCTTTGAACTGCCTGACCTGATCACCTATCTTCAGAACGAGACCAACCTGACCCGCAGAACCATCGTGAAAATCATCAATAACAGCGGCCGGCTGGCATCGTTCAAGAACAATCCCCAGAAGTTCATTGGACAGGTATCCGCCATCATCAAAAACCAGATGCGGCTGTTTGTGGTGGATGGTATCAAATACCACCGGATCGGGGATGATCACTTTTATGCCCAGGCGCTGTTCGAGGAAAACGAGCTGTTCGGGTACCTGCATAAAAACATGGTGGAAAGCCGAAAATCCATTTTTGACCATGTGGTCTATGATTCAGATATCGAGCTTGAATTTGCTGCTGCCTTTGAAAAAAGCGATGATGTCAAGCTGTATGCCAGGCTGCCAAAATGGTTCAGGATCGATACGCCTCTGGGCGCCTACAACCCGGACTGGGCCGTGTTGATCGAGTCGGACGGCAGAGAGAAACTCTATTTTGTGGTGGAAACCAAAAGCACCCTGTTTTCCGATGCGCTCAGACCTGCGGAAACAGCGAAAATTGCCTGCGGAAAAGCGCATTTCAAATCATTGGGCAGTTGTGTGGATTTTGCCGTTACCAATGCGTTTGACGACTTTACAGGCAAATATGGAAATCATGGGGATGCTTATTGCTCAACTGAATAGGGGTTTAGAAACTGCCGTCTCCAAAGAAATAGCCTGTCCACCTGATTTAACTCAGCTTCTTCACAGACTGTTTTCCAGTGGTGTTCGATTGCGTCAATCAGGCCATCGCATATTTTTCGGGCTTTTTCTTCAGACAGAAGGAAATTGTGTGCGGTCTCAAGGAAGCACCCCTGCCTCCAGCGGCAGTTCAGGCTCGTAAATTGGAATTGCAGGATTGCTGTCACGGATACGATCCAGATAGCTCTTACCATAATTGAGCTGAATAATACCATTCTCTGCTTCAAGCCTTCCAGCCACGACAGGTTCAGTTTCACCCGGCAGCCATATCCAGACAAAGGCTTCTTTCTTTGTTTCAGAAATCATCGTTTACTGGTTTGGATTTTTTGCGAACAGATTTTGGCAGAAGGGCCAGCTTTTCCCGGGTTTGGTGCAAATGTTTCGGCAATGCGTATTCATCGGCATCAAACAGCTTAACACCGACAATGGTGGCGACTTCGAATACAGCCCCGATTTCACACTTAAGATTTCCTTTTTCAATCCGCTGCAGCATCCCTCTGGAAATACCGGCACGGTCGGCCAGTTCCTGAGCCGTAAGCTTACGTTCATTGCGGGCTTCGCGGATCAATCCACCGAGTAACAGGACTGCACTGCGGCAATAACTTGAGTAAGTACGTATTATAGATTTTGGCATTTTTTACCTTTGACTCTTATATAGACCATAAGATAATCCTATGATCTTTATATAAACCAAGAAACAATGAAATCCAATGGCTTTGTCAAGATAAAAATCACCCCGTCCTGTAAAACCAAAATTTGTTTCCCTGTCCCAGTCTTTTTCAACAGAAAATATTTTTCTTATTCTAATTGCTTTACATTAAACCTCAGGCTATGCCTGAGCGACCCGAAAAGTTCGACAATTCCGGCGTGATAATAAAACGTGATAAAGGTTATTCCTCGGGAAAGCCCCTCAATGGGGGAGAGGAGAAAATTATGCAAAATTGGCAAACCTTATCACACGTAAAATGGGATTGTAAGTATCATATTGTGTTCTGATTATAACGGATTTGGGGGAGGCCATTGATTCGGTATTTCAGAGCTTCCCTAATTTTCGGGTTTCCCGGACATTGCGGATGAATTCTCTGTCCTGCCTATTGTCACAATATCAGGATAAGAACTATAATGTGTTGGCATAAATTCAAATAGTTAAGCCTGTTCCCCCAAATCCGTTATAACCAGGATAATAGCCGTATCTCTTTTTGCAATAAAGCATCATTAGGAAGTGTTGTGGCAATATAGAAACTGGAAATCGGCGGCTTAAATTGCTCAGCTTTAGCTATCTCTTGCTTAACTGATTTTATTTTTAATTCTTCGCCTACATTTTTACTCTGTACACCAACAAATCTCCCCAAATCATCGTCTCCATAAATATCAACACCCGCCTGGGCTTGTCCTTGTCTTCCATTTCTTTGAAGATTAGGACTTCCCCACTTAATTTTTAGCTCAGCATAACCGGCTTGTAAAAGCTGCTGAGCGAAGCGGTGCAGCTTTTACAAGTCCGAGTTTATGCTGTTGTTCTGCCTGTGGGCTTCCATGTACATACGTAGCACAGCATTAATTCTTGTTTGATACCCATTCCCGTGGGATTTGAACCATTCTAAAACATCCGCATCCAATCGAATTGAAATACGAAGTTTGGCTTTAGGCATTCTTAATTTTCCACTTTTAAAAAAAGAGTTCCCAAGTTCTGGAATATCAGAATAATTAATGTCTGAATCGGACATACTATTTAATTTATCCCAATCTGTTTTTGATTTCTTTTTTGAATTGTTGGCATTCATTTTTATTCGCCCTCCTTGATGAAATAATTCGAATGACATCAGCTTTTTTTTCGATGAAAACAACAATTGCAATAACGTTGTTCATAAAACCGATACCAAAGAGTCGATCTTCTCCGTAATCAAACCGGTCATCGAGATTAACAATCATCGGTCCGGAAAAAATTTCAATAACATCATTAAAATCAATTCCGTGATTTCGGATATTGGCATTATTTTTGTTTTCATCCCATTCGAATATCATACTTTAAATTGTATGCATAATCTGTATATACGTCAAGCGTTTATTGGGGAGCGATTTATCCAGTAAAAGTAAAATCCGGCTCAGGCGGAAGTTCAGAGCTCCTGACACCACAAACCTAATATATTGTTTTAACTGAAAATATTCAAATTTAGGATCGTAATTTTAAATGCATAAAAAAACCAGACAAATACCATATATTGTGCTTATTGTCTTTGTTTTTAAAAAAAAATACTATATATAGAAAATGATTATGCATTCAAAATTAGCTGAGGTCAGGAGTTCTGAAGTTTGAAAAGCCTTCATCTGATGCTTGAAAAATACACCCATTGCCCGGAGGGAATTGTGCTTTACAGCGGGACCTACAAAAAACTGCCGGAGCAGAAACTGACATTCATGCCTTTGTATTGTGCAGCGACTATCAGTGAGTCATCTTTTGGGTCTGATTCAAAACCGTTTCCACGGCCCGGGGGATGTGCAATGTCATTCAAAATTATTTACAGAGCAGAATTAGTTATTTCAACATGTTATATGTTTGGAATATGGATAATCCATACACCACCTAATAAAAATAATGGGTCGTGTATGGATTTGTTAAATTAAGATAATTTTTGGGTAGTTTTTTGCCATTTATTGACTCTTCGGTTACTTTTACGCGTTGACTTTCGCCCATCTCTGGTTTTA
>JAYEJJ010000200.1:0-2552 GCA_034660495.1 Thermodesulfobacteriota bacterium | reverse complement strand
ACTGGAGACTTCTGAACTGTTATTTAAAAATTGAAGCAGTTTAAAGGTTACGGCCCGGTGATCCGGATGAAACTCCTGAAAAGAAGGTAAAAAAACAGTGACTGGGGAAACTTCCTTAAAAATTTCATAAAGCTGCTCACCCTTGAGACGGGCACTGAACACGCCCCTGTCCGGCAGATTCAGATAAAACCGTTTTCTTACTCCCAGTATCTCTGATGCAGCTTCTGATTCTTTTATCCTGACTTCAACATTGCCGCCTTTTCCGCCGCTTGTAACAAAAACAACATGAACCTCAATTCCTGATCGGGCAGCAAGGGCGATCACCCCACCCATCCCAAGGGTTTCATCATCTGGATGGGGAGAAAAAACAAGATAAGGGCCTTTGGGGATATCTGATGTTGAATAGGGGATAACCTGATTCTCTTTTAACATTAAACAAATCTCTTTTACTTGATGATTAAGTTTTGCTTGCTTCTTTTTATAATTATTTCTCTAATTCCGCCAAATTCTTTTTCACTGAAACTTTCCTTAAAATTCTTTTCCGCAATATCAGTTGTTATCAAAGGAGTCAGATATTTTCCGGTAACACTTGTTGTTAACGGCCTTTAAGCTAAAATTTCCATGCAGATGGACACAGCGCTTTCTTTATGATAATAGTTCTAACACGCAGTCCCCCAATCGGCTTTATGCTCATCCTTCTGTACATTTCCTGCAGCACAGTGTTAAACCGATGAGCCGACAATACTTTTTTATTCCAAAGCTGAAACAACAGCTTCAAATACGCTGGTTTGAAAACCTAACCTGCATTACAAAAACAGCATAATAATAACTGATCATCCTTTTCCCGTCAATTTTTTCCTTGACGTTGAACATGTTTTCATTAAAAACAGGGTGATTTCAAACTTTCCAAAAAGCCATAAAAATTAGAGGACAAATAAACATATTATGAAAATCATCATAATCGGGTCAGGACCATGCGGCCTGGGAGCCGCCTGGCGACTAAACGAGCTTGGACATGACAACTGGACGCTTTTTGAACAGAACAATCACGTGGGAGGGCTGTCCGCCTCATTTCAGGACAAAGAAAATTTCTGGTGGGATATCGGCGGCCATGTTTTGTTCAGCCATTACCCCTATTTTGATCAGGTCATGGACAAGGTGATGGACAGCAGCAGTGACTGGCTGTACCATGACCGAAGTGCCTGGGTCTGGATGCAGAACAGATTCATCCCCTACCCCATCCAGAACAATATCCATCGTTTACCAAAGGATCTCTTTAAAGAGTGTCTGTATGGACTCATGGATCTCAATAACAGCAGCCCCAACAAAACTCTCCGGCATTTCGGAGACTGGATTGACGCAGGTTTTGGCAGGGGGCTGGCAAAATGGTTTCTCAACCCATACAACTTTAAAGTGTGGGCCTATCCGGTTAATGAGCTGAGCCACAACTGGGTGGGGGAAAGGGTTGCCAAGGTCGATGTCAAGCGTATCATCGATAATCATCTGGACCAGAAGGATGACATTGCCTGGGGCCCCAATGCAAGGTTCCGGTTCCCCAAGTACCGGGGAACCGGTGCCATATGGGAAAACCTTTCTGGCGCACTGCCAAAGGAAAATATCCACCTCAACTCCCGGCTGAAGACAATAAATCCCACCGACAAGACCCTGGAATTCACAGATGGAAGAAAAGAGAATTATGACACGTTGATCAGCACCATTCCGCTTGATGATCTGGCCGAGCTGACCGGCATGAGCAGCAGCGTTTCATCCGTTGCCAACGGCGTTACTCAAAGCACCCCCCGGGAATTGAAATACTCCGCCACCCACATTGTCGGCCTTGCCCTCAAGGGAACCCCTCCAGACCATCTGAAAAACAAGTGCTGGATCTATTTTCCAGAAAAGGACAATCCCTTTTACCGTGTGACTGTGTTCAGCAACTACTCTCCCAACAATGTTCCCGATAGCAGCCAATCATGGTCTCTCATGTGCGAGGTCAGTGAAAGCGCCCAAAAACCCGTTGATTCCGACAAAATTGTCGACCAGGTTGTCCAGGGCACCGTCAATACAAGGCTGATAAAAGAGAAGAGCCAGATCAACCACACCTGGTACAAACGGGTGGAAAAAGGGTATCCCACCCCGAGTGTCAACCGGAACAGGATTCTGTTTCCCTGGCTGAATCATTTCAAAGAGAAGGGGATTCTCTCCAGGGGACGGTTTGGTGCCTGGCGGTATGAAGTGGGCAACATGGACCACTCCTTTATGCAGGGCGTGGAATCCGCCGATCAGGTGCTGTACAGGGGAGAAGAGCTGACCCTGTGGTATCCGGATATCGTCAACGTTCCCCACCCGTCAGCCGGATAAAGCATGAAAATCAGCTTTGACACGAGGATGCACCAGCAGCGGTTTTGTAAAAATCAAGCACAGCCAGCTCTTCATTACCGAAAAATTCATCCTCTACAAAAAGAAATGACTTCAAACAACCAATATCAATCTGGCGGTGAACAACAAGAAAAATCAGTTCAGACAGATGGTCCTTTTCCCATTGAATATTT
>JAYEJJ010000199.1:0-2554 GCA_034660495.1 Thermodesulfobacteriota bacterium | reverse complement strand
AGTACCTTGGGATGACTATATATTCCAATGTAACGCAGCCACCAATTTTTCTGTAGCTTAGGCTAATCAACCGGGCTTACAAGTTGCCTTGCAAGCCCCTGAGTCTTTAGCTCAGGGGTTGTTGACTCTCTATATGTTGTCCCATTGGCGCAGCGCAGAACACAGGCAAAAAGGCAGGCAGGATAGGGGGATTATTTTTTGGAAGATCCCCCAAGGCAGGAGGGCGGGTCCATCAGGATAATAACCTTACACTGTCGCATAAATCTGTAATGTTCAAAGGCGCTCTCAATTTTTTCAGCATCAGACCAGGTAATAACAATGGTTGAATTGTTCTTTCTGCTTTTTCTCAGTCCCTTGATCACAAGGGGATGACCTCCTGCCCGTTGTGTTTGTACGGGAAGGTCCGGGCTGCAGATATACTGGCAGACACCGTTCTGAACAGCATGTTCTCTGCTGATAAAAACTGCGCTGTAAATATCATGTCCCTGTTCACTTGCAACAACAGGATACAGGATAGGTTTGAAATCCAGCCCTCTGACATCTATGATAAGCCCTGTGTAGGGATCGGAAGGGTCTTTACAATTCAGGGCTGAATCAATGGCCTGAATTTTTGGAATCTGGCTGATCTCTTCGGGCAGAACCAGCTGGAGGAACCCCCTTAATATGCTGGCTTCCAGGGTGACCTCCATTGCTCTGTCCGACGTATAATGCTGCTTTACAATTACAGCATCTCTGGCAATCTCTTCAACGCCTGCCATAAGTCTGTCTTTTGAGGCAATGTGATCATCCACACTTTTTTTTGATGTCACCCTGATTGTCTTTAAAATTGAAATCAGGTTTTTTCCCGCATCTGCCCTGGCTGCACTGAAAATATAATCCGAGACATGGGCCATTTCCTTTTCAGGGGGAACTGCCCTTCCCGTTGCCTGAACCTTACCGGTGGTCCAGTTCAGCTGTCCATGATCAAACCGGGTAATGCAGCATCTCTGAGCTGTGGTCTCAGCAATGACCGCCGGACAGAACCAGGAAAACCCAGGTATGGTAAAAATCGATGTCATGACTAAAACACAGATTAAGGCCAGCTGAATACAAAAACCATAAAAATTATACTGTGCCTGAATCTTTTCCATGGCTTTCCATATATGCGTTAACATGGGTCAAAGCATCTTCAAGTGCCCTGGATACAGGCATGGTTGCCGCTATTTTTTCAATAAATTTTTCATTGGCCGCTCTGGCCACGGACCATGCAAAATTTAAATCAAATATCCAGCTTATCTGCATGAGTTTAAGGTCATTCAGCCTTTTTATCATATGACTTCTTACAAACTCTTCCTGGCAGACAGCCCTTACCGCCTCTGAAGACAATTGACCATCATCTTCAAGTCCCAGATTGATTGCTTTTTTATTATTTTTCTGAGGGGATGCATAGTGATCCGTTACCACCCGCCATATATCCAGTTTATCCGCATCCCTTAAAAGGCGCAGAAGAAACAGCGCGTCTTTTTTTAACTCATCCGGGTTTCGTTCTTCGGATTTTAGCTCTTCGGGCAGATCAGCTGCATTATGATACCTGATGGCATTTTCTATTCTGAATACTTCCTCACCGGTACAGAAATCCAGGAGATCCTCTTGTTTAATCTCCTTAAGTCCCAGCTCTGCATGATCTTCGGACCTCTGATCCAGAAAGGTATGGTAGGTCTGAAACTGCTTAAACCTTCCAATATCATGAAGAAGGGCGGCGGCTTCAGCTGTAAGCAGTTCCTGTTCGGACAGGGAAAGATGCTCCCCTAGAGACAGGATCTCGCTGCATACCCTGAAGGTATGCTGTTTTTTAAGAATAAAGGGACCTGGATTCTCAGCCTGGGTGATATAATAATCTACGTATTCAAGAAATCTGCGTTTTAAATGTTCAATATCTTTTTTTTTCATAATTTATGTATAAAATGGTTTTCCAGGAAATCTGCCAGTTTTTTAATATCATTGAGCTGAAATTTTGGCACATCAGGTGCATAATTGGAGTCAGATACAAAGGCAACAAGATTGCTGTCATTCATACACAGGGGGGAGGTATGCCGGCTGTCCGTTCTGAATATTTCAATTTTCGGCAGGTTTTCCCGCTTAAACCCCTCGATGATGATCAGATCCATATCAAAAAGGTAGTATTTTACATCTTCAATATTTTCAAAAGACTGATTTTTCACAAAGGCAATTCTGCCGGAAGACACAACCAGAGATGCTTCAGCCCCGCCTTTTCTGTGACGCCATGAATCTTTTCCCTTTTTGTCCATTTCAAACCCGTGATGGGCATGCTTGACCACTCCGATTCTGTATCCCCGCGCCTTTAACTCAGGAATAAGTTTTTCAATCAAGGTGGTTTTGCCTGAATCTGATTTTCCAACAACAGCTATTATTTCCGGTTTCATGTCCTGATTTTTATAGAAAACCGGCAAGAAAACCCCTGAGTCTTTAGCTCAGGGGATGAATTGCCGGACTCGCTAACCCTGAGATTCAATATATTTCCTTACGGCATCAATGGAAGCATTTCCGATTGAGC
>JAYEJJ010000198.1:0-12713 GCA_034660495.1 Thermodesulfobacteriota bacterium | reverse complement strand
ACTTTGTATGATCGGGTTGTTCGTCTTCAAGGCGCGGTAATGGGGGCATATTGAAATATGTCCCATTGGCGCAACGCAGGAGACGGGCAAAAAGACAAGCAAGATGCGTGGATTATTTTTTGGAAGAACCCTAATCCGGCATATGAATATCAATCCAGTCCAGTACCTTGTCAAACTCATCAGCCACCTCTTTTAACGCCCTGCCCCTGTGGCTGACCCTGCTTTTTTCAGCCATGGAAATCTGGGCAAAAGTCTTGCTGTATTCTGGATAAAAGAAAAACGGATCATACCCAAACCCGTTTTCTCCAGCAGGTTCCTGTGTAATGATGCCCTGGCACTTTCCTTCATAGGTCAGGGCCGGTCCCGTGGGAACGGCAATGGAGATAACACATTGGAAAAAGGCATTCCGATTTGTTTTCCCGTTTAATTCTTTGATCAGTTTTTCACAATTTTCCCGGTCCGTTGCACTGTCCCCGGCATATCTTGAAGACCTTACCCCGGGTTGGCCGCCCAGGGCCTCCACAACCAGACCGGAATCATCTGCCATGGCAGGATGTCCCAGTACCCTGGCCGTAAAAGATGCTTTTTTATAGGCATTCTCGTCAAAGCTTTCCCCGTCCTCTACGATCTCAGGGATGGGCCCAAAGTCATCCATATCTTTTATATCCACGGGATACCCTTTTAACAATTCCTTCAACTCTTTTATCTTACCTTTGTTGCGTGTTGCAAGCACAAGGACTCTCACTTATGGCACACTCCTTATCAAAAAATTGTCACTACCTTTACCTGTAATTCCAGCAAACCAGATCATTGAGTTAATCATAAATCAGGAAAAAAGATTTGTAAAGCATCGAGATTTTCATTGAAAATAATCACGGTTCGCTGTAGAATTATTATAGAAAAAACCGTATTTACTTAAACAAAAGAAGCACTGACAATGTTTCAAAGGAGAATAAAATGAAACCCATCAGCAAAATAATGATATTGATCTGTTTATCTGTTTTTACCGTTTCCTGTGCAGGTACCACCCAGTCGGAAAGGAAAACAAAGGAGGGCGCCCTGGTTGGGGCCGGGGTCGGCGCTGTCCTCGGCCAGGTCATCGGCGGAGACAGTGAAAGCACGGCCATTGGTGCAGGCATTGGCGCTGCACTGGGCGGCGTGGCAGGAAACCGCATCGGGGCATACATGGATCAGCAGGAAAATGCCTTGAGAAACTCTGTTGCCGCATCTGATTCAGCCAGTATCAGGAGAGATCAGAATGTTCTTACAGCCACCTTTAAATCAAGTATGTTCTTTGATCTGAACTCAGCTGTGTTAAAACCCGGGGCCTACTCAGAAATCGACAGGGTGGCACGGGTGCTGACCAATTATCCCCACACACGGATAAGAGTAGAAGGACACACAGACGCAAGGGGATCAGAAGCGTACAACCTGGAGTTGTCTGAAAAACGGGCCATGGCCGTGAGCAATGCCCTTATACAGAGGGGTGTCAGTTCTGCAAGGATTCAAAGCATTGGTCTGGGTGAATCACAGCCCATTTCTTCCCTGGATGCTGAAAACCGAAGGGTTTCCATTGTTATTATCCCCATTGAAAGCTGAAACAAAGGGTTTTAAAGATTGCCTCCTGCTCATCAAGTATCTCATCGAGTATGTCAAGGGTTGTCATGGGATTCATCAAAACAGACCGGAACACCACTGACATATGTGAATCCTCTGGATCAATTCTTAAACAGGTCCGGGACACGAAACTTCGCCCGGCCTCTCTCTGTTTTCTCTGCACCATGGTGTTAATGTCGTCCAGTTCTTTGTGCAGCTGATTTTTTTCCACTGGATCAGCACCTGACCATCTTTTTTTAATAGATTCAGGAAAAATTCTATAGGTGAGAATATTCAGTTCAGGTGCTGTTACCAGTTCAAACAGGTCCCTTTTTTCAATCAGATCGGCAAACCCCCTGGCGGTTTCAATGCCATGGTCAATCATAAGGGCATATCCCCTTTTTCCCATGATTTTCAACGCACTGTCCAGGATTAGAGAATTGGCCTCCCTTGAGCCTTCCAGGGATTTTATCCCCAGATCCACACTTCCTTTTCGATTCACATAATTGGAATGATAGGCAATATGCTCCATGGCCTCGGGATCCCTGAAATAGACCATGCCGCAGGTCATGGGCATATAGAATTGTTTATGACCGTCCATGGTAACCGAATCTGCCCGGCTGATTCCCGCAATCAGGCCTGCGTGTTTTTCTGAAAAAAGAACAGGCCCTCCCCAGGCCGAATCCACATGAAAATAAATGGAATGGGCTTCACAGATATCTGCCATTTTATCAAGGGGATCCACATTACCCGTTTCAGTGGTTCCGGCAATCCCTACCAGGGCGGCAATTCCTGTTTTCCCGGATTTTTTCAGATCCACAATGGTATGATTGAGCTTTTTAAGATCCATTCGATTGTTTCTGTCCACATCAACGGGGATGACATTGCTGCTTCCGATTCCCAGCAGTCCCCCCGATTTTTTCAGAGAATAATGCCCTCTCCGGGACACAAGAACAACCATTCTTTCAAGCCGGCTATGCTTTAAAGCGGTAAAAAGGCCGTTTTCCTCAATATTTTTAGCCCCCTTAATCTGCGAAAAAAACCGGTTCCGGGCCACCCACAACGCGGTTAGATTGGCTGTGGTGCCCCCTGCTGTAAATGCGCCAAGGGTGGTGTCAATACTCTGGACATGCCTGTCATAAAAGGCGCTGCTTCTGTTGAATATCAGCCGGTGTATCTTTGCCAGCACCTGCCTTTCCAGAACAGACAGCACCTTTGAGGTTTCTATCTTAATCACATTTTGATTCAATGCCGCCACAATGGCCTTTAAATGAACCATAAAAAAGGGAATAGCCGAAGTCATATGACCGACAAAATAAGGAGACGCCACATTGACCGCTTTGGGAAACAGCTCTGTGATAATATCGGAAATCACATCCACAAGTTTTTTCTCAGGATGGTCGCAGATCAGGGTTGTTTTAAAACGCTCAGACAGATCCTTCAGGGAAATCTCTTCGGTAACCCCCACATTGGTATTTAAAAAATCATGGAGCCCGAAAAGAATCTGCTCCATATATTTTACAAGAGTTTTTCTGCACTCATCATTCTCAGGTCGTATAAATACCCGCTGAAGGGTTTCCCAGTCTGCCACAAGCTTTTTCTGCGTTTTTTTCATTTGATTATTAATCATAAAAATTTGTTTTCATTCCATTGTAAAAAATGATATTATCCTAAGCTGTTTGAGGACCAGTGGCCGCAGGTCGCCGATTTTTAGCCTGGCAGGGAAAAAGTCCTCCGTCGTTCTCGTTCCTGACAGGCAACCGCTGGGGGCGGTGGTATTCAAAAAACCTGATGATCGAGTATGAGGATATGGCCAGGATCTCTGCAGGATTAAAACAAGGGACATCAGTAACAATCATTTAATTTGGGGTATTTACACATGCTGGATCTTCACGAAGATGACATATTCACCCGTGTTTCAAGGTATAATCTTATCAGGGATGGAAGGATGATTTATATTGATGTGCACCAGGCCATCCAGGGAAACCTTGCGGCGGCCTTTGTTGCTGTGCCCAATCTTGTCAATATCATTGCAAAACCTGAACACCAGGGCACCGGAGACAACGAAAACGATGCGGTTGAAGATTGTCTTAAAAAAATAAAAAACATGGACATTGAGACTATTTTTCCTTCAGCCGGTATATAACGCCCTTTCAACCCGGTGATCAGGTTTCTGCATTTATGTGTCTATCCCCTGCTGCCCAGTTCCATTCCAAGCTCCAGAGCCTTCTGGTTCATTTCAATAAAATCTTCCGGAATCCTCTCTCTTAATACATCCATGATGGAATCAGGCTTTAACAGCGCTGTCTGTCCCAGAAGCGCTCCCAGCATGCATATGTTGAATACAATGGGTTTGCCTGTTTTTTCCATAACCGTATCGTACATGGGCAGCTCCACCTGATTGGCATCCACCTTTTTAAAGGTTTCTACAAATCGTAAATCCGTAAGCAGCAGCCCCCCGGGCCTTATAATGGGCGAAAACTTATTATAGGCCTCCTGGGTCAGGCAGACCAGTATATTGGGCTGAACCACTTCTGGAAAATATATGTCTGAATCTGATATGATCACATCACTTTTTGTGGCCCCGCCCCGGGCTGCCGCACCATAACTCTGGGATTGAATGGCATTCATATCTTCATAAATCACAGCCGCTTCAGCCAGAATAATGGCCGCAGTAATCACCCCCTGTCCCCCTGACCCTGAAAATACCAGTCTGGTTCGTATCATGATGCGCTCCCCCTGGTTGCTCTTTGAATAATTTTTTCATACTCGCTGCAGTACTCAGGTGTATCTTTTTCCACAAAAATCCCCCTGGGAATCAGATCAGAATTTTCTTCCAGGGCCTTTGATCCCAGTTTTGCAGTGTTTATGCGATACCAGTCCATCATGGCCGGGGCATCCCCCTGTTTGTTTCGCCGGCCAAAATGGGTGGGACACTGGGAAAGAATTTCTACCACTGAAAAGCCCTTGTGAAGAATGGCTTTTTTCAAAAAATCAACTGCCTCAAAAACATGATAGGTGGTTGTCCTGGCAACAAAAGAAGCCCCTGCGGCCTTGGAAATGTCAACCACGTCAAAGGAATGGTCTATTGTAGAATAGGGGGCAGTTGTGGCCTTGAGATCATAACCGGTCAGGGGAGAAAACTGACCGCCGGTCATTCCGTAAATCCTGTTGTTCATCACAATGGCAGTAATATCAATATTTCTTCTGGCAGCATGGATAAAATGATTTCCGCCAATGGCAAGGGCATCTCCGTCCCCCATGGGCACCAGCACATTCAGACCGGGTTTACTCAATTTCAGTCCCGTGGCAAAGGCAAGGGCCCTGCCATGGATGGTGTGCAGGGTATGAAAATCAACATAACCGGAAATCCTTGAGGAACATCCGATACCTGACACCATGACCATATCTGTTTTATCCAGTTCCAGCTGTTCCACCGCCCTTAAAAGGGAGTTCAACACGGTCCCGTGTCCGCATCCAGGACACCACATCTGAGGAAAAAACCGCTCTCTGATATAATTTCTTACACTCATGCTATACCCCCCTTCCCTGAATAACCCGGAGCAATGTCTTGATATTGGTCGGGGTTATCAGTTCTCCATCTATGCGGTTTGCCAGAAAAACGGCTTCAGGCCGGTCCACACAGGATTTGACCTGTCTTAACACCTGACCCATATTCATTTCAACAACAATCACCGCCCTTGCCCCTGCGCATTTTTCCCTGACAAGTTCCGTTGGAAAAGGCCACAGGGATTGAAGCTCCAGCACCCCCAGCTTTTCTCCCCTGGCCCGTCTGTTTCTGGCCAGATGCAGGGCAGATCTTGCAGAAGACCCATAGGATATCAGCACATAATCTGCATCTTCCAGGGCATACTCCCTGTACCGGGTAATATTTTGAACATTGTTTTCAATTTTATCATTGAGATGGTGGAGCAGTCCATTGACCACCTTGGGATTGTTTGAGGGAAAGCCCCACATGTCGTGGAAAAGCCCGGTTACATTGTACCTGTGTTCCGCACCAAAATCAGACATGGGAAGCCGTCCGTCCTCCCTGGGCAGATAGGGATGATAGTCCACGCCTTTTTTTACCGAAGTTCTAAGCCTTGCAACCAGGGGAAACTCGCCCTCGTCCGGAACAACGAGTTTTTCCCGCATATGGCCCACGGCTTCATCAAAAAGAAGAATAACAGGGGTTCTATAGGTTTCTGCCAGATTAAACGCATCAACGGTCATTTTGAAAACATCCTGATGATTGGAGGCGGTAAGAACAATAATTGAATGATCCCCATGGGTCCCCCATCTGGCCTGATTGACATCCCCCTGGCTGACATGGGTAGGATTTCCTGTGGAGGGTCCCCCCCGCTGCACATTCACAATAACACATGGAATTTCAGCCATGCATGCATAGCCCAGCGCTTCCTGTTTCAGGGAAAATCCAGGTCCGCTGGTGGCTGTCATGGATTTTGAGCCTGTCAGAGAAGCCCCTATAACAGCGCACATGGAGGCAATCTCGTCCTCCATCTGAATAAATTTTCCCCCTTTCCGGGGAAGACGCTGTGCAAGTATCTCGGCAATTTCAGTAGAAGGAGTAATGGGATACCCGGCAAAAAAATCAATTCCTGCATACAGGGCCCCCTCAACACAGGCCTCATTTCCCTGAACAAATTTTATTTTCTTATCCATTTTTCACATCCTGGTCTGTAATGACTTCTATTGCAAGATCAGGACACCTCAATTCACAAAGTTTGCAGCATATACAGTCTTCTGGTCTTGCAGCTGTAACTTTTTCACCGGCATCCAGTTCAAGTACCTTTTTGGGACAAAAATAGACACAGATACCGCACCCCTTGCACCAGTCCCTGTTGATCACGTGTTCTTTTAATTTCAGCCTTGCCATAAAAACCTCTTCATAATATTATGAATTCCATGTAATATGACTGAATATTTATGCGAAATCAAAGGACATGTCAAGAAAAGTAAAAAATAAAACCTGAACCCACCTTATGATTTACAGCAGCACGTCTGAGCAGGAAATTAAAAAATGCAGAATCTGAAACACCCGGTTCAAAACATCAGGAATAAAAACGCTTCCCCCCTTGTTTCAGTTATAATCCCAACATTCAACAGGGGGTGGATTATTGCAGAAGCAGTTCAGTCCGTTCTGGATCAAACATACCAGCCGCTTGAAATCATTGTGGTGGATGACGGCTCCACAGACAACACCAGGGATGTGCTTGAGCCATTCATGGACCGTATCATTCTTTTAAAGCAGGAAAACAAAGGAGTGAGTGCGGCCAGAAACCTTGGCATTCAAAATACCAGGGGAGAATTTATTGCCTTTCTTGATTCCGACGATCTGTGGCTTCCTGACAAAACCGCCTGCCAGATTGACTTTTTCAAGGCCAGTCCAAATGCCATTATCTGCCAGACAGAGGAAATCTGGATCAGAAAGGGCAGACGGGTCAATCCTAAAAAAAAGCACAAAAAACCATCTGGAATGATTTTTGAGCCCTCCCTGCACCTCTGCCTTGTCAGTCCATCAGCTGTGATGATGCACCACTCGTTTTTTGATATCATTGGCCTGTTTGATGAATGCCTTGCTGCCTGCGAGGATTATGACCTCTGGCTGAGAACATCCCTGGCGTACCCTGTTTTTCTTATAGAGAGGCCGTGTATTGTCAAACGGGGCGGACACAGCGATCAATTGTCAGGCATGCACTCTCTGGACAGATTCAGAATACAGTCCATTAAAAAAATGTTAAGCTCCGGAAAACTCAGTGAAACTCAAAAAAAAGAAGCGCTTACGGTGTTAAAAAAAAAGAGCATATCTACCATCAAGGCTGCCTTAAACGAAACAAATATCCCATATAACCCACATGATGCGCAACATCACAACAAACCATGAAACTTGAATCGAACAGCTTCTTGTTTCTTGTATCTTGTTTCAAGTTTCTTATAAACCAGATACCGATCTATAGAAAGGACGTCACCATTTCATAAAAGGGAATACCAGGGTCATCCTCAGAATACTTTTCCACCTCATTAATAAAACACCTTGAAACAGGCTCCTTAATGATCATTGATGCGTTAGGGCCCTGTATTTGAGTTCCAGGCATAACCCTTTTATTTACCTTTAATTCTGCTTTAACCCCTACCCTTCCAGAAAATTCCCTTAACCATTTTTTATTATATACCAAGGCTTTATTATATTGTTCAACTGCTCTGATTTTTTTCTTTTTTTCGGATATCTTTTCAGCAATGGCATCCTGACGGCTGAAGCAAAGATTTATGGATTTTTCAGCCTGCTTTATGACCCTTTTCATTTTTTCAACTGCCTTTGTTAGCTTTTGAATTGCTTTAACATTACCTGAACCATTAAGGTCAGACAATTTTTCCTTTACCCCTTGAAGCTCAAGCTGAGTACGGTCCTGAATATGCGCCTGTTCTGTGATTTTAACATTCACTTCCTTGTCCTCTGCTTCCAGGTCTGATATGTCTGCCCTTAATTTCTCCATTGCCTTAGGATTTCTGTCAAGCCTTTCTTTTACCTGAGCCATAAGGGAATTGATATGATCTTCAACACCCACCTTTATTTTTACCGGCTGTGAGGTATCCGTCCCTATCTGTCCGGCATCCACGCCTTTTCTGGCTGTAATTGTTGAAGACAGAATCCTGCCCTGGCTGTTGATACATGCCCCTGACAGCAGAACAACCGAGTCAATGATCTCCTTTTGGACAATGAGATCTCCAAATGCCTCAATTTTTGAATTATTCACGTATTTTGCCTGAACACTGCCCTGGACCTTTATCAGATGGGCATCTATAATACCGGCCGAGACATTGAGATCACCGGTCAATTCAATGTCCGCCCCTTCTATCTGGGAAGCGGTCAGGGTTGCCCCTTTTACAGAAAACCCCTCCTTTACAATGCCCTGCACCACAATATTGCCGTTGTATTTAATATTGCCTGTTTCAAACCCCACATCCCCGTTTATATTCAGATCTGGAAATACAGAAACCACCCCCATGGCATCCAGATGGGGCTGACCATCATTAGCCGCATAGATCTTAAACTTGTCTTCAGACATGACGGTGCCGGTTCCACTGCTGAAAAGAAGGTCTGCTGCTTTGGGAACAAAAATTTCCATGCCATACACATCTCTTCCTGACACCCCTTCCTCTGCAGGCAGCTTTGAGGCAAGCAATGTCCCTTTTTCAACAAAAGGAACATCCCCCCGTTCCTTGAAATCAATGCTGCCGTCTTTGTTCACCTTTCCTGCCTTTAGATAATCTGTGGGGAAATAATAGGAAATTTCTGCATTCTTTGGCAATTTTGGACTTTTTCCCTCGGCAATAACAAAAGCGCTGTCCTGCCTGATGGGATCTGCCAGCCAGGCTGAAATCAATTTATCATCAGCCAGACCAAAACGGATCTCCTGATCCTCCAGAAACTCCTTTATGCTGTCCACAGTAATTATATCAGGATTGTAGGTTTTTATTCTGACCAGGGCCTTTGTCCGGTTGTCCGACAGGGTCAGCTCCAGCATATCCTCCAGCCTGGTTCCGGCTTCACCTTCCTGTGAAACCATTTTTTTCTGATCATCCCAAAACATAAAAAAAAGAGAAAGCAGATGAACCGCCGGTTCACAAAAGGCTTTATCAATAGACCCATCTTTTAACACCAGGGGTAAATCTAAATCTTCCATGGTGCCGCTGGAATTTTCCAACACCCCGGTTAAAACTTTTTTAAGCTTATCTGCCATGGACTGAAATTCTGCCTTTAGATTTTCAGCGGTAAACCTGATCCCGTTTTTGGACAAAAGGGTTTCAAGGGAAACAAGATCTGAACGGTCTTCCTTTTTCTCTCTATTATTCTCTTTATTCTTCTGGGCGGTTTTTTGAATTCTGATCTGCTTTTTTATCTGTTTTATTTTTTTTCTGTAAAACTCGTCTTTTTTTTTTAACTCCTCTGCCATTTCAAACATCTGTCTGTTCTGGCGCCGGATCTTCTTTTTCAAACTTTCAAGCTCCCTGGCCTTTTCAAACTGATCACAGCATTGATTCACCTGAACAATAAAATCGGTTTCATTAACAGGCAAAAGAAAACAGGCGTGAACCTCTGCGATATTCACGGCGTTTACCATGGTCTCAAAATCAGACGCATCGGCAATCAGCATCCTCATGGTATCCGGCGCAATTTCCCCTGCTGTTTTAAGGATCTCATCCCCTTTCATTTCAAGCATCTGATAACTTGAAATAATCAGGGTATAAAACAGCGGTTCTGCGTTGGCAAGTCGTTCAAGTGCCGCAGCTGCCGTGATTTCACAGGTCACTTCAAGCCCCTGGGAAACCAGAACACCCTCAAGGCGCTGCCTCAACTTATCATTGGCTTCCACTACAAGTACTCTGTGTTTCACTTTTGCATCCATCTTATCTCCAGCTTATCTCCAGTATCGGATATGATTTTTCACTGATCCTCCTCTGAATACAGAAGATTTTCTGGTATTTCAACCCCGTTTCTTGCGGCAATATCCTGAAACTGTTCAAATAATTCACTTATGGCTGCAGACCAGAGTTTGTTGATCTTTTCCCTTGTCAGCATTTTCTCTGTTTTTAAAACTGTTTCAATTTCACCGAGAAAATCCCGGCTCTTTAACGCTTCTGTTGACTGCCGGTTCAGGTCACTTATTTCCTTGTCTAAAAGGGCAAGCGCCTGTTTGTGACGGGCAGTGCTGTCCTTAAGATCACAATTGAGCTGATATAGCTGTTTTTTCTGTTCCCTGGCAAGCTCAAAAAGCCTTTTGTTCTCCTGGATGAGTTCAAACTGATCCAGACCTGATCTGACCATGTCGAGGAGCACCCTGTTATCCCACGGTTTGGATATATAGCGTTGAATCGCCCCCTTGTTCACCGCTTCACTTAATGCCTTGACATCTGAATGTCCGGTCAGCAGGAAGCGTATGGTGTCAGGAGACAATTCCCTGGTTTTTTCCAGAAACTCGGAGCCTTTCATTCCCGGCATCCTCTGGTCGGAAAGAATCACTGAAAAGGGGGATTCTGCAGATTTGATGGTTTCAAGTGCATCTTGAGCAGACCGGGCATAAACAAAATCAGTGCCTGCCCGTTTCAAAAGCCTGCCGATGGCTTTTCCCACAGCCTCTTCATCATCCACAACCAGAACCCTGTGATTTATTTTTTCCGACATTTTCAAATCTCCACTCTGTGCTTTTTATCCAAAGAAGCGGATTCATTAGATTGTAAGGGAAGCATCAGCGTAAAAACAGAGCCCTTGCCATAATCGCTTTTCACCTCAATTCGTCCGCCATGACGCTTAACCACATGATAGGCCACATTCAGCCCCATTCCCTTTCCCTCTCCCACTTCCTTTGTTGTAAAAAAAGGAGCAAACAGCTTTGGCAGCTCTTCTTTTGGAATTCCCTCACCGCTGTCCGACACCATAATTCTCAGATGGCTGTTCTCTGACCGGGTAAGGACTCTGACCCGTCCTTTTTTCCGGGTCGCATGAGCGGCATTGGTCAGAAGGGCGTAGAACACCTGATTCAGATGAGCCGGTCTGCATTCAATTTCAGGAATATCCCCCAGATCCAGGCGTATGGGATAATTAAAAGAAACGTTCTGTTTCACAATTCTCACAGTCGTTTCTATCTCCCGGTTTATATCAACTTTTTTGACCAGAGAATCATCTCCCGGACGGCCAAAGGCCTTCATGTCTTTTACAATATCTGCAATCCGCTGAACGCCTTCCAGGTTCTCAATCAAAAGCTCCTGAAAATCATCCATAATATAGGCAAGCTCTTTTTCATCTTCAAACTTCTTTATATGATCGGCCTGTTTCTTTATTTCTTCATCCACCACAGATTTTTTTTCCAGAAATCTATAAAAATTACGCCATTTCTCAATAAAATTCTGCTGATCCTCACGATATGACTTGAGGATTTCAAGATTGGCTGAAATAAACCCCAGAGGATTGTTGATTTCATGGGCAATACCGGCAGCCAGCCGTCCAAGGGATGCCATCTGCTCGGCCTTGTGAAGCTCTTCGCAGCTCAGCAGCACCCGGTCCTCAAGTTCAAGAATCCTCACCCCTGACCGTATTCTGGCCAGAAGCTCCTCTGCATGAAAGGGCTTTTTTATATAATCGTCTGCACCGGCATCCAGACCCATAACTGCATCTTTTTCCCGGTCCATTGATGTCACAAAAATAATATAGGTATAATGGGAACTTTTATGTTCTCTTATCTTCCGGCAGAGGTCAATGCCGTCCATTTCCGGCATGGTCCAGTCCGTAATCACCATCCTGGCATTGGTTTTATGATACTGGTCAAAGGCAACGGCCCCGTTTTCTGCGAAAAATGGGGTATACGCGGTATTTTCAAGTATCTGTGCATAAAGATGCATAACAGCGGGATTGTCTTCTGCCAGTATAATATTCATATTTTACACCCCTGAACCATAAAAAAAACCATAGTGTATATCCAAGCTTATTCCCACTCCCTTTCAAGAGCTGGATTCAGGATAAGGTTTAACCGGCATGGCCGGCCCATGATCATCGACCCTGCCACAACAAAGCATGAAGCCATCAGCCACCGGTAACCAGCAGAAAAAAAATGTAATTGTTTACTGATAACTGATAACTGATAACTGATAACTGAGTACTGAGTACTGAGTACTGAGGGCTGATGGCTGATGGCTGATGGCTTTCATGTAAAACTATCACAAAAAAAAACTTTTTTCAAACACTGTTCAGATGGATCGGTTTCTTTTTGCAATACTCAACAACCACCGTCTAAAGACGGTGGGTTGAAATTAAGGACTGAAAGTCCGGATACGGGTCCAAGACCCGTCCTGTACGTGCTCGTGCTCGTGCTCGTGCTCGTAAACGTAAACGTAAACGTAAACGTAAACGGAGTAATAATTCATAATGTTAGATCATGAAAAAATAGATGTTTATAAAGTCTCCATTGAATTAATGGCTATTGCGATCAAAATAGCTGATAGTATTCCAAGAGGGTATTCTTCGCTTGCAGATCAACTTAAGCGAGCTGCTTGGTCAATACCTCTCAATAAGTAGGTGGACATATATATTTACCCATCCT
>JAYEJJ010000197.1:0-2592 GCA_034660495.1 Thermodesulfobacteriota bacterium | reverse complement strand
AATGGGATTGGATGGTTTTTTTTGTCATATAACTCATTGTTTTTATATGCTTTATTAAGCAATTATCATATTTCCACCCCTACGGATAATATGCCTACGCTAACCGGGAAAATGGGAATGCGCCCTCTTTAAGAGAGTCTGTTTTTATCTTTTAAAATTGAAAAAAAGCTGCCATGAAAATACTCATAGCTGAAGATGACTTTACCAGCAGAACCATGCTGAAATCTATCCTGACCAAATCAGGATACACTGTAATGGGTACGACAAACGGTATTGATGCCTATGAAGCGCTCCAGGAAAAAAATACCCCGCAGATGGCCGTACTGGACTGGGAAATGCCGGGAATGAATGGTCAAACCCTTTGCCGTAAACTCCGCAGGCTGAATCTGAAAACGCCCCCTTACCTGATTCTGCTCACCTCCAGAAACAATCCTGAAGACCTGATCCAGGGTCTTGATGCCGGCGCGGATGATTACGTCACAAAGCCTTATCACCGCGCCGAACTCCAGGCACGGATAAATGTGGGACGGCGGATGATCGATTTCCAGAATAAAATGCTGGAAAGGGAAAAACTTGAGGGTGTGCTGGAAATGGCCGGTGCTGTCTGCCACGAGTTGAACCAACCCCTGCAGACAGTTTCAGGATATCTGGAACTGCTTATGATGGAGATAGATGAAAAAGACAAAAATTACAGATATGCCGAATCCATCCATTCTGGTATAACACGCATTGGAAAGCTGACCCGTAAAATTATGGGCATTACAAGTTCAGAACTCCTGACCTCAGCTAATTTTGAATGCATAATCATTTTCTATATATAGTATTTTTTTTTAAAAACAAAGACAATAAGCACAATATATGGTATTTGTCTGGTTTTTTTATGCATTTAAAATTACGATCCTAAATTTGAATATTTTCAGTTAAAACAATATATTAGGTTTGTGGTGTCAGGAGCTCTGAAGTTATAAATCCAAACCGTATTTGAAACATAAAATCGTGGATATTGATCTGTCATCGTCCGGTTAGGAGTATTTTAAAAATCATCCCTTCCCCCTGAAACACGATAAGCCAATCTTTGCACCCTGCAAGCTGCCACCAGAAACCGGACACAAAACCATGATCATAGGGTGAAACGGATTTAAATCAGGTCTCAACGGGAATCAAACTGCGCTAAGACCTGAGTATCCCTTATTTTTATTCAACTCTCCCCTGTGTTTAATATGGATGAAATTCACGGATGCGGAAAGGATCTTTTTCCTGGCCTTTTTTGGGACCTTTTTTATAAACTCCCGTAAAATACTTGTGGTATTCTGTTACCTTGAACAGCCCCATAAACTGATTGCACAGGGGGTAACCCGCATTTATCCACCCCACAATACCCTCCTTGTACCACCACACATTGGTATACCCAAGTTGAACCAGTCTTTCTCCAACATAGGCCCCGCGTTTTTTTGTTCTGCACCACAGGACAATCTTGGCATCCTTATCCTCAATTTTTTTTGGAAAGGTGTACATGTGGCCGGCATGAATATGCTCTGTACCGGCAATATGACCGGCATAGAACTCGGGATGGGTGCGGAGATCAACCAGATAGGCATCTTCCTGGCCAGCCATTACCCTGTCATATAATTTTTTAAACTGTTCAGTATTTAATCGACGCTCATCCGGGTAAACACTGGTTGCCTTTTCCCAGGCTTTTTTCTCATTATTTCTCAGCATTTCTCCATCGTCCGCAACTGCAAATCCAGTTGCAGTAAACAGAAAAACCAGCAATAAAACACACACTTTTTTCATTTTGGTACCTCCTAAAAATCAATTAAAAATCAAGGCCCATGCCCTTCCTGTCACAGGCAATCAGATATTTGATGACCAGGTTCCTTTATACCTGAGGAAGCAACACAAACCAGTCATAAAGATTTGATTATCAAATAAAATCACACTAAAAAAATATTTAATTATAGGAAGAATACAATCTTTGTCAAGGAAAACAAAAAAATCCGAATTTTTTCAGTTGAAAGATGTGCTTTCAGGAAGGAAATGAAAAGCGCCGTTCAAAACAGGCGGATAATTTTGATGCAGACCAGGTCATGATAAAATAAAACACGGCCACAGCAAAATAAATCTCAAAGGGCCTGAATGTTCTTGAATATACCATCTGGCCCATGCGGGTTAATTCGTTGATGGCCAGTACAGAAACAAGGGATGTCTCTTTGAGCTGGGAGGAAAAGGCGTTCATAAGCGGGGGGATGGCAATTCTGGCCGCCTGGGGAAGAACAACCAGATAAATTGTTAATTCTGATATGAAATCAAAATTAAATTTAAAAAATCTATATATTGGCAATAGGGAATCATCCTTGCAGAGCGTGGTCTTGCTTTCACCCACTGATCCCGCGCTGTTCGGAGGAGCAGACCACCTCGGCCCGGGAAGTGAAAACAGCACCCTTTTAAACTTCAGAACTCCTGACTTCAGCTAATTTTGAATGCATAATCATTTTCTATATATAGTATTTTTTTTTAAAAACAAAGACAATAAGCACAATATATGGTATTTGTCTGGTTTTTTTATGCATTTAAAATTACGATCCTAAATTT
>JAYEJJ010000196.1:0-2597 GCA_034660495.1 Thermodesulfobacteriota bacterium | reverse complement strand
GCTGTTTGAGGACCAATGGCCGCAGGTCGCCGATTTTTAGCCTGGCAGGGAAAAAGTCCTCCGTCGTTCTCGTTCCTGACAGGCAACCGCTGGGGGCGGTGCTATTCAAAAAACTTGATAATCGAGTGATAAATATTTTTATATGTACAGAATAAAATTTTTCAGGAGTATAATGACCTATGTGGAAAAAAGAGATGAATACAGCCCGCAGCGCAGCAATGGAGGCGGGAAAGATTCTAAAAGAGTTATATGGTAATATCCGAAACATATCAAAAAAAGGAAAGATAGATCTTGTAACCGAGGCGGACCTTGCCTCTGAAAAGGCTGTTATTGATATAATCACCAGGGATTTTCCCGATGACATGATCATTGCCGAAGAGTCCGGAGAAACAGGAGAAATATCTGACCGGCAGTGGATCGTAGATCCCCTGGACGGGACCACCAATTTTGCACATTCTTTTCCGTTTTTTGGTGTCTCAATTGCCTTTCAGGCTGAAGATGAGCTGGTGGCGGGTGTTGTTTATAATCCTGTTCTGGATGAATTTTTCGAGGCAGAAAAGGGAAAAGGGGCTTTTCTTAATAACGAGCCCATAAAAGTATCTGACAGGGTGAACCTGAAGGACTCACTTTTGGGTACCGGATTCCCTTATGATGTTTATGAGGACCCGGACCCGGTAATGGATATTCTTAAAAGAATGATCATTAAAGTTCAAGGAATAAGAAGGGCAGGGGCTGCGGCTGTTGACCTTTGTTACCTGGCAGCAGGCAGGCTGGACGGATTCTGGGAACAGGACTTGAAACCATGGGACACAGCGGCCGGAACGGTTATTCTTAAAGAGGCTGGTGGAGTAATAAGTGATTTTCAAGGAAACCTTTATAATCCCTATATGAAATCTGTTCTGGCGTCTACACCAGGTATTTATGGTAAAATGCTTGAGGTATTAAACAGCAGTAATCTGTAAAGAGTCATATGCCTGATACTCGATCATCAAGTTTTTTGAATACCGCCGCCCCCAGAGCGGTTGCCTGTCAGTAAAGAGAACGACGGAGGACTTTTCCCCTTTATTTTTCGGTATTCATCTTCTGGAGAATGGCCTTTACCTGATTCCCGTCGGCAAGTTTTCCAAAATGTTTCATAACGGATCCCATGGCCTGCATGGGGCTTTTAAAGTTAGAAAAGTCCACCCTATCAAATTATGCAGATGCTGTCAGGAAATTTTGTCAGGGGGTCCAGACCCTTTTCAGTAACAGCAAAGGTGTTTTCAATTCCCACGACCCCTTTGCCGGGCATGATCACTTTAGGTTCCAGGGCAAAGACCATGTTTTTTTCCAGGGGGAGTGTCTGGCCCTTGGCGATAAAAGGGAATTCGTCCAGTTCCAGCCCGATACCATGACCGACAAAGCGTATTTTTCTGTCTCCAACCCCCATGAATATGTCGCTGTATCCTTTGTCTTGCGCTTTTTTGATCAGGATGTCATAGAGTTCTCCGGCAGGCATGCCGATACATCCCTTTGTTTTTGCTGTTTCCTGGACTTCAAGCATGGCCTCATGGGCTTTCATGAAATGATCATCAAGGGGGCCGATGGAAAAAATTCTCGCGTGGTCTGAAAGATAGCCGTTTAGGGCAAATACATAGTCCACCATAATCGGCTCATTTTTTTCAATCGTTTTAAATCCTGCCCCCTGGGCTGTGGCCGGACCCGGTCCAAGTCCGCCTGTGGGGGAGGCCATATTACTGGGGACAGCAGCGGCAGACCCGCTCATGATATGACCGTAAAAAATTTCGCTGCCCCAGAGGCGCATGCGGATAATCCCCTGGTGACCCAGGCTTCTGCAGTAAGCTTCCAGTTCCCCTGCCAGGGTAATTTCATTTTTGCCCGGTTCAATGAGCTGTGATGCCCTGTCAGCCACTTTATCCGAGAGTTCTGCAGATTTTTTCATCTGATTTAATTTGTAATCTGACTTTACCCCTCTGATCAGCCTGATATCCATTGATATGTCTACAATCTCTGTATTCTTAAAAATACTCTTGTAGAGAAAATAGAGGTTTGCCGGCAGCACATCCAGTTCCATACCCATGACCCGGGGTGACCCACAGGCAAATTTATCTAAAACAGAAGGGATTTTTTTAGGGCTGACAACAGAGATGAGTGTTTTAAGACCGGTTTCTGCTTCAGCCCTTTTTAATTCCTTGAATACCATGAGAAGGGGATCTCCCTGGGCGGGAATATACAGCCATCCCTGCTGCACCGTGCCTGAAAAGTAGAAGAGATCAGATTTCTGAAGAATTAAGCTTCCGCTGATGCCTTTTTTCTCCATAATAGACTGCAGTTTTTTAATTCTGATTTCAATTCTATAGCGCTTAGCAAAATTGATACACCTATGCTCAGGAAATTTGATACACCAAGCGCAAAGGCTTTATGGGTAATTGCCTGGAACTGAAATTTTAAAAAAAATAGTGGAACGATCTTGAACAGCGAAAAAATATAAAAAAAGCTTGCATAAAACAGTGAGGGGAATAACTATAGGGCTGTAAGATTGTTTTTAGACAAAACAAAACCCAATAGAGATTCCCCATGCAGATACCTTATCACAT
>JAYEJJ010000195.1:0-12866 GCA_034660495.1 Thermodesulfobacteriota bacterium | reverse complement strand
CTGTCAGGAACGAGAACGACGGAGGACTTTTTGCCCTGCCAGGCTAAAAATCGGCAACCTGCGGCCAATGGTCCTCAAACTATTTGATTTTTTTAACGCCTGGCAGGGCAAAAAGTCTGATCTCCTTTGGTTCTCAATGTTCCTGACAGGCAACCGCTGGGAGCTCTTAATCGGCTGTTTCTTATAAAAAAAAGGGCTGTCTGAAAACAGCCCTTGATTGAGTTCAATACGGATCAGTCAGATTCAGGACAATGATCAGTACCTGTAATTTTTGGATTTATAGGGACCTTCTACGGGATATCCAATGTAGTCTGCCTGTTTCTGGGTCATGGTTGTGAGCTTGACTCCCAGTATTTCAAGGTGATGCCTGGCAACCTCTTCATCAAGCTCCTTTGGAAGGGTATAGACCTTTTTTTCAAGGTCTTCAGTGGCAAGCTTTATCTGGGCCAGGGTCTGGTTGGAAAAGCTGTTGCTCATGACAAAGCTTGGATGACCTGTGGCGCAGCCAAGATTGACCAGCCTTCCTTCGGCAAGAACAATCAGTGATTTTCCGGACTCCAGGGTCCATTTGTCAACCTGGGGCCGTATCGAAATTTTTACCGCTGTGGGATTGTTGTCCAGATACGCCATTTCAATTTCATTGTCAAAATGACCTATATTGCATATGATGGCCTCGTTGCGCATCTCTTCCATATGAACGCCTTTGATCACATGGTAGTTGCCCGAGGCAGTTACAAAAATATCACCCAGGGGAGCTGCCTCTTCCATGGTCATGACCTGGAAGCCTTCCAATGCGGCCTGAAGTGCACATATGGGATCAATCTCAGTGATAATTACCCGGGCGCCGTAGCTTTTCATTGAATCTGCGCAGCCTTTTCCCACGTCGCCGTATCCGATAATGACCACTACCTTGCCGGCAATCATCACGTCGGTTGCTCTTTTGATCCCGTCGGCCAGGGATTCTCTGCAGCCGTAAAGGTTGTCGAATTTGGATTTGGTGACGGAATCATTTACGTTAATGGCAGGGAAGAGCAGTTCCTTGTCAGCGGCAAGATGATACAGCCGGTGGACACCTGTTGTGGTCTCCTCGGAAACGCCCCGGATTTTTTTAGCAATATCTGTCCATCTTGTGGGATTTTTTTCATAGCTTTTTTTCAGCCTTTCCAAAAGGAATTTTTCATCAGTACTTCCCGGTGTTCTGTCAAGCTCTGCTGGATTTTTTTCAATTTTGGCGCCCTGGTGAACAAAAAGGGTGGCATCTCCTCCGTCGTCAACGATAAGGTCAGGACCGCTTCCGTCGGGCCAGGTCAGGGCCATTTCAGTACACCACCAGAATTCCTGGAGGGTTTCCCCTTTCCAGGCAAAGACAACAGCAGTTTTTTTATCGGCAATGGCTGCTGCTGCATGGTCCTGGGTTGAAAAAATATTGCATGTGGCCCATCTGATATCAGCGCCGAGTTCATAAAGTGTGTCTATGAGCATGGCTGTCTGAATGGTCATATGAAGGCTTCCTGTGACTTTAAGTCCCTTGAGGGGTTTTTCCTTACTGTATTTTTTCCGTATGGCCATGAGGCCCGGCATCTCTTTTTCTGAAAGCTGCATGTCCTTGTGCCCTTCTGGGGCCAGGGATATGTCCTTGACCTTGTGCTCAAGGCTAAGGTCAAGATCCATGAAAAGAGAATCTGAATTTGTGTATGTCATTTTTTACTCCTTAATTTTATAATCCTGCTTTATCTCTGATTTCTTCTGCCTTGTCTGTAAGTTCCCAGGTAAAATCCGGGTCTTTTCTTCCAAAATGCCCGTAGGCAGAGGTTTTCCTGTAAATTGGACGTAAGAGATCCAGGGTTTCAATAATGGCGGCCGGTCTTAGATCAAAAACATCCCTTACAATTTTAACGGCTTTGTATTCTGGAATTTTTCCGGTTCCAAGAAAATCAATGTGCAGGGATACGGGCTCGGCAACACCGATGGCATAGGCAACCTGTACCTCGCATTTTTTGGTTATACCTGAAGCAACAATGTTTTTGGCAATGTATCTGCCCATGTAGGAGGCGCTTCTGTCCACCTTTGATGGATCTTTTCCTGAAAAGCATCCGCCGCCGTGGCTGCCCTGTCCGCCGTAGGTATCAACAATTATCTTTCTTCCGGTGAGTCCGCAGTCCCCCATGGGGCCGCCAATGACAAATTTGCCGGTGGGGTTGATGAAAAAGTTGGTGTCTCCATCCATCATTTCAGCCGGGATTACTTTTTTTATTACCTCTTTTATAATTTGTTCCTTGAGTTCTTCATAGCTGATATCAGGTTTGTGCTGGCTTGAAACAACAATGGCATCAACCCGCCTGGGCTGCCCTTCCACATACTCTATGGTGACCTGGGATTTTCCGTCAGGCCTTAAAAAGTCGAGGGCGCCGTTTTTTCTTACCTTGGCAAGACGCTGGGTCAATTTGTGGGCATACATGACAGGCATGGGCATCAGTTCCGGGGTTTCATCAGAAGCAAAACCAAACATCAGTCCCTGGTCGCCTGCACCCTGTTCTTTGAAAAGGCCTGCGCCCTCATTGACGCCCTGGGCAATATCCGGTGACTGCTGATCTATGCTGGTCACAACAGAGCAGGTCTGCCAATCAAATCCCATCTGGGATGAATTATAACCAATATCCCTGATGGTCTCCCTTACAACTTCAGGGATGTCCACATAACAATCTGTTGTGATTTCACCGGCTACCATGGCAAGCCCGGTGGTTACCAGGGTTTCGCAGGCAACCCTGCATTTTTTATCCTCAGCCATGATCGCATCAAGAATACTGTCTGAAATGGCATCTGCTACCTTGTCAGGATGTCCTTCTGTAACAGATTCAGATGTAAAAAATATGGATGAATTTTCTGTCATGATTTCTCCTTTTATTTTAAAGTATTTAGGCTGTGTTTTTCTGGTATGTTTAAAAACTCAGGGTTGTTATTTAATACGTTAATTGTTTAATATAGCATGAATCAAATGATTATAAAAAGATAAACTATAACAATAATTGTGATTTGTCAACAAAAAAGTATTGCGTACAAAGCAATTAATTGCTGGGTTAGGCCTTTGAAGGGATATAAACAGGGTAAAACGGATAAAAATCTTGACATGGCGGCAATGCTTGCTTTATGCTAATATGTTATGCTAATTTCAGCGAATTTTAATGAAGACTATTTGAGTGTGACCTGTGTGCGTTTATTCTGGAGGCATTGGGTTGAAATGAAACCTGATCTGTGGATTTTTAAAATCAAAAATGTTCAGGATGATATTGCTTTGCATTGAAATTAATAGTGTTGAATTCAACAATTGGAGGTTAAATTGAAAAAAAACAGCAGTACAAGAATTACGGGAATAGGGTCTGCCCTTGTAGATCTGTTGATAAATGAAAGCGATGAGTTTCTCGAACGTCTGGGGAAAAAAAAGGGGGGGATGACCCTGCATGAGGACTTTGAGATTGAGGAGATTTTACAGATGACCTCACAGAAACCCGTTGTTGTCCCGGGCGGGGCAGCCTGCAACACAATTGTGGGAGTCGGCATGCTGGGGGGACAGGCAAGATTTATCGGGAAAAGGGGAGAAGACCTGTATGGGGGTTTGTACGAGGATCAGTTGAAAAACTGTAATGTAACACCTTTGTTTGATCTTTCACAAACACCGACTGGAAAGGTTTTGTCTGTTATAACTCCAGATGCCCAGAGGTCTATGTTTACCTGCCTGGGGGCGTCTACAGAACTTGAATCGGAAAAAATTACCCCTGACAGGTTTCAGGATACGGCCATTGCTGTTATAGAAGGGTATCTTCTGTTTAATCCAGAACTGATGACAGCCGCTCTGAAAAGTGCTAAAAAGGCCAATGCCCTGATTGCTCTGGATATTGCAAGCTTTGAGGTTGTTGAAGCCGCCAGGAATATTCTGGGAGATATTGTAAATAACTATGTGGATATTCTTATTGCCAATGAAGATGAGGCTGAGGCCTATACTGGTTTTTCCGATGAATCCCAGGCCATCAGGGCCCTTTCCCATAATGTGGAAATTGCCGTGCTCAAGGTGGGAAAACGGGGCAGTTATATAGCCAGTCGCGGCAATATTATCAGGATTGAACCGAGAAACGGAGATGAAGCCGTGGATACCACCGGTGCAGGAGATCTCTGGGCCGCCGGATTTCTGTATGGTCTGGCCCACGGCTTTTCTCTGGAAAAAAGTGGAGAAATCGGCTCTGCCTGCGGTTATGAGGTCTGTCAGGTCATTGGAGCGCATATCCCTGAACAGGGATGGGAAAAGATCAGAGATATTCTATAGGTTTGAATATTTTGACTTTTGTTTCTTTTGCCGTTATACTCCTTTGAATCTGTAAACCGTGACGCTGCACCGGAAAAATCAGCTCTGCAGATGCAGGCCTTTAAATGGATGGGGGCAGGCTGAAACAGGGGGAGAATATGAGAATAGGGTCTGGATATGATGTGCACAGACTGGTGCCTGGACGGCCCCTGATCCTGGGCGGGGTTGTGATTCCTTTTGAAAAGGGACTGAAAGGTCATTCAGACGCAGATGTACTGGTGCACTCTGTGTGTGATGCAGTCCTTGGTGCAGCCGGGCTTGGAGATATTGGTGAGCATTTTCCGGACAATAATTCTGAGTTCAAAGGGATATCCAGTCTGATTCTTCTTGAACGCTGCTGTAAAGCACTTCAGAACAAAGGATTTTTTATTGTTAACTGTGACAGCACCATTTTTGCTCAGGCACCCCGGCTGATGTCCTTTAAAGGGGAAATGGAACGTAATATATCCTCGGTTTTAAGAATTGATGTGAATTGTGTCAATGTAAAGGCAACCACAACTGAAGGCCTGGGGTTTGCAGGAAGGGGTGAGGGGATTGGTGCCCACACCGTTGTTTTAATCCATAAATGATCAGGAAAAAAATAATGAGTTTAAGTGTCTACAATACACTGTCCGGCCGGAAAGAGCCCTTTGAACCCATTGAAAAAGACAGGGTGGGCATGTATGTGTGCGGGCCGACGGTCTATGATACCAGTCATATTGGTCATGCCAGGGCCGTTGTGGTGTTTGATGTTGTTTTCAGATGGCTGAGGATGTCAGGTTATGATGTGTGCTATGTCCGCAATTTTACGGATGTGGATGACAAGATCATAAAAAAGGCCAATGAAACCGGCCTGACCTGCACGGAAATATCAGAAAAATACATTAATGAATTTCACAATGAAATGGATGCCCTCAATGTGCTCAGGCCGACCATTGAACCCAGGGCCACTGACCACATTCAGGACATTGTCGGTTTTATAGACCTTTTGATTAAAAAGGAAAAAGCCTATTATACTGACGAGGGCGAGGTCTTTTTTTCTTTGGAGAGTTTTAAGGAATACGGAAAGCTTTCAGGGAGAAATCCCGAGGATATGCAGGCCGGTGCCAGGATAGCCATTGATGAAAAAAAGAAAAACCCCCTGGATTTTACCCTGTGGAAGCCTGCAAAACCAGGTGAGCCTGCCTGGGACAGCCCCTGGGGCATGGGCAGACCGGGGTGGCATATTGAATGTTCTGCCATGAGTTACAAATATCTTGGTACATATTTTGACATTCACGGCGGTGGAAAGGATTTGATTTTCCCCCACCATGAAAACGAAATTGCCCAGTCTGCGTCGGCCTTTGACACCCCCTTTGTCAAGTACTGGATACATAACGGGTTTGTGGACATTGACAATGAAAAAATGTCAAAATCCCTTGGTAATTTCACCATGATCAAAGATGTTCTTAAACATTATCATCCGGAAGTGATACGTCTTTTTCTGCTTTCCAAACATTATAGAAGCCCTGTTGACTATAATGAAAACTCCATGAATGAAGTCACTGCCAGCCTTGACAAGATATATGCCTTTCTTGAAAGAGCAGAAAAAAGCGGCTGTGACAGGCCGTATTCAGAGAGCGGTCCTGAATGGGAAGGGTTTGCCCGGGCCATGGATGATGATTTCAATACAGCCCGGGGTATCGCTGCTGTTTTTGACACCATTAAAAAGGGAAACCGGCTGCTGGATAAAGCCGGGGAAGATATGTCTGATGCTGCCCGCAGAGAGGTTTCCATCCTGCACAGTGATCTAAAAAAAATGGGTGAGATTTTCGGAGTCATGACCCAGGTGCCTGACGTGTATTTTCAAGAAAAAAAATCAGCCGGCCTGGCAGGTCAGTCCCTGTCTTCCGAGGAAATCGACAGCCTTGTCAAAGAGAGGATTGAGGCCAGAAAGTCAAAAGATTTTGCCAGGGCTGATGAGATCAGAGATATGCTGGCCCAAAAGAATATTGTATTAAAGGACGGTCCTACTGGAACATCCTGGGAGATCAAATAGACATAATCAGGAAAAACAGGCTTTAAACCAGGATACACTTTCTGTTTTAAATATCTGCTGATCCTTGACACAGGACATCTGATGGTCCCCGTTTTTCAGGATGATCAGTTTTTTTGGCTCTTTTGCATTCCTGTAAATGGTATACCCGTTTTCAACGGGCACTGTCTTGTCCCTGTCTCCATGAAAGATCAAAATATGGTCAATGGATTCTGTTCTGCTGCGGATATCAAAGAAGAGGTTTTTTCGGAAAAAGCTCATGGGCAGGGCAGGGCGGTTTTCATTTCCTGCCGTCGGGATGTTTTCAATGGTTGTACTCTGCACCGGAGCGGCACATATTACCATGCCCCGGGGTTTTGTTTTTCTGCATAAAAGGCGGTGCCAGGTTTCAATACATGTTGAGCCGCCAAGGCTGCTGCCGAAAAGGGCAATGCGGTCATCTGTCAGTGAAAGAGACAGGGCGTGATCCACGGCATTGATCATGTCCTCAGCTCTTTTATCAAGGGAGGTGTCTGTTTGAAAATCACCTTCGCTTTTTCCACATCCCCTGTGATCAAATCTGAAAAAGGCCATACCTGCATTGGGAAGCAGCTCTGCAAGGGCTTTTTGCTTTGCCGACTCCATGGAGCCTTCAAGTCCGTGGGACCCAACGACCAGAGGAGGGTTCCTGCATGACGGAAGGGATAATATGCCTGAGAGGATTTTTCCTTTGGACTTAAAATCAGTATGGATATGATTTTTTTTCATGCTTGTGATTATGACATAAAAAATATAGGATGCCAAGATTTTAACCTGAAATATGTCCCATTGGCACAACGCAGAAGACCGGCAAAAAGGCAAGCAAGATGCGTGGATTGTTTTTGGGAAGATCCCTTAAATTTGAAGAGACTTATGACTATTAAGAAGAGAAAAACCTACGAGCTTGAGATATCTGATCTTGCCTTTGGCGGAAAAGGACTTGCAAAATTAAACGGCTTTCCTGTTTTTGTGGACAGAACGTTGCCCGGCGATATAGCGTTGGTAAAAATTGTAAAAAAGAAGAAAAGTTTTGCCGAAGGCAGACTTGTTCACCTGGTTCAGCCGTCAGGCCTCAGGCAGAATGCTGCCTGTGCCTATGCGGATTACTGCGGGGGGTGCCGCTGGCAGCAGCTTCCCTATGAAACCCAGCTTGCCTATAAGAAAAAGCATGTGGCAGATTCTCTGACCCACATTGGCCTGTTAAAAGATGTCAAGGTAAATGATGTTGTTCCATCAGAAAACATTTTTCAATTCAGGAATAAAATGGAGTTTACCTGCAGTGACCGGCGGTGGCTTACCCCTGAAGAACTTGAAAATCCTGAAATTAAAAAAGATATGGGGATCGGCCTTCATGTGCCTGGGACCTTTGATAAGGTGATTGATATTAAAGCCTGTCATATCCAGCCCTTTCTGGGCAACAGCATACTGGATGATGTCAGATCCTTTATAAAGGAGTCCGGCCTTCCAGCCTATGGGTTGACATCCCATGAAGGCTTCTGGCGGTTTTTAATGCTTCGGCATTCAGTGGCCTTTGACCACTGGATGGTGAATATTGTCACAAAAACTGAAAATGATCAAATCCTTGTCCCCCTGGCAGAGATGCTCATGGAAAAATATCCTCAAATCACCTCAGTGGTAAACAATGTCACAGCAAAAAAATCAGGTGTGGCTGTGGGTGAGTATGAAAAGCTGCTTAAAGGGGAGTCCTTTATAAAGGAAAAACTGGGTGAGTTTGTCTTTGAAATATCTGCCAACTCTTTTTTCCAGACCAATACCAGGGGGGCTGAAATCCTTTATTCCATTGTTTCAGCCTATGCAGATCTGTCCGGGACGGAAACAATCATGGACCTTTATTCGGGTACAGGGACCATTCCGGTCTGGCTTTCAGGGTCTGCTGCCGAGGTTGTGGGCATCGAGATTGTTGAGGATGCGGTTTTGGATGCGGTTAAGAATGCAGCCCTGAATCATATTGACAACTGCACCTTTTATACCGGGGATATAAAAGAGATCCTTCCGAAAATTGACAAAAAAATCGATGTCATGGTGATTGACCCCCCAAGAATCGGGTTGCACAAGGATGTTGTCGCCCAGGTGCTTTCCATAAGGCCTGAAAAAATCGTTTACGTGTCATGTAATCCAGCCACCCTTGCCAGGGATCTGAGTATGCTTAAATCAAATTACAAGGTGGTTGAGGTGCAGCCCGTTGACATGTTTCCCCATACGTTTCATATTGAGTCTGCAGCCCTGCTCACACGCGATGATCAAGTTTTTTAATGTTGTCATTTACCTGTGAAAGATCAGGCCGGACCCCATTTTCATGAAATCATATAAAAAATTTGCTCACCGGGTTGTACCTGTTTAATTCGGCAGTACATGGTGAGTTCAGCTCTGTTTTGGATTTTTCAGGGTGTTTTATCTGTTTTTTCAGATGAGGCTGTTTCTGATTTTTCCGGTAAAGCTGTTTCCAGGGGTTCTGAAAAAAGGCAGTTCAGGATTAGCAGATCATCCTCATATTCTGAGTTGACCTTATAGGGGAGTTTTTTAAAGAGACGAATCATTCCTTTGTTTTGAGGGGACGTATAGGCAATCAGACCCTTGATCCCGTTCTTCTTTGCTGCTTCTGCCAGTTTGTTCTGTAAAAGACAGGCAAGTCCTTCTCCCTGCCATTCCTTGGAAACTGAAGTTGACAACGGGGTTGCGCAGGTACTCGCTTACCCCAATGATTTTTTCAAATCCAAGCTCTCCCACAACAGCAACAATGGTGAAATCGTTTATATAGTCTATTTCAAAGGTTGAATCGATCTGGTCATGGGCAAAGATGTTTTTTTCATGGAAGAATCTGGAAATAATATCTTTTCGGTTCATGGTGTAGTAGTGTTCCTGAATCCCTCTTTCATCAACCGGCTTTGCAGGACGCAGGGTGATGGTTTGCCCTTGATGTTTATAGTTTCTTCAGCTTTAAGGGATAAACGTTTTTGATGGCATCCTTGAGTTTCCGGTCGATATCAATAAAGTCCAGTTCTTTTCCTTTGGAAAAAAGTTCATCCCGGAAATCCGGATGGGCAATAATGATCAGGGCAAGGGGCCGTTCCTGAATGTTTTTGCCAAAGAGATTGACAATGCCGTATTCAGTTACCACATACTGAACATCTCCCCTGGGGACAACAACAGCTGTATGATCAAGAAAAGGGATGATTCTGCTTGTTTTCCCCTTGTCAGCAGTGGATGTGAGCATAATGATGGATTTTTTGTTTTTTGACATAAATGACCCCTTGATAAAATCCATCATGCCGTTGACCCCGGATAAATTGTTCTGCATCAGGGCATCTGCGGCCACCTGACCGGTAAGGTCAATGGCCATGGCCGTGTTCATTGAAACCATGGCATTGTGTCTGGCTATGATGGCGGGATCGTTTACATAGTCAGACGGATGAAATTCTATGGAAGGGTTGTAATTGATAAATTCATAGAACAATGAGGACCCGACAGCGCTGCTGGCCACAAGTTTATCGTCATTAAAACCCTTTTTCCTGTTGGTAACCACCCCAATGGACACCAGGCGCATAACCCCATCGGTCAGATATTGGGTATGGATGCCCAGATCGTTTTTTTTCGACAGGCATAAAAGGGTGGCATTTGTGGTTGACCCCAGGCTTGTCTGCAGGGTTGACCCGTCATTGATTAATTTTGAGATGTGCCTGGCAATGAGGTTGGCGCTTTCCATGTCAGGCATTTTTTTTTGGTTAAAATCTCTTCTTCATATTCCACAAAATGATCTATATCATTCACATGGATGAAACTGCGGCCGAGAACCCTTGGCATACAGGGGTTTACCTGGGCGATGACCATGTCTGCCGATTCTGCAGCGGATTTGGTGATATCCACGGAAACACCAAGGCTCATCCATCCAAAATCATCTGGCGGCGTCACCTGAATCAGGGCTACATTGATGGGAAGCCGTTTGGTTTTAAAGAGTTTTGGAATCTGGGAGAGGTTGATCGGGGTTAGAAATCTTATATTTTTTTTTTAACTGCTTAGGCTCGCCAGACCCCAGATAAAAGGATCTGATATTGAACTGCCTGGAATGGGATTTGTTTGCAATTAATGTTAAAGGGGTGCTTTCCAAGCTTAAAAGACGAACAATTTCAAGATCTGTGAATTTAGAAGAAAGTTTGGAAAGTTCTTTAACCAGATGCTGGGGCTCACCGCAGGAGGAACTTATAAATACCCGCTGTCCCGGCTTTATCTTTTTTATGCCGTCAGTGGCAGAGCAGCGTTTGTCAACATAATTGTCTGCCCAGTAATTTGTTTTCGGCATGGTGTTCTCCTTGTTTTTAATTGAAATATACAATAAAAAGCCATAAGATAAAAGAAAAAAAGAACAGAACGCTCCAGGGCAAACACCCAAAATTGAAAAACATTCTGTGTAAAGGCCTTGTTTGAAATTTAAAAAAACATTATAATCTAACATTAAGTTTAATACCACTTGATGATCAAGTACCACTCGATTATCAAGTTTTTATGGAAGGATTGAGTGCCGCCCTTAGCGGTTGCCTGTCAGGAACATTGAGAACCAAAGGAGATAAAGAGGAGAATTTATGCGGATTTTGATATGCGGTGGAAACGGCCAGCTTGGCATAGACTGCCACCGGGTTTTTCAAAAAAATAACCATGCAGACTGTTTAGATCTGCCACAACTGGATATAACAGATCCCGGATCTGTTCATTCCGGAATTACAGCCTGCTCTCCTGACCTTGTTATAAACTGCGCCGCGTTCACCAATGTGGATAAATGTGAGACAGAAAAGGCCCTGGCCTTTAAAGTCAATGCAGACGGGCCGGCCAATCTTGCCAGGGCCTGTTCGCATATCAATGCCCGGTTGATCCATGTGTCCACGGATTATGTGTTTGACGGAAAAAAAGAGCTGCCGGAATCATACGCTGAAACTGATGTTCCGGTGCCTCTGTCTGTTTACGGACAGTCAAAACTTGAAGGTGAAAATCAGGTAAAACAGAATACAGACAAATATATTATTGTCAGAACCGCATGGCTGTACGGGGCAGGGGGGGGCAATTTTTTAAAAAACATGCTGAGTCTTGCCCTGGCTGACCCTGAAAGGGAAATCAAAGTGGTGAACGATCAATTTGGTTCGCCGACCTGGTCCCTGCGCCTGGCCCTTCAGATTGAAAAACTGGTTAAGGTCAACGCTCAAGGACTGTATCATGCCAGTTCCCAGGGTTATTGCTCCTGGTATGAACTGGCTGCCTTTTTTTTAAAAAAAATGGAAGTGCCCCATAGAATAGTTCCGTGTTCCACAGAGGGGTTCCCCACGCCGGCGATGAGACCTGAGAACTCAATTCTTGAAAACCATAGACTTAAACGGGAGAATATCAATATCATGACTGGCTGGCGCCATTGTGTTGAGCAGTTTGTCTCCAGATACCGCCGGGAGCTTTTTGAAGAAATCAAGCAGAATATGAATTTATAATTTTCAACGGCCATGGGCTTTAAATCCTTTTTTTCAAAATTTCAATTCTTCTTTATGCTCGATTATCAAGTTTTTCTATGGAAGAACCAGTTAAGAGCCCACAACGGTTGCTCCAACGTTTTCGTTCCTGACGGAGCAACCATTGGGGAGCGCTGTTCAAAAAATTTGATAATCGAGTTATATCCTTCCTAATCTTTTACCTGTATCAGATTTTGCTTGCGATTTTTTTTGTTTGGATGTATTTACTGAACCAGTAATTATTAGAAATTAAATCACAGATATTAAATAAATAGTATTTAATTGGATGTAAAAATCCTGGCCCTCAGGGCCAGGTCAGAGACGATTGGCTCTGCCATTAAAAAACGGTGATGATCATGCTGCCATGTTTTGTGGGCTATCCGCTTCCCAGGAAGACAAACTGCATTGATAAGAAAATCTCCAATCGGACTATAGTCAATTGTCTTTAAAATCCAAACTGATTTTATAGTTCACCGTAAACAATGCCCTATGGGCTTAACCCAAAGCCGGCCCCTCAGGGGTCGGCTTTTTACTGCAGAGAATGCTTGAAGACTTACAAATCAAAGTCTCTAACACTGCCCCCTGCCTTGAACAGTCCATGAAACGCAGCGGCGGATACATATTGCATCTGGATGCAACCCATGAAAAGGATGCACCGGCACTGATGACCGGTATGGACGGCTTGAAGCAGATTGTGCTGGCCAATGTGAAGATTCCCAGTGAGCATGCTGATCATATCATCCCTTTTCTTCAGCAGCTCCAAGACAACTATGGGACACCAGTTGCCTGTGTTCATGACATGGGAACCGGTATCTGTAAGGCTGTATCCAAAGTTTTCCCTGGCATTCTGGATTTTATATGCCACTTCCATTTTTTGCGGGATACTGGAAAAGATCTGCTTGACCCCTCTTATGGTCAGTTGAGAAAAAATTTGCGGAAATATGCCGCTACCACAAAATTGAACGAGATT
>JAYEJJ010000194.1:0-12882 GCA_034660495.1 Thermodesulfobacteriota bacterium | reverse complement strand
CTACTTATGATTTTAAATGAAATATTTATATAAAACCGCCTCATTTTTACCCCCAGTGTTTACAGGGTTCGAGAAAAAACTTGATAATCGAGTTTCAGGGAAACCCATTTGTAAAGGGCTGGTTATATCAGAAAGAGACCTTATTTCTCTTGCTTTGCAGGAATTTGTGACGTCCAGAAAACGACTCAGTTTATTAGAACTGGCCGGTAAAATCAAGTTCCGTGATGAATATAAGTCCTGCCGGGAAGGCAAATGATTCTTGTGGACACATCTGTGCTGATTGATTTCTTCAGGGCACAAAAACTCGAAAAGAATTTGCATTATTAAGCAAATATCTGAATTGTCGCGGTTTTATCATCCCAAAGAAGTGATTGTTTCATATGAAAAAGCGGCATTGATCTATTTTTCCTGTTCTGAAGCAGCCCTGCAAAGATTTTTTCAAAACTCTGAATCCTATGTTCGACAGCTGCAGGTTCATTATACGATCCCACGTCATGCTGTAATGGCTTGATCTTCTGCAGGTCCGGGCTGTGGAATTTAAGATCGACCTGACCTGGCCACCGGCCTGCACCGAGCTGGAGCGACCCATTCCATATACCCACCACTGTCGAACACAGGCTAAGCTACAACTCCTGATACGGTCTCACAATGACTGTGATATTGAGTTTTTCAGATATTTCTTTTTTTTCAGCCAAGGTATCCGGCAACGAGGTAAATATTCCAGATCGTACCAGAAACCATTGTTTCTGGTTGCTTTGGATCTCCACAAGCCTTGCCGGTAAATGGTTATCTCTGAATTGCTTCAGCTTTTGTTCTGCATGTTTTCTGTATTTATACGCCCCTGCCTGAATGGCCAACTTTAATGAATACCTGAAAGGAAGTTTGAGTTGATACAGCTTCAACCGCTGTTGGTACGCATCCTTTTTGCGTTTGCTGGTTGTCTTAAGAAGAGTTACGGCTTTTTTTTGAAATTTTGCCGCCGGTATATACATGCCGTTTTCAGCGTACGCTGCCGCCAGAATATCCAAAATATCGGCATCTTCTGGTTTTTTTTCATAAACCGACAAAACCAGTTTCAGGGCAAGAGAACCGTTTCTTACCGTTTTTTCAGAGCAAGTCGACAGTATCCAGGCCAGCCTGAGTTTAATTCTGTCATCCACAGGAGTTATCTCAATAGTTTTTCCGAAATCCACCGTTGCCCTGTGGTATTGTTCCAATTTCAGAAAAGACAATCCCCGGTTGAAAAAGGTAGCGCCGTCTTTTTGATTTTTTTCCAGGGCCTTTGAATAATCTAAAACAGCCTTGTCATAGGCACCAAGAAAATGCCAGGCGATCCCCCTGTACCTGAAATAATCGGGTTTGTCTGGTTCTGATTCGATTCCTGCACTCAGTGATTGAACCGCTTGGGTGTATTCCCTGCTTTCAAGGGCTGATAAGCCCTTTTCGAGAAAATCAGCGCACAAAGAGGTAGCGGAGTGCATAATGACAAGCAGAAGAACCAGGAGAAGTCTTTTTATAATTTTCTTAAGGATCATATCAACTTTTTGTTTTTAAGGGCCTGATCATAACTTAAAGCATAACTTCTGTTTCGTGGCCACTTCCATTGAATGATCAGTGTTCTTATGATCAGGCCTCCATGTAACAGGGTACAATGAATTGAGGTGAATTCTTTGTTGATTATCTTTTAATTTTAAGATATTACTACCCATATACGTGCTCGTGCTCGTGCTCGTGCTCGTGCTCGTGCTCGTGCTCATTACAGCTCACCTCCATTGCCATCAACCCCGCCCTGCCGGACATTGTATTACGTTCACGAGCACGAGCACGCAAAGATCCCATCTACCCATACAGACTTGCTTTGGATCTGTGCTACTTAACCATTTAACCTTAAACGTCTGCATTCGGGCCGGAGATGAATTTGGAATTCTCTGAAACACTAAGTCAAACATTTTTGGAAATCTGCCATGAAATTTAAATTGTTGATAATCATATCGGCTATTATCTTGCTGCAAACCATGTTGGGCTGTGCCGGGAACAAATCTTCCTGCCCGGCCTATTCCGACAACAGCCGCCGCCATTTCACCGGAAAGACATCCACCCGGGAACCATTAATCCCTGAAAGAACGGCAGAAGATTTTGTCCTTTCCCATAACAGGGCACAGGAAAACCGGCAAGCCTTCAAGACTATGAACCACCAGGATGTTAAGCGGTCCCAGGAGCTTATCAGGGCTTACAACCAAAACAAAGAGCTGGCCCGCCGGAATCACGATTTTTTGAAAAAAATAGTAAAAAATCAAAACACAGGGGAAATAACCCTCTTCTTTCCTGTGGATCAAGCCACAATACCTGAAAATTCAAAAGAATACAACAGGCTGATCCGTTTTACCGACCAGATAGCAGCCAAAAGTGACGGCCGAAAAATTATTTTTGTCCTCATTGGAAGCGCCTCATCAACCGGTGAAAAAGCGCATAACCAGACCCTTTCCCAAAAAAGAGCCAACGCTCCTGTCCCGATCATCGATCATTTTCTGGTTAATATTCCCCATTCGTTTCACAAAATTTACGGCACAGGAAATATGTACAGCCCGGAAAATGCGGCAGAAGAAATTGACAAACGGTACCGCCACGTAAGAATCATGGCAATGTACGGCGAAGGGTATAATACCCGAAGCAGGGTCTGTCCAGACCCGTTGATGGCCCAAAACAATTGCATGCAGGGTTGCACAAGCCGCCCAAAGGAATTTATCAACTCCCTTGGCATGAAGTTTATCCACGTGCCTGCCGGGTCTTTTATCATGGGCAGTCCAAAAGATGAGCTGAAAAGAGACAGGTCTGAACGCCAGTATCAAGTGACGTTTACCAAAGGCTTTTACCTCCAGTCCACCGAGGTAACCCAGAAGCAGTGGCTGGACCTGATGGGGGAGAACCCTGCCCACTTTCTCAACTGCGGCATGAACTGCCCTGTTGAAAACATTCGGTGGTCCGATGCGATCAGATTCATTGAGGCGTTGAACAAAAAAGAAAAGATAAGACGGTACAGGCTTCCTTCGGAGGCGGAATGGGAGTATGCCTGCCGGGCCGGTACATCCACAGCCTTTTGTTCCGGCCCCATGGTCAAGGAAGGAGATTACACTACCAACGAATTCCTCGATGCTGTCGGCTGGTATTATCGCAATTCCCAGTATTCCACCCACAAGGTGTCGTTAAAAGCGCCCAATGCCTGGGGATTCTACGACATGCACGGCAATGTCTGGGAATGGTGCAACGACTGGCAGCGGCCCTACCCTTTCAACCCCGTGACCGATCCCGCTGGTGCCTCCTCCGGCTATGCAAAAATCAGGCGAGGGGGCAGTTGGTGTCACTACCCTGAATACTGCCGGTCTGCCTACCGAAGTTATTTTGATCCCGAGGACAGTAGTCCCGAAATTGGATTCCGGCTGGCGGTTTCAGAATCCGAACCGATGATAACAGAGAAGCCCCCTGCAGAGCCGCAGGTGAAGCCGGAACCAAAACCGGAACCCCCTCCAGAGCCAGGGCCCAAACCGGTGACTAAGCCCAGACCCGATCTGGAACCGGTACCCATGCCTGGACCGGCCAAAATCGAGCAGTGTATGGTGATCCGGGACATCACCTTTGATCTTGATTCAAGTAAAATCCGGAATGCCATGAAACCGGTCCTTGACAGGGCCGTTGAGGTCCTCAAAGGGTACAAGGGTAAAATAGACCTTTTCGGCAACACCTGCTGCAAGGGATCAAAAGCGTACAACGCCGACCTGGCATTTGAACGGGCCAAGGCTGTAAAGGCCTACCTGGTGTCCCACGGTATCGCTGGAAAACGGATTTCCATTACCACCTTTGGAGAGACCGTGCCCAAATACAGCAACCTGACAGAAGCCGGCCGCCTGCTCAACCGAAGAGTGGAGATCAGGGTCTACGGCATCCCCGAACTGATTAAAGAGAAGCCGTAAAACCAATGGATGACACCAGCCGCAGGGGAACTTGGTTTTTGTTTTCTGTTCTCATGGCGATCATTTTAATCCTCTGCCTCTATATCTGGCAGAACAGTGAAATGAAGCGGCAGGCACAAGAGGCAGGCCTAAAAAGACAAGGTTCCAGCCATGTAACAAACAAGACCATAAGCGATAATTTCATTCAACCAGGTTCAAAAAAAGACAAAATTCACCAGGCTGGATCTCCCCCTGTGCTTTCCAGACCAAGGTCTGATTTTGTCATCCCGGTAAAGACCGGAAAATGGCGAAGTGTTGATCCCGGGGCATCAGGGAACACGCTTGCTTCTGCCATACACCCTGTCAACGGAACCCTGCTTGTCAGCTCAGACATGTGGCACAGCCTGCTCATAAGCAGGGACAGGGGAAAATCCTATCACCCTGCTGCTCTAAAAGACCACGCCACTGTTACCGTGGTTGCCCCCCACCCGGAAAGGCCGGGGGTGTGGTACGCAGGCGTTGACAGCCACACCGCCTCGGGGATCTACAGCTCCCGGGACGACGGTGAGAGCTGGCAGCTGATTCACAACAACAGCAGAGCCTCGTATACCAATAGCTTTGGGGTGGTAATTGTGACCGGGACCCAAGCTCTGCCTGAAAAAAGCGCGGGTGACAATTCAACTGCCGGGACCAGCCTGGATACCCTCCTGTGGCACTTCAAAAATCAAGGCCCCTTTATCAGCTACAACAGCGGTAGGGATTTTACCGATTTTTCCATGGGGGTCTCCCCGGAAAACTGCAGGGGCCCGTTTGTTCAAACCGATCACGGAAACAGAACAACCATCTACCTGGCCGGTTACAACGGGCTGTACAAAAGAGAACTTGCAGAACCCAGGTGGCAGAGGATAACCTCCCTGCCCCGGAAGGAAGTGGTCTCCATTGCCTGGGATTCAGCAAAAAAACAGGTGTGGGTATCGTTCCAGGATGGCAGGATTTACCGAAAAGATGCCACATCTGATGGTCACTACTGGAAAAAAATCTTCGGTCCCATGCCCAAAGCCACCATCCTGAGAACCCACAGCAAAAAACCCGGCTGGATCTGGTGCTTCTCCCACGGCAGGGCCGGCCTATTCAGAAGCCGTAATGGCGGGGAAACCTGGGAGTGGCTGACAAGAATCCCCCTTTACAACGGAGAAAGTTTTAAAAACAATGTGCCCAGGGTGTTCCGCTACCGCAGCAAGATCACAAGGGACTTCTTTTTTATAGACCCAGGTGACCCGGACCGGCTCTTGCTGGGCCAGAGCCTGGCCAGCAGTGACGGCGGAGCCACCTGGCACTACTCGCCCATGGACTATTCTCCCGAAACCCGCTCATGGAGGGGGAACGGCCTGACCCTTCTCACCTGTTATGAAGCGTGGTGGGACAATGCAAACCCCAACCGGGTCCATCTGGGGTTTTCCGACACAGGGCTGATGAGAAGCAGTGACCGGGGAAAATCCGTTGAGGTGATCTGGGAGCAGAACTATCCCGACATCTACTCCCTGGCCTGTTGGAGCCGGACCCTGCTCAACACCAGCGGCTCCTGCATGGCCTTTGCCGTTGATCCGGATCGGCCCGCCACCCAGTACTATGCCATGTCGGGCAAGGGCGGCTCATCTGCTTCGGGAGTACTCCTTAAAACCACTGACGACGGCCGGCACTGGGAACCGGTGCTGCCGGAAACAAGCGGTCTGCCTAGGGGCATCATAACAGACCTTGTGCTGCTGCCGGGCAAAGGATACCACAAGAGAAAAATATACGCCCTGGTCAATGTGCTGGAAGAGAACAACCAGCCAGGGGGCGGCATCTATCTGTCAAAGGACAGCGGAAGATCCTGGTCCCTCCTCGCCGACATCTCCTCCTTCTCCTACAACCTCCCGTTGATGGACATTGGCTATTGCCGGGATCATCCCGGGATTATGTACCTGGCCTCCACCTACAGAACAGGAAAGCGGCCGGGGAAAAACATGAAAAGAATTCCTGAAAGGCCCGGCAGGTACGGCGATATTTTTAGATCCGAAGACGGCGGAAAAACCTGGAGCAGAACCGGTGGAAAAGCCCTTGCCTGCTCAGTGGAGGTTGCCGTCCATCCCCGCAAGCCTGATATTGTGTATGCTGCGGTTGCTCCTGGAAAAATCACAACCATCACCAATAAGAAAGAGAACGTGGACGGGGGAATCTACCGCACCACCAACGGCGGGGAAACCTGGGAACAGGTGGTTGACCTTGAAAAACTCTCCCCCGACATTCCATTACAGCCCACCTCCATTGCCATCAACCCCGCCCTGCCGGACATTGTATACACTGCCATTGAAAATGCCGGAGTACTGAGAAGTACAAACGGTGGTGATACCTGGCAGAGGGTGGACTGGGAGCACCTGAAAAGATACCAATCCTCCTACCACAGCCTCACCATCAATCCCCATGATCCTGCAGAGTTTTACCTGGCCCTGTTTGGCAACGCCTTTCTTGCCTTCCGTGATCCTGTGGCGGACAAGTTATTAAAACAACAAAGAAAAGGAGAAAATTATGTGCGGAACGGAGATTTTGAACTGACCGACGGTTCAGGCACCCCCCTGCACTGGTCCTGGAAAAACAGCACCACCAGCCCGGCAATGCTTTCCATTGCAAAGGCCCCGGGCGGAAAGGGGAACGCCCTGCGGGTAAAAATGAACGGCAAAGGAAAAAAAAAAGAGATTACCTGCCTTGAAACCCGGATTCCCCCCCATGGGATAACTGCCATGCGGGGTAAAACGGTAAGAATCAGCTATGATATCTGCGCAAAAAAAGCAAAGTTTCTGGACAGGCCGGTTTTAAGCCTTGTGGAGATAAAAAACGGATATCCCAGGGTAACGTCCGAGCTGCCCGCCGCCCTGGCCTATACAGACACCTCTTATAGGAAGGTAAGAATAAACAAGGGGGATAAATACAGCGGCAAATGGTTCACCATGACCGGCACGGCAGAGATCTCAGAGGATGTCAACCAGGTAAAGCTCGTGCTTTACACCACCTGTGACCGTAAAAACCAGGAGTTCTACATTGACGATGTAAAACTGTGTATCGGCTTTGTTGAATAATTGATGACAGAATCAGAATCAAGGGGTCTGACCGGCGTATTGGCTTGAATGACAGTGATAACGAGTCATTTTACCCTTGGAAAAATGGCTTAGAAGGGTCATTTCGAGGGGGAAATGGGGTGTTTAAAACCGATTGTAGGCATCCTTCACGACTACTTTACACTTTCTGAAGCCAAGCTCCTTTTTTCAGGAGCGTTCCCCAAAAAGTGTAAACTACTTTTGTGAGGATATGAAGGATGCCCGATTGTTTATATGGCGGGACTTTACTGGTTTTGTCGGATTGTTGATCTGCAAGCAATGACGGTATTGCCAGCGGGATACAAGATAACCGCCTGTAAATGCCGTCAACAATATTATGGGGTCGATTTCCAAAATGTATGAATTGTCAAATTCCCCATTCCGGGATAGGGGCAGTCTGTTATTGTTCCTGCTCTTGCTCCGGGGGGATTTCCTGGAGTGTTTTTCTGAAGCTGTCAATGTTCTCGCTTAGAATAGCAGACTTGTGAAGTTTTTTCAGCAGAATCCTGTTGTTCAAGGCCTGTACTTTTTTATAAACATCTTCTGAGACGTCTTTGCTGAACCTTGCATCCAGGGCTTCTAAAACATTTTCTCTCGCCTCAGTGAGCATGCCTTTCTGCATACCTTGTTCCATGCCCTTCTCCATGCCAATTCTTTCTGCACTCATTACATGTGGCATCTTCTTCTCCTCCTCATACCTGATAAGGTCTTCAGTGAACTGTTTTGTTAAGTCTTCAGGCAACATCATAAGCCAGTCAATCAGCCTGTATATGCTCAGTATATCCTGTTTGGAAAATCCTTTTTCATAGAGAGCTGTGGTGATTTTCCATCTCCATGAGTATCTTGTCTGAGTATCTCCTTTTGTGGCCTTTGTTTTTAAATGCGCCGCCGTTATTATGGCAAAGGGGTTTGTTTCCTTGAGCAGACCGTCAATGTTGTCATTGTAGTCATTCAGTTTTATCATGGGGAATGTAAAATTAATTTTACAGCCCCATTGCTCCATGCTGTAACTTTCCGGCCGCCATGAATCGTTTTCATCGGCCAGGATCGCAAGACTTGTAACCGGCAGATAGCGATTGTCAAAAATTCTGTAATTGTAGATGTACATCCGTCTTGTAAAATCAAGGTCTTTGTCACTCTGCACCTCAATGTGAATCATCACATTAAATGCATCTCCTTTGAGAGACCACACCTTGACCAGTTTGTCAGCATGACGTCTGCCGATTTCAGCATCCCTTACAACGCTCTGCAGTTCTTTGTCCAGGAATTCGTATCCCTTGTCCCAGTCTATTTCCCCGGCAATTTGCGGGAAATAGAATTCCATAAGCTCTTTAAAATAGAGATCTATCCCCTCTTTCCAAGGGCTGTCGTAGTCATCCTGATTGTTGTTTTGAGTATTCATGTCATTATGGTAACCATAATTGCTCTATTTTGCAAGGTTAATTATCAGAAAAAAGGGGGATAGACCACATAAATATTCATATGCGTCAGCACTGCCTTATGTCCCTGGCGCTTGACGACATTAAAGAGAAGTACTACTACTCTGCAGCAGGCCGTCCCCTGCCGCCTGCACTGCAGTACAGGCTCATGGAGTCCGCATTTTGGAAAGCCTAGGATTCCTATGTGCCCCTGCCGAACCATGGAGACGGAATCATTCTGGACACCACAGGATGGAAGGAGAAGTACGACCCCGGCCTGCGAGATTATATTAAAGGAAACGTCAAACGGGTTGAAGTATCACCCGCCCACCGGGACTGATTTGAACCGGCCCAGATCAAGGCAGTTATTCAAGCGTTAGAAGACGTAAACCTGTAAATAAAAGGACAGCTCAATCCCACAGCAAGGTGAAGTCTTATTCAAAATAACTTCCATGTCCTTGCGGGCACAACAAATACCGGCTTGAAGGAAGGATTATCTTTTGTGCAATTCTCCTTAACTTATCAAGTCAGGCGGTATAAAATCCCAGTTAAGAGATTTCACCTGTCGCTTTAGTTTTTGAAAGTTTGTTTCAGGAATAGTTTGTTTTTCATTAATTATTATATCAGGAATTTTGGCTTTCTCTCTCTTATTGAACCCCAACTTTTCCGCCAGGTCTTCAACAATTTTTACGGAAAGGCGATTGTAATAAATTGTAAAAAAATGCCCGTTTTTTATTAAGCAACTATCTTCAACAATCTGTTTTTCCAAAAAGTAAATTTGTTTTACGATTTGTTCATACCAAGGCAAACATTTCAGTTCTTTCACATTATATGGCATGATTGACCAAAACTCGTTATCGTTTAAGCCTAAGTTTTGTTTTGCCTTTACAACTGATTGAGCTGTATAAATCGGGTTTCTGGTAATAAATATAAATTTAGCCTCCGGAAAACACTGAATCAGAAGCCTGATTCTCTGGCCGGCACTCAGGTTTTTAAAAACCAAAGGTTTTCCAAAATAATTAATCACTGCACTTATTTCCAACCTTATTTGCTCTATGCTTTTAAAATTTATATCGTGACAATCAATAAAATGGCGGTCTTTAGGAAGCCATTTGTACCAAAACGAACCGCACTCACCTGGAGAATTCAAACCTTTGGTATTTCCATGATAGGACTGAAAGTTGTTGTGAGGTTTTGCTCCAAAGACAGCATTGCTAACTCCAAAAAACCAAAAAAAATTTCGGTAAAATTTGCTAATGGTATTATTTATATACAAAACGTCGTAGAGATTTGTTAAAGTTTGATAAAGAATTGTTGACCCTGTTCTTGGCGCCCCTATAATAAAAACCGGTTGAAATTTTAATGGCTGATTTCCGTAGTGCTGAATTTTTCTTTTTTCCCAGTTATTCAGAAATAACGGTAAAATCTCTGCAAAATAAGAAACAACTGCTTTGATGTAATTTTTTGGTATAAGATGCTTGCTCATCAATGATAATCCTGATATTGTATAAAAAATATAGAAATTAAGCAAAAAAGGGTTGAGGAACCCCCATGAATAAAAGCCATAATATTATGGAAATTCAAAAAAACATTATTCAAGCGTCCACTTCAAGTAAAATACAACAAAGCACAATTTTTTACTAATGTCCATAAAATTCCCACTCAGTTTTGAGGACCAGAAGTTGACATCCTTTTTCCGGGGGTGGTCATAACCTCGGCCAATACCACCTAATATTTACAAATACAGGAGAAAAAAATTGATCAAGTGGAAAGTTCATTATGTAAACAGGCTCTCCTCTGAATTTAAGCAGGAGATCTCCGCTCTTTGGAAAACGGATTGTTCTCGAAATCCATTTACAGCTCCGTCTTTCATGGAAGTCATGACAAAAAAGATCCTCTCCCTAAATGAAACCATTATTTTTGCCAAAGGGTATGGGAAAAATGGCCGGCTGGTTGCTTTGTGGACGTTCCGGCTGGATAAAAACAAACAGCTTCGTTTCCTCCAGTACCATTATTGTGATTATGCTGCTTCCCTGCATAATCCACATGTGACATCCCATGAACTTTCCAGGGGAGTGGCTGAACTTGTGCGGCAGGTTGCCCCCCGGGCCATCGTTCTGGACAGTATTCCTGAGTGGGGGAAGACCCTGGAATCTGCTGTCAAAGGAATAAAATCAGCAGGTTATAGGATTAAAGTGTTTTCTTTTGACTCCGCACCCGTACTTGAAGGATCACCCGGACCAGAGGGGAGCCAGGTTCTAAAAAAAAAGCTGAACCGGCGCAAAAGTCTTAAAAACTATACCAATCGTATGAAGAGGCAGAAAGGATTTCTGTTTGAAATTGATCAAACCGGCAGAAACATTGACCAGTGGGTGGAACAATTCTGTGATGCCCATATATCAAGATGGAAAAACACACTTACTCCTTCAAAGTATGAAAATTCAAAGGCAAGGGATGATCTCAGAGAAGTATTACGTGCCTGGGCTGATGATCATCTGCTTGTCCGTTTCAGCATCCGTCTTTTCTCAGAGCCGATCACTTTTGTGGCTGGCTTGAAGGCGGGAAACACCTTAATTTATTTTCATACGGCAAGGCGTTCTGTTCTCAGCAAACTTGGTCCCGGCAATATCACCATCCAGCTTATGGGATTCTGGATGATTGAAAACGGTTACCATTCCCTTGATTTTGGCCGCGGGGACGAACCATACAAACATTATTTCGCAAATCAAAACCGAAAACTGTACAGGATTTATGCCTCCAGATCACTGTTTTCCCTTTCATACGCAAAAGGCTGCGTTGAAGACTATATCAGAAAAAAAGAAGCCAGGATGAAAATATGGAACATGATAGGGCGAAGCTTGGTTAAAACGGAATGGATGGCAAGAATAAAAAATCGTTAAACTTTAGACTGGTAAGTTATAAATGCCACTAACAGGAGAACCTTTAAAGACCAGCTATCCTTTACCCCTCTTCATGTTCTTTATGCACCGAAACACGGTGTACAAAAGAAGATAGATCTCTGTCTGTCTATTTTCATGCTCTTGCACTCTGAACAGGAGAGCAGATCTCCTGCCTTAACCACCTGGGTGTCAAACCCGGCGCTTTTCATACGGTCAATATAATCCCAGCCGCATTTTCTTACATTGGCACCTTGACCAAATTTTTTCATCCGGCCAAGGTAGCTTAAAACCGTTGGATCTTCAATGGTTTGTTCCGTAACAATCGGTACTTGCAGCACAGCCAACCCTTCCGGTCTGCACACCCGGCGCATCTCCTTTAAAGCCTTGTAGTCATCCAAAACCTCTTGCAGAACATGGCTGCAATAAATAACATCAAAATAGTTATCAGGAAACTGAATACTGGTAATGTCCATGTTTAACATTGCGCTCGGGCTTTTTAAATCAATGGTAATGTACTGGACATGGCCCATTTTGCTTAAATTTGTGGAAAAACAGAACTCCGGGGCGATGTGCAGCATTTTTTTAGGTTTTTTGTTGAAGAGATCAGATTTTTTCATCAAAAAATGCCAGTCTAATCTGTGGCGGGGGAGGGAGAGGCAGGCCGGACATCGAATCTTGTTTTTTCTGAACATCGAAGTCCTCACAAAAGAGAGCAAGTCAGTTTCACATACAGGGCAATAGTAATTGCCCTTTTCGTGCCTCCGGCTCATACGCTTTAAAAAAACATTTTCAAACAGAGGGAAAATTATTTTTTCATACAGCCGAGGTGTCACTAAGCATTTGGCTATTTCTTTAAAATATATCATAACACTTCAATCAAAGAAAAAAAACAAGGCAGCTTGTTTTTTATTAAAAATGTGATATACAGATCAGTAGTGGTCAAGGCAAAACTTAAACTGTACGCTTGGGTTGAAGACTCTAAAGGAATGAAAAAGGAAAGTCAATTTATATTTGATTTAAAAATTAAATGGACACAATCAGTATCATAATCCCCACATACAACCGGCCTGCCGACCTTAACCGGTGTCTTGTATCAATACTTAACCAGACGGTCCCACCCCTTGAAGTCATGGTTATTGATGATGGAAATCTGGCGGACCCACCTCTAATGGACGCTGTTTTGCGAAGGGGAATTGAGTATCTCTACCACAAAAAAGAAGCCAGTGAGAGAGGTCTTACAAAATCCAGAAATTGGGGAGTAAAAAAGGCAAAAGGAGATATCATCCTTTTTCTTGACGATGATGTTGAGCTGCTGCCCGATTATATCGAAATTCTCTTAAAGGTATACAAAAATTATCCTGAAGTTGCAGGCGCAGGTGGATATAACCAAAAGAGTAAGCCTTTAAAAAAAATATGGCTGCTGTATGATATTGCTTTCTGTCTGGCCGGGTTTAAAGAGGGGTATTTTCTTCCTTCGGGCTTT
>JAYEJJ010000193.1:0-13003 GCA_034660495.1 Thermodesulfobacteriota bacterium | reverse complement strand
ATGGGATTAATTATAAAATGTTATTCAATAAACAATATTGCTATAAAAAATTATAAATTGAGCAATGATAAAAAACAAGCAAAAAATATGCCATTACTCGTAATTTTTTTTCGAAAACTCAAGTATATATAGAAAATGATTATGCATTCAAAATTAGCTGAGGTCAGGAGTTCTGAATTTGATGAGAACGGAAAAAAGCTGAAAAGCATAAATCCTGTTATAGACGGTTCATGTGGAACCATTGATGATTTTTTTGACATGCTCAAACAACATCTCCTTCAGATTAATCTTGATGAGGCTTCAAATATAATTTTTTGTGCTGACAATGGACCAGGGATTTGGACAAGGACTGAAAAACTCATCAAAGATTTGGATTTACAAACAGCCAAGTGTATCATTGATTATACTCATGCAAAGCAAAATATCGATGAGGTAACATCAATCCTCTCACAGACATTGAACATGCCAAAAAAGAAAAGCAAAAAATTATCCTGCCAAATTAAGGACTTGCTCTGGAATGGTAATATTGGTGGAATAGATGATTTGGTTAAAACAAAATTATCCAAAGAAATCAAGACGATGAAAACAACTTCAAAAAAAACAACTATGAAAACAGCTATAAACACTGCTTTAAAAAAGCTTTCTAATTATTTTGGCGATCACTCAAAATTTCAATACAAGACTTTCCAAGAAAGAGGACTTCCAACAGGAAGTGGCTCGATTGAGAGTGCCATTCGCAGGATTATCAATCTTCGAGTTAAGGGTGCCGGGATATTTTGGGAAAAAGAAAAGGCTGAAAATATAATTTTCTTGCGCTCGTTAGTTTTAACAGGGAAGCTGAAAAACGCATGTAGAAAAACTTGCAGTATTTTTCAAAACATGTGCGATGACAACAAGATAGAAGATTTACCAAGGAGATGATCTGATTCGGCAGTGTGATGCCGAAGACGACTATGTTCAGCGGGCCGAATCCCTCCTAAAACAAATTCTGGCCGGCTGCAATCCTAATATACCCCTAGGATTGAGTTCCCAGCGGTCATCCTTTTTATTGTGGGAAAAAGCCTCAGGACGGCCGGTCACCCCCTTGATATCCTGGCAGGACCGCCGGGCAATCGACTGGTGCAGCCGCCATCTAAGGGCTTACGAACCACTGGCAGCACGGACCGGATTACCCCTGTCTCCCCATTATGCCGGCCCGAAACTGACCTGCCTGCTCTCCGCGGATATGGGGGTAAAAGACTCAGCTCACAGGGGCAGGCTCTGTTTCGGCACTTTAGACACCTACCTTATCTGGCGGCTTACCAAAGGGCGGGTTTACCAGACAGATCTCAGCATGGCGGCGCGTACCGCGATCATGGATGTGTGCCGGGGCCTCTGGGATCCGGCCCTGCTGAAATTTTACGGCATCCCCCCCTCTTTGCTGCCGTCTATTGTCTCTTCCCACGGGCTGAAAATTTCACTTTCGGGGGGCGGCTGGCTGACCGGGTCCTGTGCAGATCAGGCCGCCAGCCTGATCACTGCCCAAGCGGCTGTTTCCCGTGCCCTGGCGGTAAATCTGGGCACCGGTGGTTTTGTAATGGGTTTTACAGGATCAACATTTGCACGCGCCAGGGGGTATCTCAGCGCCCCGGTTTTACAAAACCCCCATGGCGACATTGGTTATGCCCTGGAGGACAGCATCAACGCCATCGGTCCGGCCCTGGCCAGCCATGCCGGTAGGTCGCCAGAACTCTCCGACCATGATCCCGCGCCAGAGCTCTTATGCCTGCCAGACAATGCCGGTATCGGTGCGCCCTACTGGCAGGCCAGCCGGAATCTGACTTTTTCAAAAAAACCTGTGGATTTTTCACATGAACTGCTCCGCCGGACGGTGATGGAGGGCATCATCTTCCGGGTGTGCCGGATGGCCCTGGACTTTCAGTCACACACTCAATTTTCCAGCCTGGTTGTTTTCGGTGGGCTGTCAATAGAACCTTTTCTATTCCAGGGGATGGCGGCGTGCAGCGGATTGTCGGTGGTTTTGTGCCAGGAAAAGGAGACCAGTTTGTGGGGAGCCGCGGCAAATGCCATGGAAAAAGCGCTGCCGGCACCACAGGTTAAACAGATCGATCCAACGGGGCTCCAGGGCGGCTATTTGAAGGACAAATTCAAACGCTGGTGCCGCTGGATTGACAGCTTTTTGCAGCCGGCATAACCTGGGGATCAGGAAATGCACAAAAACGCCTTTGTCTGCAGCAGTTCAGCAGACAAAGGCGTTTTTGTTAATGGCAGCCATATTAACAGCACCCAGAAACAGGTGAGATTTCCCCCAAAGAATTAATTCTTGACATAAGTGTGATCTTGAAGGAAACTGATACAATTTTAATTCACCTCAGCAGAGGTGGTTTTATAAGAAACACTCGTCAGAGCATTGCCATTGGCGGCGTTTCATTCTTCGTTGTGGCCGGGTCGGTGATCATGGTCCGGCCATGCCGGTTTATATGAAACTTGAAACAAGATACAAGAAACAAGACGCGGTACAATTCAAGTCTCATTGTTTGTTGTGATGCTACGCATCATGTGGGTTATACAGAAGGGAAAAACGCTGTCTGAATGAAGACGGTCTGAATTAAAAACTTTTAGAAACAAAATAGACTCAAAATATATAATGATAACCATAAATCTTAAACAAATACGGATGATGCTGTTTCTGATCCTGGTGTCCATTGCCCCTGCCGGTATAAAGGCCAACCCATCAGATAATATATTAGAATTCGGCTACCATGTCAGCCAGATGGGAACCTTTGATCCCCACCTGGCCAAGGCATCCCAGGACCGGATTATGGCAGACCTCATGTTTAACGGCCTGCTAAGATACGTACCCGGTCAGGCCCCGGAAACTGAACCCGATCTGGCAGAAAAAATGCCGTCATTCCACATGGAAAATGGAAAATATGTATGCCGTATTTTACTGAAAAAAAACGTTATGTTCCATGCCGGCCCTGGCATTCCCTCCCATGAGATGACTGCCGACGATGTGGTCTATTCCCTGAACAAATCAGCTGATAAAACCCGCTCAGCCTATGCGGGCAGCTATACAGGCATGACAGTGAAAAAAACCGGACGGTACGCGGTTGACATTATCATAGACCCTCCCCTGTCCACGCTTTTATTCCTTCCCAAACTGACCAATTACGGCGGCGGATTTATTGTCAGCAAAAAAGCAGTCACCACCATGGGAGACAAGGCTTTCAGCAAACATCCCGTCGGAACCGGGCCTTTTGCTTTTAAACAACACCTGCCCGGCCAAAAAGTTGAATTAAAGGCAAACAGCGTCTATTTCAAGGGAAAGCCCCGCCTTGACGGCATAGAGTTTCACCTGATACCCGGCCTGAAGGACCGGGAAACAGCCTTGTTCAGCGGCGCTCTGGACATTATCACGGGATCCGGGGAAAAAGGATGGAAAGCGTCCATTGAATCCCGGGAAAAGATAAGGATTGATATCCACGGCGCCAGTGAAATGAACATTATTCTTTTTAATACCCGGATAAAACCCATGGATGATATCCGGGTGCGCAAGGCCATTGCCTATGCACTGGACCGTGATGCCTTTCTTCAGGCAACCTCGCCTCAGATTTCAGGCCCGGTTTTTTCTCCGGTCCCGGCCGTATTCATGCCAGGCGGACTTTCAAAATCAGATATCGATAAACTGAATCTGGAATACAGCAGAAATCTGGAAAAGGCAAAAAAACTCCTTGCCCAGGCAGGCTATCCAGATGGATTCACCATAGACCTGACAGCTTCAGAAAAACGCCTTTTTCAAACCAATTATCAGATTATCAAACAGCAACTATCACAGATCGGGATTGAATGCAGGATTACAACACTGTCCCACAGGGATATGCACACCAGCATCAGAGACAGAGAAAATCCAAAACCCATAGTGTTCTATGTTGCCTGGCGGCCCAATGCAGATGCATACCTGACCCAGTTTTTCCACTCAGATTTTATTCCAGACGGCATAAAAAAAACAGGCACTAATTTTTCCTACTACAACAAAATCGACGGACTGATCCAGGATGCCCGGTTTGAAATTGATTCAGAACGGCAGATTGAACTCTGGCACCAGACCCAGATCATGATTCTCAATGATATGGCTGCCCTGCCGCTGATGTATACCCTGCAGATCTTTGCCAGGAAATCCTGTATAGATTACGGGCACCCCGTTGAAACCAGCATGGCATTATACCCCCAGTTTACGGAAAACACCTGTTTCAAAGGAAATTAGTAAATCGGATAAAGATAAATGCAGATAAATGGGGTCAGAGATAAATGGGGTCCAGGGATAAATGGGGTCAGAGGGATAAATAGATAAAGGATAAATGGGGTCAGAGTAAAATTAAACATTGGATCTTTCTACAAATTAATGGCAGTTTCAATTTATGGTCCAATTACCACGAATAGCTCCAAAAAATATTCCAATTCATATCATTCAGCGGGGTAATACCCGTCAGGTATGTTTTGGATCGGATGACAATCATACTGCATACGCCGGCTGGTTAAAAGAATACTCAAAAAAGTATAAGGCTGACGTCCATGCCTGTGTAATGATGACCAATCATGTCCATTTATTGTGTACTCCCCGGCATAAAAACGATATAAGCAGCATAATGCAGGCTTTAGGCCGTCGCTATGTCCGGTATTTTAATGTGGCAAAAGGGTGATATTTAATTTTACTCTGACCCCAATTATTCTGCAATTATTCTGACCCCAATTATTCCTGACCCCAATTATTCTTCTCGGATAAATGGGGTCAGAGTAAAATTAAACATTGGATCTTTCTACAAATTAATGGCAGTTTCAATTTATGGTCCAATTACCACGAATAGCTCCAAAAAATATTCCAATTCATATCATTCAGCGGGGTAATACCCGTCAGGTATGTTTTGGATCGGATGACAATCATACTGCATACGCCGGCTGGTTAAAAGAATACTCAAAAAAGTATAAGGCTGACGTCCATGCCTGTGTAATGATGACCAATCATGTCCATTTATTGTGTACTCCCCGGCATAAAAACGATATAAGCAGCATAATGCAGGCTTTAGGCCGTCGCTATGTCCGGTATTTTAATGTGGCAAAAGGGTGATATTTAATTTTACTCTGACCCCAATTATTACAAAAGGGTGATATTTAATTTTACTCTGACCCCAATTATTACATTACTCTGACCCCAATTATTCAATTATTCTTCTCTGACCCCAATTATTCCGACAACCAGGGAATCCGGATCAATGGACCAGGTCAAGGTCGGCCCGTCTGTATACGTCATGGTAAAGCTCAGGGTGGTGCCGCCATACCTGCAACAGGGAATATAAAGACTGAGATCGTCTTCAACTGTGATGCAGCCCTGATCTGATACAGCCGCTGCCAGAGAATCGGCATTGATCTGCCATGTCAGCCCGGAAATATAATCCATGGAAAGCCTGAATGTCTCACCGCCGACCCTGACACAGGGGAAAAACAGATCAAGACAGTCAAATGCCGACACACAGGCTCCGTTCCCGTTCATAACAATGACCCGGGTCTGCCTGGGCATGGAGACCCCGCCATCGCGGTCCTTGGCAAATGCCGCGATATTGTAGATGCCGGGATTTGAAAATCCGTCAAAACGGCCCTGATACCGGGTGCCGCTGTCCTCACGGCTTAAGTCAACCACAGGCAGCTCCAGAACAGGCTCTTCCGGATCATTATTCAATTTGTCAGGCGGGGTGATCACTGCCCAGACCCGGTCCAGGCTTTTTCCAGACAGAATATTATCGGCATAAATCTCAGCATATTCACCCGTAGATATGACAGTTTCACCGGAAATCTCCTTGATCAGGGGAATATCCGCAGCAGCGGTCATGCCGCTGCCGATGATCATTTTTCTGGCAGCAGCCCCGTCATTGTCGTCATTGCCGATCCCGTTGCCGTTATCGTCGAACAGGGGATGCTGGCTGGTATAGGTATATTCAACGGCATTTTTCGCCAGCAGACAGGCATCCAGGACATCTGCCCCGTTGAACACCCCGTCAAAGAAAAAATTTGAAAAGGACAGACTGCCCATACTGGTAAAATATGCCAGTTCATCTTTTCCTGTGCTGGCAATAATGATCCGTTTCTCTCCCTTCAACGGCGGCAGAAATGATCCGGACCGGCAGGCATCGTAGAGAAAAACAAGTGTTCCGTCAATAGCGCTTCCTGTCTGATCCAGCCACTGCCCAAGATCAGCAGCAGCAAGGAATGTATCCGGATTCAGCCGGAACCTCTGATCTGAGCCATGGCCGGTTATGTATACAAACAGATCTTCTGCACCGGCGGCCCAGGTTGTCAGGGCATATCTCAATCCGTCACTGTCTGCAAAGGCATCAATATCGTTGCTCATGCCGTCCCCGTTAAAGTCCATATCCACATCAGCATCGGCTGAGAGCAGGTAAATGGTGTCAGATGTATAGCCCTGGGCAAGCAGCACCCGAAAGGCATTTTGTACACAGGCCAGGGTATGGTCCCACAGGGCGTTTCCAGGATAGGGCCCGCTGCCTGCCACAATCACGGCCAGGTTTTTACCTGTTACTGTGACTGGCACATCAAAGCTTCGGCCGGAGCCGTCAGAAACGGTTATCACAGCACTGCCCACAGCATTTGCCGTGATGATCACCTGGTTGTCTCGTGTTGTGCATCCTGCAATGGACGAATCACCGGACACGGCTGTAAATGTGCTGCCTCCAGTCACAGGAATCATGCCTTTGTTTCCCAGGGGGATGGAAAGGGATTTTGTACTTACACTCAGGGGACGCAGTTCTTCTGCCCCCACAATTACCTCTTCTGCGGCCACACTGCCCATACTGTCGCTCACTGTGACCACCACGGTGTCACGGGTCAGGGACTCCCCGTTTTCCCTGCTCCCTGGTCCGGGGTCAGGGGCAATCCAGGTCACCCGGCTGCCTGACGTGGCAGACAGCAGGCCCTGATCAGCCGTCCAGGCATAGGGACCGATCCCGCCGGATACAGAAAGGGACACCACATCCCCGGAAATCACAGATTCACCTGCCCCCTGGATGAACAGGGTGTCATCCACCACATAAACCCTGGACCAGGCCATATCGCCATTGGGGTCCATGGCTGTAATATCATAGGTGCCGGTCTGCAGAGGGGTTTTTAACACAGCTTCTGTCTGATTTTGAGAGGTAAACCTGCCTGCTTCAGCCACCCATGACGGATCGCCGGATGCGCCCATAAGCGAAAAATTCACCTCTTCTCCGGGCAGGGCCACGGACACCACCGGCGTAATCCTGAAATCCCCTTTAATATCAATCTGTGCTGAAACCGTTCGTCCCCCGGCATCTCTGGCTGTAATCACATACTGCCCGGTGATTCCCGGTGAGGTGTAAAATACACCTTTCCCTGTGGTGGTATTGAGATCCCCCTGATCCACCGTCCAGATATAGGGCGGCATGCCCCCTGTGACTGCAAAATGCTGGCTGCCATTTCTTTCAAGGACAGCGCTTTGCGGGGTAATCTCCAGATGATTGTCCACCACGGTGATCATTGCCCTGACATAGTCTCCACTTAACAGATCCATTGCCACAAGGGCATATTCCCCTGTAATACCCGGGGCTTTGTATGTTACAAGATTATCCTGTTCTGAAACAATATCCCCGCCCAGGGGCGCATCCCACCGGCAATCCGGGCCGGCGCCCAGCAGTGAAAACTGTTTTTCCTCTCCAGGCAGCATAAATCCGGCTACCGGTGTAATGGTCATGCCGGGCACACTCACCTCAATGGATCGGTGCGCTGTTTCCCCGGTTCTGTCCCTTATGGTAAGGGTGTCACTGCAGGCTGTATCCGAAGGAAAATAAAAAATTGTCCGGCCTTTTGTTGCTGAAAGTGTACCGCACTTTGCCTGCCAGGTCACCGGATCATACCCGCCTGAAGCAGTAAACAGCAATGGTTCAGAGGATATGTCCACATACAGAGGTCCGGAAGGCGATATCTCAAGGGAAGCAGCTGACCGTACCATCAGCACTCTTGAATCCCCTGTCCCGTCCGTTACAATAAGGGGATAATCCCCTGCATGGAAAACCGTGCAGACAAAGGACCGGCCTGAAGGGTCAGATCAGACGCATCTGCAAGACATTCAACGCTTCCGGTAGAGGGCAGATCAAAAGGCGGGGAACCGCCCTCCACCCGGACCCCGAATGTTTCTTCCGGAGAAACCAGCACCTCAAGGGAAGAGGTCCATACCCCCTGCCCTGTCCGGGTCTTTATTCTGAGACAGACGTCGTCAAAAAGATAAAAAAGGCCGGATCCGTCTGTAAAATACAGGACCTGGTTCTCCTGACAATACATCAGTCCCTCAGGGGGTCTTGACAGAGACGCCCCTCTGCCGGTTAATAAAAGGTCGTCAAGTTCAAGGGAAACAATGGCAGGGGCAGCGCCTGCGCACCCGATATACGCCTTGTCCCCTGCTGTTTCCACAGATACCGGTGTTTTCATCAGATTGGGATCATATATGCTCTTTTTATGCACCAGGGTTTCTGCATCCAGCACGGTAAGGCTATCAGCACCTGGATGGGTAATGATCAGCAGATTTCTTGCCGCATCAAGATCAAACTGCACAGGCCCGCTGCCGGCATCTCCTTCTGCTTCAAGCGCCCCGGAATCAGGATCAAACCGCAGCACCTTTCCAGCCGTTTCCAGCAGGACATACACCCCCTTTTCACCTAAAAGGACATCTGAAACCATCCCGGATTCGTTTATCTCAATGGTGCGCACCAGAGCTGCAGGATGGTTTTTATCAAAAAGATGAATTCTGATACCGTCCGCTTCAACGGCTGCTGCCGCTACAAAAGGATGGTCTGCTCCGCCGGCATCCACCGCACATAACAAGCCGTCAAGTTCGTGGACAAAAGCCTTCTCCCATAAAGACGGGGCAGGCGAAGACATGTCAAACTCAACAAGTCCGGTCCCCTCCACCAGAAACCAGCCCCAGGTGCGTTGTTCAGGGTCAATTACACCGTCCTCCGGCGTGCCGGACAGCATGATCTCGGCGGTTACTATATTAACGTAGGTATCTGCCACCTGCACATATTTACCGCCTGAGAAAAAAGGGATATACCGGTTATCCACCCTGCCTGTAATGTGAAATGCCCCGGAAAGATCGTACTGCCCCTCGTAAAACGCAGACGGGGATTTGCAGAACCCAAAGCCCCACAGGGGAAAACCTGCGATGATAATAGTACACAAAACTGCCGTCAGTGATAATTTTAATATCGGTAAAATCCTTTGTCTGTTTTTACATGCCTTATGATTTTTCACTGTCACGAGTCTCCCCCTCTCCCCTGTTACCCGGTTACATCTTAAAGGTTGTTCTTTTACACCTTAATAATGTAAAAAAAAAACCAGTACCTGTTACAGTACCTGTTAAATAAAAAAAATCAATGAATAAAAATTCTTAAAATTCTTCATTCAAAACAGTGTTAGGAAAATGCACGCCTTTTGTCAAGAAAAGATTCTAATTTCCTGAATTGCCGTCAGTCATACTGACAAAGACTATGTCACCTGGTGAGCTGGGGAACAGGCAAGCCGGAACCCGTTGTTGTTGTTCCGGTTGTCAGGAGTGTTCCTGTTGCGATTAGCAGACCGGCAGTTCCTGACGTTGTTGTTCCAGCTCCCGCCGCGAATAACCCGGTTAGAGCCCTCAGAAGGCCCCCGGGGATCCGTCACTGCATTAGAAGGATAATCTCCATACCAATCCTGACACCACTCCCATACATTACCGTGCATACATAACAAGATCCGGTTCCGACCAGGTGGCCGTTCCATCACCATCGGCATCAAGACGGAGCTTTTGTTTGATAAAAGATGCCCTGTCTTTCATGGTTACCTTTACATTTTTGAAAGACTTGCCAACTAAATTAAAATTGCTGTCTGCTTGACTTTTATGTATAATATTATCATATATTTTAAAGACAAATTTTTCTGTTATGGACTACCCGATTTTCATCAGCTTTGGAAGGATAAAACGTATGACCTATGTAAAGCCCACATCTGATATATTTATCCGGTATTTGTTCGGAAGTGAAGAAAACAAGTTCCTTTTACTGGCATTTATCAATGCAGTGTTAGAGAACTCGGACTTCCCCCGGATACGTACCGTTGAACTGAAAAATCCGTTTAATTTAAAGAAAATACTGTATGACAAGGAGTCGATTCTTGACGTTAAAGCTGTTGATGAAACCGGGCAGATTTTTAATATAGAAGTACAGACATCAGGATCAAGTGATTTTAAACACCGCACCCTTTATTACTGGGCAAAGCTTTACGCTTCACAGCTGAAGGTAGGAGATATTTACAGCAGACTTTATCCTGCGGTCTGCATAAACATCCTTGATTTTAAATTTTTTGACGGATTTGATAAATATCATTCCACTTTTATGGTTCGAGAAAAGGATGAACCAGAATTTTTTTTAAGCAGACACCTTGTGATTCATTTTTTAGAGCTGCCGAAATTTAAAGATACAGAAAAGGGCAAAAGACTGTCCCACTGGCTCTATTATTTAAAAAACGAGGGAACGGAGGATGAAAAAATGAAGGTATTATTAGATGAAAATGAAAATATAGAAAAAGCACATGAGATGTATATTGCCTTTACCAGGGATGAAGAACTTATAGAAGCCTATGAAGCCCGTGAAAAGTGGAAAAAGGATTATAATTCAGGTCTCTTCAATGCCAGAAAGGAAGGACGGCAAGAGGGTAAAAAAGAAGGCAAAAGAAAGGGTAAAAAAGAAGGCAAAAGAGAGGGTAAAAAAGAAGGCAAAAGAGAAACCGCAGTAAAGATGCTTAAAAAAGGATTTGAGCTTAAAACCATATGCGAGCTTACCGGTATTTCAATAAAGGAACTTCAGCAGGAGAAGCTTGCCCTCAAAATATAGTAAGTTAGGATAAATCGGATAAATCAGGTCAGAGTAAAATTAAACATCGGATCATTTCTCTGGCAGCAGTCCCGTCATTGTCGTCATTGCCGATCCCGTTGCCGTTGTCGTCAAACAGGGGATGCTGGCCTGTATAGGTATATTCAACGGCATTTTTCGCCAGCAGACAAGCATCCAGTACATCTGCCCCGTTGAACACACCGTCAAAAAAAAAATTTAAAAAAAACAGACTGCCCATTTCCTGAATTGCCGTCAGTCATATTGACAAAGACTATGTCAGGTGTTATCTGACTTTATAAGTCAGGATATAATTTGATCCTTAGGTTTTTTTTACACTATCCTGACGGGTAAAAAGGAGGAACAGAATGAAATCTATCTATGTCACATGTGCTGTTGTATGTGCGATTATCCTTTTATGGACAATACCGGTGGCTGCTTATGATACCGCCCCCAGGATATCTGATAAAAAAATCGTAGAACGGCTCACCCGGCTTGAGGAAGGACAGAAAGCATTATTCAGAGAACTTGATAAACGCTTTGAGGCTATGGATAAACGCTTTGAGGCTATGGATAAACGCTTTGAGTCGATAGATAAACGCTTTGAGGCTATGGATAAACGCTTTGAGTCGATAGATAAACGCTTTGAGGCCATTGACAGACGCTTTGCTGAGTTTCAAGCCCTTGTTATTGGAATCATAGCATCCTTTGCATGTATTGTGGCCGTAATAATTGGTTTTGCCATCTGGGACAGGCGAAGAGCAGTCAAACCAGTTGAAAACAAAATCGATCTGTTAACGGAAGACCTTTCAACCCATGAAGGCAAACTTTCAAATTTATTAAACGCCTTGAAAAAAAAGGCTGAGACCGATCAGGATCTGGCTGCCGTACTTCGCTCCTTTTCGATTCTTTAATAACATCTTATCGTCCGGGCCGGTTGGGACATTGCCCGGGAGACCCCGAATTAAAACCCCGCTGGAATCTTCATTCCGCCATCCGGCATGAATTACCAACCCCGGCGGGGTGTCCTCTTTTTGCCCGTGCCGCTGTTGATTTCCAGTGGGACGGGGCGGGATTTTGCCGATGGTCAGCAGGTCGGCATCCACCGTTTCACCTGGTGAACTTTTGAGATACCAGGGGAATTTTTGGGCAAAGACCTGGGCCCGCTGCACCGCCTTCCGGTTGCCCTTCCCTTTTCGGCAGGCATAGGAATCATAAATCAGGTAATTATCCAGAAACGGTTCACAGACATTCATGACGGCATGGTGAAGCACCCGCTCGGGAAAGGATGCCGCGCAGATATTTCTCGGCTTTGGATCAAACACCCTGAAAAAGCGGTAATGTCCAATATCCAGAACACCGCTTTGAAGCTGTTGTCTGATTTTCATCAGATTGAGGTCAAGTTCCTCTCTAAACCCAATCACCTCACGGCGATCCTTTTTCCCCTTGGATGCCTTGTCAAAAGCGATGTAAAGATTTTCATATTCCGCTATGTCGTCATACAAACCCCCTTTCCGTTTCGGCATAACAGCACCTCACTCCCCTGACGGCATTTCGATTTTTTTATATGAAAGTCCTTATAACTATTTAAAATAATTGACTTTCATTTTTTGTTGTGACCGATGAGAATGACCATGCTCCGGCCATGCCGGTTATATGAAAGTCCATTTTCCAATCGGGTCTTTCATACTTTGTTGTGGGCAGAGCGAAATGTAAAAAGGTCTGCCCGTGGCAGGTATTTGAATGGGCAGGGGCGGTTTCCATATCTGCCCTGTTAAAATTGGGTGGAGATAGAATCCACCCATTCATGGTTCGTTATCTGGACGTCTCAAAACATATTTCCTTCTGAAGGGCCCCCTGTAAAATTGGATTTCATTGGGCTTTTTTTAGCCTCAATAGTTGCTTTCTTAGCCGGGGCATGGCCTTTCTTTGCCGGTGTTTTTGTTTCATTTGCCGGGGCATTTGCTTCCAGGGTCGGGCTATCTCCATCTCCTTCATTTGACCGGGTATCCGATTCCTTTTGATCCGACTCTGGTTCAGCAGCAGCGGCG
>JAYEJJ010000192.1:0-13037 GCA_034660495.1 Thermodesulfobacteriota bacterium | reverse complement strand
GATAAGAAAATCTCCAATCGGACTATAGTCAATTGTCTTTAAAATCCAAACTGATTTTATAGTTCACCGTAAACAATGCCCTATGGGCTTAACCCAAAGCCGGCCCCTCAGGGGTCGGCTTTTTACTTCTTTTTGAGGTGTAATATGGGTATACAGGAACGCAAGCAAAGGGGAAAAAGAACAGAGACGGCGTGAGATTATGGATGCGGCAAAGAAAATTTTTTCTGCAAAGGGATTTAACCGTTCAACCATGGAAGAGATAGATAGTGAAGCTGAATTGAGCCCTGGCACACTTTATCTGTATTTTAAAAACAAAGAGGAGCTGCATACTTCTCTATCCATTGATATTCTTCAATACCTGACAGATAAAATCAAGGAATTTGTCTACCGCAAAGATATGAATGCAGGGGAAAAGCTCACCGCCCTGAAAGATGCATTTATTGATGTGTATGAATATGAGCCTATGGTACTGATCAATCTGTTTCACCTTCAGGCCGGCGAAACCCTTAAAAATCTTTCAGGAGAACTTTTTGAACTTCTAAAGACCACGTCTGCAGATGCCCTGGGCGCCATCACCCTTGTCACAGAGGAGGGGATAGAACAGGGTCTTTTCGTTAAAAACATCCTGTTGCACTGGCAGATATCATCTGGGCGACTTATTCAGGTGTTGTGCTATGGGTTGACAGTAAAAGACTTTTCAACGATGAAAAGGATTTTGTAAAACAGACCCTTGATACGGCCTTTGAAATAATGGCAGATGGCCTGGCCTCAAAATAGAGCAATACAGATGGTAAAGAAAAATCTTATTTGCATAATCTGTGAATTGTCTGGGCATGCCATTCTCCCCTTCCTGAGAAGGTTGGTATGCCCTGTTCTTTAAGGAACATGGCAATTTCAGCAAATGTGGCACGGTTTTTTCGCATGTTTTTAATGGTGGCGATAACATCTTCCTTGGTCTGGCGGGTATTAGATTCATTGCCGTCCGACAAGACTGTTCCCGTTCCCCTGGGCGGGGCGGTTTTTTCTTCTTCAAAAAGAGGGAGGAATTTTTCTGTTAATACAGTATTGAGGCTTTGAAGAAAGATTTCAACTGCTTTGTTTTTTTCGATTTCCGCCTGAACCAGTTTTTCATGGGATTCTGTGAATCTTTCTGCACAGGCAGCTATCTGTGACATGTTTTCTGTGATAAAGGGCAGGGTATCACTGATATTGTCAGCTGCTTTATACTGATTCTGGGTCTGCCGGGTGGATCTTCTGTCTGACAGTTTGCGTCTTTCTGTACTTGTTTGAAAACTTGTGCCGATATTTTTTCTGTCAGGCCCTGATTGTCTTTGTTTCTGATCCTTTTGACTGCTTCTCAGATTTTTTAAAAAATCATTCATAAATTCCTCCTGAAACAAGATTGAAGAATAACCTGAAACCCCTTTGTTGTTTAATCGAATAAGTGAATGACAGAAGATGTACTGACGCGTATTTAGAAATTGTCAGAAATTTATTTTTTGTGCAATGTTTAATATATTATAGAATTATTTTTATATGTCAAGCCATAATACAAAAAAGAAAAAAAGAAAAAATCAAAAAAAAACGCGTTTGTTTTTTATCCCATACCAGGGTTGACATAAGGGCAGTATCATATTAAACAGTGTTTATTTGCTTTTGATTTTACCCTTGAATCAATATGAACTTTATTCTGGCAGAAACGCATGATATATTCCAGGGTCAACAGGCTGGCATTTAAATTATGTCAGTATGCTGTCCTTTTTTTCAATCAGGAGGGGAAATGACATTGTTCTACCGCCCGGTAAAGCCTGAAACAAAAAAATTCAAACGGTTTTTAGTCAGGCTGATTTTTGTTGTACTTGGCAGGGCATTTCAGTCGGCATCGCGCCATGATGCCGACATCAAAGCTGAAGTGGATTCCTGGGACGAAGGCTTTACCATAATTATGAGGGTGCATCCATCAGGACCTCTGATGGGGCTTGAAAAAAAAGATCACAGGCTGGTTTTCAGATGGGGGACCCTGACACAGGGCAACCTTGAAATTATTTTTAGGAATCTGGAGTCTGCATTTATGGTGTTAACCCCCCAGATAGGGGCTACCCAGGCGTTTGCTGAAAGGAGAATGTCTGTTAAAGGCGATCTGGGTATTTCCATGTCATTTACAAGGGCTTTGAACGCGCTTCTGGCAGTTCTCTATCCCCGGTTTATCGTAAAACGGCTTTTAAAGCGGGTTTCGGTATTGAACAGAAAAAAAATCTGTCTCAGAATCTGGTTGTACACCCTTGGTATTGTGACGGGCCGATAAAAAATTATTTTTTAAGGAGTAAAGAATGCTGCCATCCTATTACGAGTATTATAATCCAGTAAAGATTCTTTCGGGTAAAAAAGCCCTTGAGAACCTGCCCTCTGAACTGGCTTTTTTTGGGGTTTGCCGTCCCCTGATTGTGACTGACCAGGGCGTGACAAAGGCAGGTCTTGTAAAACTGGTAAAAAAAAGCGTTGCTGATTCCGGTATGACAATCGGCGCAATTTTTAATGAGGTGCCTGAAGATTCATCCAGCAGAATTGTAAATAAAATAGCAGGGATATTCAGAAAAAATCAATGTGACTGCCTGGTTGCCCTTGGCGGCGGTTCTGTGATTGATACTGCCAAAGGGGTGAACATCCTGGTTACGGAGGAGTCAGATGATTTAATGGCCTTTGCCGGAGCGGAAATGCTGACAACCCCTATGAAACCCCTTGCCGTTATCCCTGCCACATCGGGCACAGGCTCTGAAGTGACCGGGGTTGCCGTCATATCAGACCCGGACAGGAATGTTAAGATGGCGTTTACTTCAAATCATCTTCTGCCGAAAATCGCCCTTCTGGATCCCAGGATGACCCTGACCCTGCCTCCTGCCATAACAGCGGCAACAGGGATGGATGCCCTGTCCCATGCTGTTGAAGCCTGTCTTTCCCTTCAAAAAAATCCCATGAGCGATGCCTGTGCCGTTGCAGCCATTGAGCTGATCCGGGAAAACCTTTTTGAAGCGGTAAAAGATGGAAAAGATCCTGATACACGGCTTGCCATGGCCAATGCAGCTGTCATGGCCGGTGCTGCCTTTTCCAATTCCATGGTCGGCGTGGTTCATGCGCTGGGTCATGCAGCAGGCGCAATAGCGCATATCCCCCATGGTGTTGCCATGAATATTTTTCTTCCCCTGGGACTTGAATACAATTTTCCTAAATGTGAAATGGATATTGCCCGGCTTCTGCTTCCTGTTGCCGGCCCTGAAATTTATGCCAGAACCCCGGAGAGCAGACGGGCAAGAAAGACCATTGAATATATAAGAGGCATGCAGCAGTCATTGCGCGATTTCTGCGATCTTCCCATGTCGCTTCAGCTTGCCGGGGTGTCAAGGGACCAGCTGCCGAAGATAGCCGATCTTGCAGTCAATGATCCGGCCCTGATCATGAATCCCAGGGAAATGGAAAAAAAGGATGCAGTTAAATTACTCAATCAGGCATTTTAACAAGGAGAAATTACCGGGATGGAAGAGATAAAAGGGATGGTAAACAAAATACTTGTGATAGACCTGACATCAAAGACCAGCTCGGCTTTTGACGTGACCCGGGCGGAAAGGCAGCTTTATCTCGGGGGAAAGGGGCTGGGGCTGAAGCTTTTGTTTGACCGGCTGAAACCTGGTATTGATCCCTTTGATCCGGACAGTCTCTTTGCCATTATGACCGGAGTCCTGTCCGGCACAGGGGCTGTCTGTTCTGGCCGGTTTGAGGCGGTGTTCAAGTCGCCTTTGACCCGGATCATGGCAGGATCTTCCTGCGGCGGGCCTTTGGGTGTTCAGCTCAAAAGTGCCGGATACGGCGGTATACTGATAAAAGGAAAATCTCAAAATCCGTGCCTGGTTTATATTGACAGTGAACGAGTTGAGTTCCGTTCTGCACAGGAGCTGTGGGGGCTTGATACACAGAAGGCCCAGGAGCGCATTCTTTCCGGAAAAAAAATGGCTGCCCTGGTTATTGGACCGGCCGGTGAAAACAGGGTAAGCTTTGCCAATGCTGCATCAGGCGACCGGTTTTTGGGCAGGGCAGGCCTGGGTGCTGTGATGGGGTCCAAAAACCTCAAGGGAATCGCAGTTCAGGGCGGGGCGTTTAAAATTCTGCCCCTCCTGCCCCAGACCTTTAAACGCTTAAAGGAAATGGGGAATACCTATATAAACAGAAATCAAATGTCCCTGTCCCTGCGCAGGTATGGCACTGCTGTCAATGTAACCCCTGTGAACAATGCCCATATGCTGCCTGTATGGAATTTTTCCATGGGGAGCCATAAGCTTGCCGATCAAATAACAGGAGAGATAATTAAACAAAAAAACAGAACAAAATTTCATACCTGCCGTCCCTGTTCCATGATGTGCGGCCATAAGGGCCGGTTTCCCAGAAGGGAAACCCTTGTGCCTGAATATGAGACACTGGCGCTTTTGGGTGCCAATCTGGGGATTTTTGACCGGAACAGAATTGCTGAGTTCAATGATCTGTGCAATCTTCTGGGACTGGATACGATTTCTGCCGGGGGAACCCTTGCCTGGGTAATGGAAGCCGGTGAAAAAGGGGTTATAAACACGCCGTTAAAATTTGGATCCTATGAAGGTATTGCAGAGGCATTAAAGGACATTGCCGCAGGCAGAGGCTTTGGTAAAGAGATGGGTCTCGGGTCCAGAGCCCTTTCGGAAAAATACGGGGGAGAATCTTTTGCCATACAGGTCAAGGGCCTTGAAATGGCAGGGTATGATCCCAGGGGGTGCTATGGCCAGGGGCTTTCCTATGCCGTGGCCAACCGGGGGGCCTGTCATCTTTCCGCTTCCATGATGGCTTTTGAGGTTTTTCTCAGGCTTCTTAAGCCGGACAGTATTAAAGCCAAGCCTGAGTTTGTTCATTTTGCAGAAAATCTCATTGCTGGTATCAATTCCCTCCAAACCTGCCATTTTACCCTGTATGCCTATACTTTGGAGCCGTTTTTATCAAAGTACACGCCGCGTTTTGTTCTGGCCTTTTTAATGCAGAGGTTTCCGTCCATTGCCCTCAAACTTATGGATTTTTCCCTGTATCCGGCACTTTTTACGGCTGTTACCGGTATAAAGATGTCTTCCAGACAATTTATCCGGGCTGGAGAGCGGATCCATGTTCTTGAACGGTATATGAATACCAGGGAGGGAATTGAAAGAAAGGATGACACCCTGCCTGACAGGATGCTGTATGAGGTTATCCCAGGGGACAGGAAAAAGCGGCTGGTTCCCCTGGATAAAATGATTGATCGCTATTACAGGATCAGGGGGTATGATATAAACGGAGTCCCCAAACCAATATGCCTGAAAAAACTTGAAATAAAGGTATAAGTCAAACCTATTCTTTTTTTTTGAGCAGCTTTGCGGTTTCTTTCTGAATGCAGAAGTAAATATCGTCATCCCCTCCGAAAATGTCCACCACATCCCTGTGGTTCACCAGCTTTTCAACGATAAAGGCAGTCAGGTAAAGACTGACAATGTTTGGGCTGGAAACAAGGGTTCTATAGGGCGCAATCTGGTAGTCAATCTCAAACTCTTCAGCTATGCACAGGGTTTCAAGGGTTTTTTTTATCTGTTTCTGGATGGAATTTTTGCTGATGGTTTCAATAAGGCCGCTTTCAATAAGTTTCTGGGTCACTTTGCTGCTGTAAGTTTCAATATTTTCGCGTACCGCAGTTATGGTGAGTTTTTTTTCTCTTTCCTTGGAGGACTCGATTTTTGAGAGAAGTTTTGCTTCTCTGCTGCCAACATGAAATGTTTTTGCCATAATAATGTCCTTTATGTTTATATGAAAGCCATCAGTTCTCAGCTAAAAGCTAAAAGCTAAAAGCTAACAGCTAACAGCTAACAGCTAACAGCTTTCATGCTTCGTTGTGTCCGCCAGGACATTGTGGGATATGAACCCCATTTACTCTAGGCGGTCCTGTTTTTCTGTTTTTTGTTTGTCAGCATAAGGTTCATGGCTTCTTATATGTCATAGTCCCTTTGTTTTTCAAGTTAAAAATTTTTATGTTCAATAATGATCTGAGGAACGGCCTGGTTTTTAAACCGGTTGATTTTTATTTTAAAAGCAATGGTTTTGAAAAATGTGGGTGTAATGTCTGGATTATCTATGTTGAATTCAATGGCTTCAATTTTTCTTCCATCCTGTTCAAGAATCATTTTTCTGTGTTTTGCTCCGATTATATAAGAGGATACCACATTGACACGGCTGCTTTTAAAAACAGGTTCAGGGTTGTCCATGCCAAAGGGCTTTAATTTTTCAATTTCATTGAAAAGGGTGTCTGTTATGTCTTTAATGTCCAGGGGGCAGTCCAGAAAAAAGGTGTTTTTAAAATCAGGGGGGCAGCAGTCAGGATTGAGTCTGTTTTCCAAAGCCCGGGAAAATGAGACCAGATTTTTTTCATTTATGGAAAGGCCAGCCGCCATAAAATGGCCGCCGAATTTTTCAAGAAAACCAGAACACTGACACAGGGCATCATGGATATTGATTGTTCCTGTACTTCTGCAGGACCCGGAAGCAGGGTGGACTGCGGTTGATATGAGGATGGCGGGTCGCGCATATTTTTTTGAAATTTTTGAGGCGGCAATGCCTAGAACACCGGGATGCCATTTTTCATCCCAGAGGATTACAACGGTTTTTTTGAGAATATCAGGCCTGGATGAAATTTTTTTTTCAATGTCGTCCAGTATGCCAAGTTCAATCTGCTGTCTTTTTTTATTGTGCCGATCGAGAATATCAGCGGTTTGCTCGGCCCCTGTTTTTTCCCTTGAGGTAAGCAGGGAAACACAGATTCTGGCATGGGAGATACGGCCGGCAGCGTTGATTTTCGGTGCTATTTTAAAGGCAATGTCTTCTGCGTCCATATACCGGCAATCAATTCTGCCAAGATCCGTCAATGCCCTGAGGCCGGGTCTCATCCCCTTTTTAATAATATTGATACCTGCCCGGGTGAGTATCCGGTTTTCATTTTTTAACGGGACCATGTCCGCTATGGTGCCCACTGCCACCAGATCACAGTATTGAAGCAGGTTGGGCTCCTGTGTTTCCTTCCAGAATCCTTTTTTCCTCAGCATCTGTCTTAAGGCGATAACCAGATAAAAGGCCACACCGACTCCGGCAAGATGGGTTAAGTGTGAGGGGCAGTCTTTTCGCTTCGGGTTCACTACAGCTGCTGCCAAGGGCAGGTTTTCCGGTGTTTCATGATGATCCGTCACAATGACATCAATATCTTCACCCGCTGCTGCCAGAACAGCCTCATAACTGTCTGAGCCGCAGTCAACTGTTATGATGAGATCAATGTCCTGATCCGCTGCCATGGCAATATGGTTTTTTTCCAGGCCGTGGCCCTCTTTAGTCCGGTGGGGGATATACCATGTGATGTCCGCATCTGCCAGGCTCAGGAACTCATTTAAGAGGGAGGTGGCTGTCACCCCGTCGGCATCAAAATCTCCGAAGACAAGTATTTTTTCCCTGTTTTCAATGGCTGTGATTATTCTTGAGGCTGCTTTTTCCATATCTTTTATGGAAAAGGGATCTGAAAGATGGTCAAGGGAAGGGAAAAGAAAGGCGTAGGCCTGCTCAGGCGTGTTTATCCCTCTGTTGACAAGCAGGGTGGCAGTGATACGGTGACACTTGAGTATCCTTGCAATTTTTTCAATTTGATCTGTGTCTGCCGGCTTATATGTCCAGATGTCTTTCATAATTTTTTTCCCGTGGGAAAAACCGTTTATATCGGTATTTTTTCAAATTGTCAAAAAGGAAAAAGTTTTCGTTGAATAAGATCATTGATAAATGATATAAAACTAGTTTGTGGTTTAACAATATTTCCAGGATTGAAATGAAAACGATTCAGAAAAAATATTTTGTTGAAAAACGCAGAATAGGCTTTTTAAAATTTATTTTTGAAGCCCATGATGGCATCGCTGTGATCACGACCCTTGACCCGGCAGCAGGTCTTGTCAGGTTTGCCATAGCGCCGGGATGTACACAAGAGGTTGAGGCGGTGATAGAGGATTTGAAAAAGGATATAAAGATCAATGAAGCCTAGGCAGTATGCTTACATATACACCATTGGATGCCAGATGAACACCTATGATTCTGAAAAAATTTCTGCTGTTCTCGGGTCAATGGGGTATGAAAACACATACGACCTGGACCAGGCAGATCTTGTGGTCTGCAACACCTGTTCCATAAGGAAGAAAGCCCAGGAAAAGGCCTTTAGTTTTCTTGGGAAAGTGGCCGGCAGAAAAAATAATAAAAAAGATGTGATTACAATAATGGCGGGGTGCGTGGCCCAGCAGGAAGGGGAGAATGTGTTTAAACGCATTCCAAATCTTGACATAGTCCTTGGTACCCAGGCGTTTTCACAGCTGAAAACCCATGTCAACGCGGTTAGATCCAGTAAAACAAGGATTGTTGATACGGGTGAGCATGAACAGATATTTGAATTGATGCCGGATTTTTCGACCCTGGAAAAGGACAGAGCCTCAAGATTTGTGACCATTATGCAGGGGTGTGACAATTATTGCACCTATTGTGTGGTTCCCTATGTCAGGGGCAGGGAAAGAAGCAGAAAACCTGAAAATATCATCAGAGAGATTGAGATCCTCGGCGACAACGGGGTCAAAGAGGTGACCCTTTTAGGTCAGAATGTGAACTCCTATGGAAAAAAAGAAAAGGTCTGTTCCTTTCCAGAGCTGCTTGAAAAAATACGCAGCATTGATACCATAAAACGGATACGCTTTGCCACTTCCCATCCAAAGGATTTTTCCGATGATCTTATTTATGCCATCAGGGACAATGAAAAGATCTGCCGTCAGGTTCATCTGCCGGTTCAGTCCGGTTCCACCAGGATTTTAAAAAAAATGAACCGGGGGTATACAAGTCAGGATTATATGAAACGGATTGAAAAATTGAGAAAAGAATGTCCTGACATTGCCCTTTCTTCGGATATAATTGTTGGTTTTCCTTCGGAAACAGAAACTGATTTTCAGCAGACCCTTGATCTGGTAAAGGACATTGAATTTGACGGTTTGTTTGCGTTTTCCTATTCTCACCGGCCCAATGCCCCTGCGTCAAAGTTTTCAGGAGAAATAGACCAAAAGACAAAAATGGCCCGTTTGAATCATCTCCTTGAGATCCAGGAGACCTTTACCTGGAGAAAAAATCAGGCCTGTGTGGGCAGACGTGAATCTGTTCTTGTTGAAGGCAGGAGTTTAAAACAGAGAAAAGGAAACGGGCAGTGTATCGGTGACATGCATCAGATGACAGGCCGGACGGATTCAGGAAAAATTGTTCATTTTTGCGCAAAGGATCTTTCTTTGGGAGATATCCTGAAGATTAATATAGAGCAGGCCTATCCCCATTCCTTATGGGGATCGGTGTGTGATGAAAAATAAATCAACCGCTTTAATTTTCGACTTTTTGGGAGTTTTGATGTTCTATGAAAGAATTATCCAGGCTTTGAATTTTTTCATGATGTGCTGTGCCTGCCAGGGCATGGCCCTTATTTAAACCCCTGTGGGTCGGATTTCTGAAGTAAAGGATTAAAAATTATGGTAAGCCATGGTCAATGATTCACCATGATTTTCTGGAGCAGAAAAAATATGAGAAATATCAAAAAGAAAAAAATTGGCAGAAATGACCTCTGCCCCTGCGGATCTGGAAAAAAATATAAAAACTGCTGCATGAACCGGAAAAATGAGCCCCTTTCCCTGAAGGAAGAATACAGGAGAAAGTATGGAATCATTATCAAGGAGCCCCATCAGATAGAAGGAATAAGAAAGAGCGGCCAGCTCCTCCTGTCTATCATGGACAAGGTTGAAGCCATGATCCGGCCGGGTATCAGAACCGATGACATCAATACCCTGGTTCACGAAGAAACACTAAAGGCTGGTGCGGTGTCAGCTCCGTTAAACTACCGGGGGTTTCCCAAAAGTGTCTGTGTGTCAGTGAACGAAGTCATCTGCCATGGAATTCCCGGGGATCATATCTTAAAAGACCATGATATTGTTAATGTGGACCTGACCCCAATTCTTAACGGATATTACGCTGATGCCAGCAAAACCTTTTTTGTCGGCAGTCCAACACCAGAGGGTAAAAAAATAGTCTCTGTAGCCAGAACATCCCTGAAACTGGCCATTGAAGCGGTAAAACCAGGGGTACAGCTCGGTGATCTCGGCTGGATCATCCAGGATTATGCGGAACGACAGGGATGCTCTGTTGTCAGGGAGTTTGTCGGCCACGGGGTCGGGATCAATTTTCATGAACCCCCCCAGGTCCTTCATTTCGGGAAAAAAGGCAGGGGAATAAAACTGGTGCCCGGCATGGTGTTTACCATAGAACCCATGATCAATTTCGGCAAAAAAGAGCTTCATATCCTTGATGACAACTGGACGGCAGTGACCAATGACAATTCCCTGTCTGCCCAGTTTGAGCAGACCATACGGGTAACCGAAACCGGCTATGAAAGCCTTACCCCCTTTGAGCTGTAAGGGATCTGGAAGAAAATAATATACGTATATTGCGCAGGCCAATTTGTATGATCGGGTTGTTCGTCTTCAAGGCGCGGTAGTGGGGGCGGGGGTATTCAAAAAACTTGATGGTCGAGTAAAAATGAAATATTAAGGATAAATAATTCCTTGACATCCTGAATATCAGAGTAGTATGTAGATCCTGCAGAGAAAGGCTCTGTAATCGGGCATATTTCTTATTGGTTCAAACTTCAAACTTGGTAAGGGATCTGGAAGATCCCCTAAGTATTAAAGGTACAGGACAGTGTTTGTGTATTTGAAGATTGAACACTGTGTGTATCCAGTCAAGCCTTCACAGGTAGAGCCTTCAGGAAAATGCCTGAATTTTAAAATTCAATAAAAGGGTAGAAGGAGGCTTGGTTTATGGGATCACTATTGATTATGTTGGTTGCCTTTGCAGGTTATATTATCATGTATAATCTCTACGGCAGGTTTATCGGTGAAAAAATATTTAAATTATCCGGTACTGCAATAACACCCTCCCAGGAACTCGAGGATGGGGTGGATTATGTGCCCACCAAAAAAGAGGTGATTTTCGGCCATCATTTTACCTCCATTGCAGGAACAGGACCCATTGTCGGACCGGCGGTTGCAGTGATATGGGGATGGGTTCCCGCTCTGATATGGATTTTTGCAGGCAGTATTTTCATGGGCGCTGTGCATGATTTTGGTGCCCTGATTATTTCCATGCGCAACCAGGGAAAGTCCATTGCCGACTATACAGCAAAATACGTGAACAACCGAACCCGGGTCCTTTTTTTCCTTCTTGTTTTTCTGGAACTGTGGATTGTCATTGCCATTTTCGGTCTGGTGATTGCCGTTGTTTTTGCCATTTATCCGGCATCGGTTTTCCCTGTCTGGTTTGAAGTTGCTATTGCCGTATACCTGGGCCATCTGATTTACAAAAAAGGCAAAAGCATTGTTACCTGGTCCATCATTGCCGTTGTTGCCATGTACATTACCGTTGCCATTGGTGCCTACCTCCCCATGAAAATGCCGGCCATTGCCGGTATTCCTGCAACAGGGGTTTGGACGATAATTCTGCTTATTTATGCTTTTATTGCGTCTACCCTTCCGGTTACCACGCTTCTGCAGCCCAGGGATTTTATCAATTCCCATCAACTGGTGGTTGCCATGGCGCTTCTTGTCTTAGGTGTCTTTGCCTCGGCATTCTGGGGAAATCTTGAAATTGTGGCCCCGGCTGTCCAGACCACACCGGCCCAAGCTCCTCCCATGTGGCCCTTCCTCTTTATTACCATTGCCTGCGGGGCCATATCAGGATTTCATGCCCTGGTGTCCTCGGGAACCTCATCCAAACAGGTCAGGGTGGAGACAGATTCCCTGTTTGTTGGATACGGGTCCATGCTCATGGAGGGCAGTCTTGCCACCCTGGTTATTATTGCTGTAGCAGCGGGTATTGGAATGGGGTACACGACCCAATCGGGTGAGGTGCTGACCGGGGTGTCTGCCTGGACCACCCATTACTCGTCCTGGACAGCAGCTGCCGGTCTGGGGTCAAAAATCGGTGCCTTTGTCAACGGGTCTGCCAATATGATTGCCTCCACCGGACTTTCTGTAAAAATAGCCATTGTAGTCATGGGTGTGTTTGTAGCCTCCTTTGCCGGTACAACCCTTGATACCGCCACAAGGATTCAGCGGTATATCGTGGCTGAAATTTTCGGCAATATAAAGATGAATTTTTTAACTGGAAAGTATATAGCCACTTTTATAGCAGTTTTTACTGCTCTGGTACTTGCCTTTGCCACCGGGGCAGGGGGGAAGGGCGCTTTAGAGCTCTGGCCCCTTTTTGGTGCTGTAAACCAGACTCTGGCGGCCCTGGCCCTTATTATCATTACAGTGTATTTAAAGGGGAAGGGGGGTATAAAATGGATGATTTCAGGAATCCCGGCTGTGCTGATGGCTTTTATGACCATATGGGCCCTTATCATGAACCAGACAAAATTTGGAACCGATCATAATCTCCTGCTCCAGGTCATTAATGCCATCATTCTTTTTATTGCCGTATGGATTGTAATTGAGGGCGTTATTAAATTTTTCTCCATAGAGGATGACCTCAAAGCCAGTCAATGATAAAGGACTTGAAAAAAAGATATTTTATGCTTTTAAGCCCGGCTCTGCTGGGCTTTTTCCTCACTGGCACGGCAAAGGAGTCTGGATGGATGTCCCCGTGCCCTTTTGGCCGGAGCCTGTTTTTTTCTAAACTGCTTTTTGTTCTGGCTGCACTGACCGCAATGGCAGGTCCTGTACTTGTCAGGACTATGTTTGCCCATGGCGTGAGAAATAACAAACAGGTAGACCCTGGGCTGTAGAATTTCGTTAAGCCATAGCAAGTGCGGTTCCTGGCATTTCGTGCCCGTTGAAATCATGTTGTTCTAACGGTTGCCCATTCTGTTTTAAAAATGATATTATTTCACCTGTCTG
>JAYEJJ010000191.1:0-40338 GCA_034660495.1 Thermodesulfobacteriota bacterium | reverse complement strand
AAATGCATAAAAAAACCAGACAAATACCATATATTGTGCTTATTGTCTTTGTTTTTAAAAAAAAATACTATATATAGAAAATGATTATGCATTCAAAATTAGCTGAGGTCAGGAGTTCTGAACTTATTGAAATCATCTGAATTTGCATCAGGGTTAAAAAAGGACAAACGTATTGATATTTTAACTCAGGGCCATCATTCACGACTTGATTCAAATGATATCCTCTCCCCCCCCCGGTGATCCCGCCAGGTCTATAAAACTACCCGGTATGTAAAACTGCCCGGACCGTAAAAAATAAAATAAAAAAAAATTCATGTGTTTGCGCAAACGCAAAGACTTATATCCTGCAATCCTTTATTTTCAGTAACCATGAAAATAAATTCAAAAATAATCATAAGCAGACTGCTGGATGACTATCCGACAATCATCAGTCAGGTACGATTTCACTTATTTTAGGAGGCATTTGAACTGAACGACATCAATGACCTGCCCACATCCTACGATATTGCCTGGTACGAACAAAAGGCTGTTGCTGTCCTGCTGGCCCTGCTCTTCCTCGGTATCAAGGGCATCCGGCTTGGGCCCACATTACCGGCCTTTCTGTCTCCCACTGTGACAGGTATTCTGGTGGAAAAATTTGACATCAAACCCATCGGCACCGTAGAAGAGGATATTGCCGCCATGATGGCTGGAAAACAAACACTGTATTTACCATAAAACGCTGCCCCAAAACGCCTCTTAACCATAAAACAGGAGTATGAGTCAGGATGAGAAAAACTTTGTATCGGTCCATTACAATTGTGCTTATGCTTGTTTTAATTGTTGCAGGCGCTGTTCTCATACGGCACCGCAGGGCTGGGCTGGAAAATTTGAAGCCTCCGGCCAGGCGGGCTGTTCCTGCGGCTGTGAAATCTGTCAGCCGTGGGACCCTGACTGTAATGCAGCATTATATCGGCACCATTGAACCCGTGGGGGCAGCAGCGCTTTCGGCTCAGATAACCGGATATCTGACTGCTGTTCATAAAGATGCAGGGGACAGCATTGCAGCCGGAGAGACTGCAGCGGAGATTGATATGCGCCTGGCTTTATCCCACAGGGACGCTCTTGCTGCCGAACTTTCAGGCGCCAGAAAAGATTTTAAGATCAAACAGGTCATTCTGGAAAGGCGGCAGTCTCTTATTCGGGACAGGGTTGTTTCAAAAGAAAATATGGACCAGACTGAACTTTCAGCCAGTCTGGCAGAAAGCCAGGTTCAGCGCCTTGAACAGGAACTGGCCGCAGCCAGTGTTTCTTTGTCTTTTACCCGTATAAATTCGTTGTTTAACGGGGTGGTCACCCGTCGTTTAAAAAATGTTGGAGATCTTGTTACGCCCGGGGTTCCCGTACTGGAAGTGGAAGATTCCTCCCGGGGGTACCGGGTTCTGGTCAAAATTTCCCAGAACACGGCAGCGGATCTGCCCGGGGCGGCCCAGGCCCGGCTGATCCATGATGACCAGATGATGGAAACCATTGTGGATCGCGTGTATCCTGCCATTGTGACAGGAAATCTGGCAACACTGGAAATCAGAACAGAGGACAGGCCCTTTGGTCTTCCAAGTTACTCAATTGTAGGGGTTGATCTGGCTGTGGCAGAACCTGCGGGCTGGATTATGGACCGTAATTGTATTCTGGAAACTGAATCCGGAGCAAAGGTGTTTGCTGTTGAAAATGACCGGATTGTGTCTGTGCTACCGGTAACCGTCAGGGGCATGCACGGAAATAAAGCCGTGGTGGACGGTCCTCTGACCCGGGATATGTCTCTGGCGGCCGGTCCTGAATCCATGCTTCTCATACTTGGGCAGGATATAAAAATCTTCAACGTACCCGGAGAAACACCATGAATTTTGTTGAAAGCTATCTTAGACGGCCCCAGGCGGTTACTGCCATTGTTCTTCTGGGTGTGGCCTTTGGAATAACAGGCTTTAAAAGCCTGCCCCTTAATCTTTTTCCAGACAGTAATTATCCCCAGGTGTCCGTGGTGCTTATCTGGCCCGGTGCGGCAGCAGCAGACATGGAGAACAAGGTGTCCCGCCTGGTGGAAAAGGAAATGGCTTCCCTGGACAAAGTCCGAAGAGTCAAGGCCGTGATCCGGGATGAAACCTCTGCTGTAAAGGTGGAATTTGAATATGCCAAATCCCTGGACGCAGCCGTGTCTGATGTGAATGCCGCCCTTAACCGGATTTTGCCGGTGCTGCCGAAGAATCTGCTGCCTCCCAGGATTTTCAGGGTCAGCGATGCCACTGTTCCTGTGCAGACGCTGGCTGTTTCACCGGCTGAGGGCTCCTGGCTGACCCTGTCAAAGGTACGTCAGCTATGCGATAATGAAATCCAGGAGGCGTTACTGCGGGTTTTTGAAATTGCAGATGTAGAGGTGTTCGGGGGATATATTCCGGAAATCCGTCTGGTTCTCAGCAGAGACAGTCTGACAAGGTATGGCTTGTCTGCACAGCAGGTGGCAGATGCCGTGGATGTTCAGAATAGAAATATGCCCAGCGGCCTGATTTTTTCAAAAGACTGTGAAAAAGTTATTACTATCAGAGGAGAAAAACTTTTTCGCCACAATCTCGATGACATTGTACTGGGAACAGACGACAGCGCCGGAACCGTGTATCTAAGGGATGTAGCTGAAATCGTTACAGGATTTGAACAACGGCGGTCCTTTTTCAGAGGCAATGGCAGGTCTGCAGTGGGGGTGAATATTCTGCGCAGTGAAGATGGCTCTGTAACAGCTGCCCTTGAAGCCCTTGAAAATGTGCTGCCTGATATCAGGACGGCTTTTCCCGAACTGGTGTTTGAGGTGGCAGATACCCAGGGGGAACTTATTGAAACCTCGGTGTCCAATCTTCTCAGTGCGCTCCGGGACTCGGTTATTTTAACAATTACCGTTATTTTTCTTATTCTGGCCAGAATGTCCACTACCCTTCTTGCTGCGGTTTCCATTCCTTTTACCTTTTTTCTTACCTTTGCAGGAATGAAACTCATCGGATATGAACTCAATATTGTCACCATGACTGCAATTATTCTGGCTGTGGGGCTTCTTGTGGACGATGCCATAGTGGTTATAGAAAATATTGACCGCCGTGCTGCTTCCGGGAAAATAAACATGCTTAAGGCCTCAGTGGACGGCACAAGGGAAATATTTTTCGCGGATTTTGCTGGGACTGCCACTACCCTTGCTGTGCTGCTTCCCATCATGTTTGTGGCCGGGTATTCCCAGAAAATTTTAAGACCCCTTACTGTGGTCCTGTCCATAGCCCTGATGTCCTCTTTTCTGGTGTCAGTAACAATTATCCCCCTGATGGCCGGCAGACTGATGAAACCTGTGCATAAGATCAACCGGCTTGAAAAGCTTTGTGAAAAGATTTCAGGTTTTTTTATTCTGCCCATGCAGGTTTTTTTTATCAAATGTTTTCGATTAACCAGGGGTAAAGGCGGCTGGCTGTTTCCGGTGGTCATGATGGGTCTGCTTCTGGTCAGTCTGGGGCAGATGCCCCTGGTGGGACGGGATCTGATGCCTCCCATGGATACCGGGATTGTGAAAATTGAATTTGAAGTCTGGCCCAACAGTTCTGTTGCAGTGACTGAGCAGGTGGTGACATCCATGGAAAAGCAGATCATGGAGATACCGGGATTTGTGCGCATGGCTGTTATTGCCGGCGCTGAACCCGGTGTTATCAGTTTTGGGGCGGAAAAAACGCCCCAGGAGGGCATGATTACTGTTCATTTCAAGAACCGGTTCCAGCGAAAAAAGTCTATCTGGGAGATAGAGGCTGAATTGAGAAAGGGCTTTTCCCGGATTCCTGGTCTTAAGCGGTTCAGTGTTTATGATTACGGAGCCACTCCCCTGTCTTCCATTGCAGCGCCCATTGATGTGATGATATCCGGTCCTGATCCAGAACTGCTTAATTATTTTGCCAGTGAGGTTGAGCAGCGGCTTTTAACGGTCAAGGGACTGACATCTGCGGCCAGGTCCTGGGACTGGTCCAAAAAGGAAATTGCCCTGGATCTTGATGAGCCTGAACTGGCCCGTTACGGGCTGTCTGTGATGGATGTGTCCACCATGGTCATGACAGCATCTTCTGGAAAGGTGGTATCTCGCTTCACTATTGCCGGTCAGGATGGGTATAATATCCGTCTTTGTTTTGATGAAACATCCATGGTTTTGGCGGATGATATGAAAACCCTTGAAATATCAGGACCGGCCGGCAGTGTTCCCCTTGAGGAGATTGCTGAAATTTGTCCGGTCTGGCGGCAGTCAAGGATCACCCGGGAAAATCTTATGCCTGTGGTCAATATCATGGGTTACCGGGACACAACAGCCATTACCCATCTTCAGGAACAGGTGGAAGATGTGCTTAAGGACATGGACCTGCCGGCCGGATACAGCATCAGCCAGCAGGGGGAAATACGGCAGATGACTGAAAGCTTCGGGGAACTGGGCGGGGCCATGGTTCTGGCAGTGCTTTTTCTTTATTTTTCAATGGTAATTTCCTTTGGCTCCTATCTGCAGCCCCTTGTTGTCATGAGCGCTGTTCCCATGGCGTTTATCGGAGTACCCTGGGGAATGCTGCTTCTTTCAAGGCATTTCTGCATGCCCGCATCAATGGGAATGATCCTGCTGGCCGGCATTGTGGTAAACAATTCCATTCTGCTCGTGGACTTCATTGAAAAAGCCCGGAAGCAGGGCGTACCCCTTGAAGATGCAGTTGAACAGGCAGTTTCCAAAAGAACCCGCCCCATTCTCATGACCGCCCTGAGTACCACAGCTGGAATGCTGCCTGTGGCCGCAGAATCCGCTGTGGGTCTGGAAAGGCTGTCGCCTCTGGCTGTGGTGGCCATCGCCGGTTTGATCGTGTCCACCTTTCTTACCCTGGCATGGGTTCCGGTCCTGTATGCAGTGATTGAAAGGGCAAAGCAGTACACCCTAATTTTTTTTCAGAGGCGGGACAGGCAGTAAACAGGGTCTATCCGTCTGAAAAGGAAAGAATATGATCTGTCTGCATGTCCGGCTCAGCAGGAAATTCCCGATTCAGGTTCAGTTACGTGGATTTAAGTTCATCAGCAAGACGATTTCCTGCTTCCCAGGCCTGATCATGTACTCCTGGAGCTCGGCAATTATGCCCCGGTCAAACAGCTGCATTACCGGCATCTCAGAAATAATTTCATATCCCAGGGCCTCAAGGGGCAGCCGCATGGCATCCAGGGTAAAGCCCATATTTTCCTTTTCCGTCTGCTCGGCTATGGCTGCGATAACCGCCTTTCTGCCCTGTCCGGCCAGACGGCTGCGCCATTGCCTGGGCCTTGTATCAGCAAACTCATAATAGCAATACATCCTGTCTATAAAGGCCTTGACCCAGGCTGAGACATTGTAGTTATGTACCGGTGATATCAGAACCAGTGCTTTTGAGTCTTCAATATGCTGATACAAAAGGGTCATTCCGTCTTTTTGACCGGTACATTGTCCATTTTTTCTGCATTGTTCACATCCAATGCACGACCCATACTTATAATCGCGTAGATGCACCTTGTGCACCTTGAGACCGGAATCTTCAACCCCGGTCAAAATGGTATTCAGTAAAATATGCGAATTTCCCCTTTTACGGGGACTTCCTTCCACACCCAGAACACTTACCATCATACCTCCCTGCTATCCTAAGAGCATTATTTTCAGATTAGGATAAAATTTCATTTTATCTGGCAGTTCTATCAGATTCTGCGGGAATGGATACCATAAGATTGCTGATAAACAATAATTATAAAATTTAAAGCAATCAACTGTTTTTTTCATGCTATAGTTTCTTTTTTAAATACAAACTGATATAGAACTGTCAGGGTATAATTCGATCATCAAGTTTTTGAACAGCGCCGCCCCCAGCGGTTGCTCTGTCAGGAACGAGAACAGCGGAGGACTTTTTCCCTGCCAGGCTAAAAATCGGCAACCTGCGGCCAATGGTCCTCAAACAGTTTGCTTTTTTTAACGCCTGGCAGGGAAAAAGTCTGATCTCCTTTGGTTCTCTAATGTTCCTGACAGAGCAACCGCTGGGGGCTCTTAATCAGTTCTTCCATAAAAACTTGATAATCGAGTATAAGTGACGCACCAGACAATGAGAAAAACAAGTTTAAATTAAAAAGTATATTTTCAAGGAAAAATAATTGCGGTATTTCTACTCAGTCAACAGCAGAAGAACGCTTGAGCTGAAAATAAAAAGGTCCACGTTTATCTGCACCATGGACCCTGTTGAAAATCTGACTCAGGCCAAGGCGTTTATCAGTGATGTGTCAAAGGCCCATAAAACCGCTACCCATAACTGCTGGGCTTATATTGTGGGTGAGACAGGCGACATCAGCCATTCTTCCGATGCCGGAGAACCTGCAGGAACGGCAGGTCAGCCCATGCTCAATGCAATGCAGCACTATGACATAACCTGCACCGCAGCTGTTGTCACACGATATTTCGCCGGGGTAAAGCTTGGCATCCGGGGACTTATAGATGCGTACAGCAATTGCGTTAAACAGTGCATTGAACAGAAAAAACTGGTAAAACGCGTCAAGACACTCTGCTGGCGGATTGAGGTCCCCTATGGATTTAACGATACCCTGGTTCACCTGTTACAGACCTTTAAAGGCAGAATAAGACACTCAGAGTATACAGACAAGGTCACCCACCTTTTTGAAGCGGAAATTGTGGACAGCGATGCTGTGGAAACACTGCTGTCCGAATATGCTGGTGCAGGGCAACTCTCCTATTCTCTGAAAGAATAGACCATACTTTGAAAAATAGACGCATTGGCTGATAATCAGCGGACCTGGTTTCCCTGTCCAATGCAAAAGGAAAACCAGGCCCGAAAAATCATACCAACAGGGGATTTAATATCCGCATCCGACAATCTTGCTGCCGGATTTTTTAACATAGGTGTTTTTTTCCTTTTCATTCCACATATACTGAACCCATACGCCATCAGACGTGGCTTTGATCAGCTCATCATAAATCACCTTGAACTTCGGGGCATTCAAATTTTTTATGGCATCCTTCTTAGGGTGCACCAGCAGTTTGCCCCCCTCTTCCATGACAAAAAGATAAAGTCCTTCCGGGGCTGCGTCATTGCAGGCCGTATCATTATAAATACCAGAGAAGACAACGGAAGACACTGCTTTTTCAATTGCTTTTTTATCGGCGGCAAAACTGCAGGTGGCTGCACTGATACTGAAAAAAACAACCAGTGACATCAATATCATTCTTTTCATAAACATCTCCTTTGAAATTCCTAAGTGAAGCGATTAATTCGTAATAAAGCAAAACCTCATCCATGTTTCATTTTTTTATTTATATACCAGCATCCCCCCTTCATATTCTGTTGTACAACGATTAGCGATTGACGACAGGACATCTTAGGGCTGTTTTCGCCTGCCGCCCCTTTTTCAGTGGTATAAGGCTTATAAGCCGCCCCTTTTTCAGTGGTATAAGGCTTATAAAATGACGAGATCAACATCTAATATTTAAGGAAGTTTACAATCTGACATGCCGTGTTTTTTATAATAAGTATTTGAAGAAATTTAAATTGTCAAGTTAAATCATACAAAAAATGGACTTGACAGAACAGGCCGTTATAGTCACTATGGTTTTTATGTTTTATTGATTGAGAAAAGAATGGCTCTTTAAGGCAAAGGCCCGGCAAAACAAGCGTCATATTACTCCCTACCCTGGGCCTTAACGGTATAAGAATGATGAAACAAGAGACCTGATGTTTATGAAAATTACATGTGACAGCATTTTTACAGATATACAGGCCATCCGGGATCTTTCTCCTCTGGTGCACAACATTACCAATTATGTTGTCATGAACAACACGGCCAACGCCCTGCTCGCCCTGGGTGCATCGCCGGTCATGGCCCATGCCGAACCTGAAGTTGCGGATATGGCAGGTATTTCAGGGGCGCTTGTGATAAATATCGGCACGCTCAGTGATAACTGGATTGACGCCATGTTTACGGCAGCTGAAGCTGCAGGGAAAAAAGGCATTCCCGTGGTGCTGGACCCTGTGGGTGCCGGTGCCACATCCTACCGCACCAGCACGGCAAAAAAACTGATGCAGCAGTGCAGACCCCACATCATCCGGGGCAATGGATCAGAGATCATGGCCCTTGGCAGTGACATTTTTTCTACCAGAGGGGTGGACAGTGCCAGTACAGCCGAACCTGCCCTTCATGCCGCAGGCTCGCTCAACAGCAGGTACGGCAGCGTGGTGTGTATCAGCGGTGAAATTGATTATATTATTCAAGCAGAAAATACCATTCAAATCAGAAACGGCCATGCCATGATGCCGAAAGTGACTGGACTTGGCTGTACTGCATCTGCCCTGTGCGGGGCATTTGGCGCAGTAAACAAAAACACTGCCACAGCTGCGGCCCATGCCATGGCAGTAATGGGAATCGCCGGAGAAATGGCCGGCCGCAATGCCACCGGACCGGGGAGTTTTCAAATGCATTTTCTGGATGCCCTGTACCGGATATCTGAAAAAGATGTCCGTGAACTGTTCAGAAACAGTTAATCCGTGGAATTGGTGTGTTTTGTCAGCAGAGGGATAAATTTAAGGTTTGCCCTGGGAAAAGGGTATTGGCTGATCTCTTTAAGCCGTATCCATTTGTGGTCAATGGGGCCGTTGAGCCTGACCCTGCCTTTTTTCCAGCTGCAGCAGAACACATCCATTTCGATTTTGAAATGGGTGTATGCGTGGTTCACCCGAGTGAGAAACGTGTTTACTTCAGCGGTTAGCCCTGTTTCCTCTTTGATCTCCCTGGCACAGGCATCACGGGCAGATTCTCCAGGTTCAACCTTTCCGCCGGGAAACTCCCACAGCCCGCCCAGCAGGCTGTTGAGCGCCCGTCTGGTGATGAGAACCCTGTCTGCCTTTCTGATAACCCCCCACGGTAATATGGTAAGTGGGACTCTTTTTTTTCAGGATACGGACGGGAAACCGGTTTACCAGGTCTTGTGCTCTGGCTGTGCACCGTCCGGACAGGGGACACTGGCAGCAGGCCGGTGATTTTGGTGTGCAGATCAGGGCGCCCAGCTCCATCAGGGCCTGGTTGAATTTTCCCGGATTCTCCTGGTGGAGGAGACGGTCGGCAGTCTCCTTGAAGGGCTTGTGTCCTCTGGTGTCATTAACCGGGGTATCCATGCAGAACAGTCTTGCCAAAACCCGTTTTACATTCCCGTCCACAACCGCATGGGCATGGTTGAATGCAATGCTTGTCACAGCTGAGGCGATATAGTCCCCCACGCCGGGCAGGGCAATAAGGCGGCTGTACTGCCGGGGAATCTCCCCGTTCATCTCACTGGCAACAATGCCGGCAGCGGTATGAAGATTTCTGGCCCTGGCATAGTACCCCAGGCCTTCCCAGGATTTGAGAACAGTCTCAAGGGGACTGGCGGAAAGGGCATACACATCCTGATACTGGGCCATGAACCGCAGGTAATAGGGAATAACAGTCTTCACCTGGGTCTGCTGGAGCATTACTTCAGAAACCCACACACCGTAAGGGGAGACATTGTCCCGCCAGGGCAGGGTCCGTTTGTTTTTGTCATACCAGTCCAGGAGAAGGGTTTGAATGGGTGCTGCAGAAGAGGATAATTGCCTCACAGATACTCCTTTTTTCGGGGTTTCACCGGCCGCCTTGTCACAGATGGAAATATTTTATTTTTTAATGGCTTTGATTTTCTGGGTAACCTCTTTCCAGCGTTCCTTATGCAATTGTCTCTGCTTTGCTGACGAAACAGTCCGGTTCCAAATGAAGGTCCGCCTTGGTCAAAATGATGACGGGATTCAGGCCGCAGTTGCAAACAAGGGTCAAAACCGCTCCAGACGGCGCAGGTTAAAATCCCGGTCAAGACCGGAAACGATAAATATTGTATCAAGGTTTGCCGCAATTACCTGTTCCTTTTGCGGCTGGGCATCCTGTTTGTTACGGGTACCTGATGCACCTCTGGATAAGGAGTTCTTCCGTTTTAATACCCTGGAAATAACACTGTCACGCATAAGAACCCAGTCCCCTGTGACCGGATAGAGACCGTTTCCCGCATATTTGAGTCTGCCTGCCAGGGTGGCAAGCCGCTCTTCTTTACCGTTGCTTGTACAAAAGCTGTTTTTTCTTACACCGATCACCCTGGCCGGTATAAGACCGTTATCTGAAAAAAGTGTTATTTGTTTCTGAAAATGGGAGGTCCATCCTATCTGTAAAAGGTTATGAATACTGTCGTTTTTATCTTTATTTTGTTTGATGCTCATTGTTTGAGTTCCACTTGTCTTTAACAAGAAAATTGAAACAAAAGACAAGAAGCAAGGCTCAGTCTCTTTCAAATTTCTTATAAAATCATATCAGATTATGCGGCGCATGAAATCGTTTAAGGCAGTGAATTTAAGGCTGGCGCCGCTTATGAAAATTTTTCAACATTTTGATCACAGGTTGCTTACATAGGAGGCAAGTTTGGTAACAGATTTTAAATCAAAGATCTGCTCAGAAACAGATCTTAAGAAAAAAATCTCTCTTTAAAATCGAACAGCTTTTTTTGAGGCAGCGTAAAAAATGATGATCAATCCGCTACCAGCAGGTTGCTCCCTTTTTGTCGGCAACCATTGACACAATATCCAATAATTTCAAAAAAAATAAATCCTTTTTTATATATGTTTGATAAAACAATAGCTCAATATACGATCAACCATGATGCTGTCAAGTATAATAATTTTGTCGGCTGACGAAGTCCTGATCAACCTGACCTCGGATGAGTACGCCTCCCTGCTGAAATAACACTGGCCGATACTGCCCGCTTCCAACACCATAATTTGCCATCGAATCTCGACATGGTTTTTATAAGCGGCAGATAACCAGTAAGCTGCTGAATTTAAAATTATATTTTCTATCAATTCATCTGTGATTATCTATAATTGTATGATGGTGTACGATTATCCTGTCGTCACTTTTTGAGACGTATAGTATGCTTTTTCAATCGTCCATGGTATTTGAATAGGATACATTTAATTTTACTCTGACCCCATTTACTATACTGCTTTTACTTGCTGCTTAATTTTACTCTGACCCCATTTACTTAATTTTACTCTGACCCCATTTACTCTATTTTACTCTGACCCCATTTACTGCTGACCCCATTTACTCTCTGACCCCATTTACTGCTCTTATTGGACTAACAAAGACCAAAAAACCCCTTGTGAGCCTTGGCTCTCAAGGGGTTATGGGTTTTACTGGTTTTTCTTGGAATAGAATTTGGTGGAGGCGGCGGGAATTGAACCCGCGTCCGAAAACAGTTGGCAATGGCTTCTACATACTTATCCCAAAATTTGAATTTTACCCCAGGATCTCCTTTGGGATGGATATCTTAAAGCGTAGTCTGAAAAAATTTAGCCTAAAAAGAGCCAGACACTCTTTTTCAGCGATCCTGCTTAGTCGACGCCCGTTAATGAAGCTGCAGGCCAGCTTTCAATAAGGACGGAAGCTGCTCTACGCAGCTACAGCGTAATTATAATCGTCTGCGATTATCTTTAGTTTCCACTGGTTTTACGAGTCAGTGAAATGCTCGGTATGCTACCAAAAGCCTCGTAATCTCCGTCGAATCCTTTTCGCCCCCAGATTTTAAAAGAACATAAATGGTTATTGAACTCTGGACTGTAATGGTTAATAATATATATTTTTTTCAGAAAAAAGTCAATACAAAGAAACAAGGAACCCTTAATATTTGTTTGAATAATCTTTTTTGATCCGGTCCATTTCCCTGGCCATATCTTTTTTCTTGATGGTTTCCCGCTTGTCATAGAGCTTTTTTCCCTTGGCAAGGCCGATCTGTACCTTGATCCGGCTGTTTTTAAAATACAGCTTCAGCGGGACTATGGTAAAGCCCCTTTCATTGACCTTTCCAATGAGTTTTTTTATTTCTGACTTGTGAAGAAGCAGTTTCCTGGATCTTAAAGGTTCATGGTTGCCGTAATAGGCATACTTGTAAGGAGAAATGTGCAGCTGGCGGAGAAAAACCTCGCCGTTTCTGATGTCTGCATAGGAGTCCTTGAGATTTACCCGGCCCTCTCGAATGGATTTAACTTCTGTACCGACAAGCACAATACCCGCCTCTACCTCGTCAGAGATAAAAAAGTCGTGCTTTGCCTTTTTATTGTTTGCTATTATTTTTATATGATCAGACCCCATGGTGTCTCACTTACAGCTCCGCAATTTTGTGGTTTTCCTCATTCTCTTTCACCGGAAGAATATCTCTGTATTTCTCTTCTACAATTTCTGTTATCTCAGCCACTGAATGTTTTGTTAAAATTTTTTCCACCATGGACCGGGTTTCCCTTGAATCCAGCTGCCTGATCACCTGCTTTATAACAGGTATTGCCCCGGAATTCATGGAAAACTCTTTCAGACCAAGGCCCATTAAAACAGGAATATTGACAGGATCACCAGCCATTTCACCACAAATGACAACGTGAACCCCGGTTTTTTCAGCAGCTGTCATCACAGATTTTATCATCCTTAACACGGCCGGATTTAATGGCTGATACAGATGGGCCACCTGCCTGTTTCTCCTGTCAATGGCAAGGGAGTACTGGATCAGGTCATTGGTGCCAATACTGAAAAAATCCACTTCCTTTCCCAGTTCCTCAGCCATAATAACTGCTGAGGGGACCTCTATCATAACGCCCAGGGGAATATTCTTATTGAATATCTTTTCTTCTTCTTCCAGTTCCAGAACAGCCTTGCTGATGATTTTTTTAACCTCCAGCATCTCTTCCAGACATGACACCATGGGGATGAGCAGTTTTACCCGGCCAAAAGCCGCTGCCCTTAAAATTGCCTTGATCTGGGTTATAAACAGATCTGTTCTTTTAAGGCAGAATCTTACCGCTCTCAGGCCCAGAGCGGGGTTGGCCTCCTCTGCAGAAACAGAATAGGGAAGCACCTTGTCCCCGTTTATGTCAAGGGTTCTGATGGTCACACAGTTGGGAGTCATCAGCTCTGCCACTTCTTTGTATCTCTCAAAGAGTTCTTCTTCAGAGGGAAAGCGTTTAAGATTGAGATAGAAAAATTCTGTTCGGAAAAGCCCCACACCATCTGCGGCATTGTCCTTTACAGAAACAATCTCTTCAACAAGCTCAATATTTGCCATCAGGGCAAACTGCCGGCCGTCCCGTGTTACGGCCGGGCGATGGCTTTCCCTTGCAAGAAGGGCTTTGTACTCCTCATACCGGAGTTTTCTTTCCTCATATTTAAACAGGGTGTCCTCGTCCGGATTGATAATAATAATTCCGGTGGACCCGTCAACAATAAGAATATCATCATTGTTAACACAGGTGGTGGCATTTCCTATGCCGAGGACCGAGGGGATATGCAGAGATTTTGCAATAATACCGGTATGGGAATCCCGTCCCCCCCGGTCTGTAACAAATCCCTTGATCCGTTCCAGCTGAATCTGGCTTGCATCGGCTGGGGACAGGTCATCGGCAACAAGGATAACCCGCTTGTTAATATCAGAAATCCGGACATCCTCAGCCCCCACAAGAAAACGCATTACCTGTTCTGATACCTGAATAATATCTGACACCCTTGACTGAAGATAGGGATCAACCACCTTTTTAAACATGGCCTTAACCTGACGGGAGACCTTTCTAAGTGCCCATTCTGCATTGACCCTGTCTTTTTCTATGATCTCAAGGGTTCTTCCGTAGAGCATCTTGTCTTTGAACAGGGCAAGGTGGGTTTCCAGGATATTCAACTGGGAGCTTAAATCATCATTGAATGCCTCGATAATTTTGGAATGGGCATCCTTTGCTTTTTTAACAGCCCCTTTAAACCTGTTTATTTCATGTTTGACATGATTTTCGGATATGGAATACCGCTTGATAATGTCCACACCCTCTCTGTCAACAATATAGGCTTTCCCAATGCAGATGCCAGGTGAACCGCTTATTCCCTGCAGCCTGATTTCTCTGAATTCAGATTCAGCCATCAATGTCCTCCCCGAATCCCTTTTCTATCAATGTCCTCCCCGAATCCCTTTTCTATAAGTTCCCTGATGGATTCAAGCACTTTTATATCGTCTTTATGTTCCACCTCCAGCAGCACCTCTTTTCCCCTGGTAAGGCCCATGGAAAGGATGTCAATTACACTGGATGCATCAGCCCGGTTGTTGCCGTCACCGATCCAGACCTCCCTGTGAGCGGTCCGGGCAATTTTGGAAATCATGGCAGCTGGCCTTGCATGCATGCCAAGCTGATTCTGCATTTTTATTCTGCACATTAACATTTTATATCTGAATACTCTTTTCTAAATTATATTTTATTATATCCGGCCCAAAATAATGCCTGTGATCCCTGCTTAAGGACAAATAGTAAACGTTCAGCTTAAACTCAGTTCAATCGGAGCAAATCACTGTGGATTTGCAAAACAACAAAGAAGATACCCTGACATGAAAACAACCCGTTACATGCTGGTAATCCCCTTATATTGCTCTCAGGATTGCACAAACTTCATATAAAGATACAACCTAAAAGGAAAAAAGTCAATAAGCCTGAGTTTTTACATCCATATCAATGTCTCAATAATTGACAGACTGGCACGGGTATGTTATTTAAAAAAAACCTTATTTAAATACAGGAGGAACCTATGACACAGAAAAATCTGATATTTGGAAAAAACTCATGACCGTTTACCACAGCTGCTCGTGAAGCATTTGCAAAACAAAACATCCCCTTTGACTATATTGATGTTGCCAAAGATCCCGGTGAAATAAAGAGGATGCTGTCGTATTCCAACGGCAGCAGAAAGGTTCCTGTCATTGTTCAGGGCGAGGACGTGTTTATCGGATACAAGGGCAAGGGGTGAAAAGTTTGAATATTTCAGCTGTATGCTGAAATTTAAAACACTCTTGATTGTTCAGACAGGAAAAAGCTTGGATAATATTAGAAAAACCCAGCATTTAATACGTTTGACGGATTCATCAGACATGTCCCTGATCGATTCCGGGTCGGTACAGCTGGTGGTGACGTCGCCTCCCTACCCCATGATAGAAATGTGGGACCACCAGTTTATATCTAAAAATCAGGACATCAGGGAATTGATTGGAAAGGGCCGCGGCTTTGACGCTTTTGAATGCATGCACAGTCAGCTGGACCGTGTCTGGGATGAAGTATACCGAATTCTGGAACCCGGCTGCTTTGCCTGTATCAACATTGGAGATGCAGCAAGGACCATAAACAAAGACTTCAGGCTCTTCCCCAACCATGCAATGATTCTAAACCATCTTGTAAAAACCGGCTTCTTACCCATGCCGTCCATACTGTGGCGGAAGCAGACCAATGCCCCCAACAAATTCATGGGGTCCGGCATGCTCCCTGGCGGTGCCTATGTAACACTGGAGCATGAACATATCCTTATTTTAAGAAAAGGATCAAAAAGGGAATTTAAAACACAGGCACAAAAGGAATTAAGGAGAAAAAGTGCCATTTTCTGGGAAGAAAGAAATCAGTGGTTTTCTGATATCTGGTTTGACCTCAAGGGGACCACCCAGAAACTGATCTCTCAGAAAGAACGGAAAAGAAGCGGTGCCTTTCCCTTTGCTCTTCCCTACAGACTGATCAATATGTATTCCATACAGGGGGACACAGTAGTGGACCCCTTTTTGGGCATCGGCACCACAACAATGGCTGCCATGGCTGCTGCCAGGAACAGTGTGGGATATGAACTGGAAAAAAACGTTATGAACTCCATTGAAGAGAGGATCACCCCTTCCGGGGAATTATTGAACACCGTGGTCTTTAAAAGACTGAAATCCCATCAGGACTTTGTCTGCGCAAGAAAAGAAACAGGAAAAGAGTTAAAGCATTTTAATGGGGTTTATCAGACAGAAGTGGTCACAAATCAGGAAAAAAACATATGTTTTAAAAAAATTGACAAAATCAGTTTTAAAAAAAGAAAAAAAATGTTTCTGGTGTCCCACGCTATAATGGACCATAAATCCAGTGATGAACCTCAAAAACAGTATAAAAAACCAAAACCGGGAACTCAGCAGGCCCTTTTCCTAAATTAATCAATCTGATCTTGCATGATCTTTTCTGATTCTCTCACATATTTCATTTCCAAGCTTTAACGGTGTTGGAAGGAAAATAATAGAATTTTTCGGGAGCCTGTCAATATTGAGCTTTTTTTTCAATTGATTGACAAAGGCTTTTACCGATACAAACCCGTCCGGGTTTGAAAAAAAGACGCAGAACATCTCGCCCCAGAAATTCTGATACACAGCCGCACAGTCCTGGATTTTCTTGATTTTCCGGGACGTGCACAGATTCAGTGAAATAAAAAGGGATTTTATCTCTTCCCTGGCATTGAGAGCTTCAAACCTGATATTTTGTTCGATTTTCAGAAAAAATGCATTCATCTGCTTTAAAAGCGCATTGATATCATCAACTGACACTGCCGTGGCATTGGGAACAAGATGAACCACTGTATTTTCTGTATAATACCGGTTGTGAACAAACCATGCTGCAATTTTTTCTATGGTTTCCCCTTTGTAAAGGAATTCTTCCCCGCCCATGAACATCTTTGACTGTTTATTGATCAACTCCCAGGGCTTTTTTTTACCAGAATGCTTGTTATACCTAAGGTTCAGCCGCTGAAAAAATTTTTCCCCGGAAAAAACCAAAAGATTCTTTTCAATTTTCTCAGGGTGCTTTGAAAACTGAACAAACATTTTCCGCCCCAGGGCGGTTCTGTCCTCAGGGGTTATCAAAACCTGCTTCATCTCTTCCTTGTCAAAGGCATGGTTGACTTTTTTATAAATCTTAATCATATATTTTTCAATGGTGGCGCTTAACCGGTTCACACTGGCATATTCCCAGCTGGAAAACTGTCCTGCATCAAAAACCTGCTTTAAATCCCAGTTCCACTTATCCATACACAGACGGATAAACTCTTTTCTAAAACCAAAAAGCGTGTTTTCCAGATTTGAACGGGCGGCAATCCCGGCTTTAAGAAAAAAGCACAACTGCACAAGCCTCACGGCATCAGGATCACTGCAGGACTTATAATAATGAACAAGGCTGTTTAAAAATACATAATAGGAATCTGTTTTTTCAAGGTCAAACTGAATGCCTGAGGTCATCCACTGATCCTTTATCTTATTGCACACCAGCGCCTCTTCTCCGGTTTCATGGACAAAGGTATCCAGCAGCGCCATTTTTAAAACCGATTTAAAGGGACTTTTTAATAATTTAAACATCTGCCATATGGACGCTCCAAAATATTCACCCACCGGTATATCATGGATATCTCCCAGATCGATATACCGGCATTCTGCCGGGTTTCTGCAGACAAAACCATAAAGGGGGTCATAAAAATTCCTGGCCAAGGAGGCGGAAAGGGTGCACCAGAGCGGCAGTTTACCGGCAACATAAATCATGGTTCTGTAGAATTCTTCCTTAAGAATTCGGCCCTGGGCTGAACCGGAACTTTCAATACTGGAATCCCCGAACTGATCTCTTTTTGCATTAACAATATCCACAATAAAAAAATGGATTTCTGTTTTAAACTGCTCCAATGCCCATTTTTCAAGCAAATCAAGCTTGTACTGAAAATTCTGTTTTAAAATTGTGTTGGTCTGATTTCTGACGCAGATCCAGTAATCAATATCTGAGTCTGATTCCTGGGCAATGGAGCCGGTGCTGCCCATTGTATACAACGCTTCCACATAGGCGTTTTTCTTTAATCTGAACTTTAACCCCTCTTTTTTTAGATATTTTTCAGCGGTATTTTTTGTTTCCCTTGAAGGAAAATATCCGGATATGCCTGACGGCGCATTCTCGTTTTCACTTATGAATCCGGGAAAATCAATATTCTCATGAATCAGAAGAGGAATAATATCAAATAAATCAGCCTGTCTGGATTTAAACAGATCAAAGGCCGTCAGTATAGAGTATTTATTCTGCCGCAGAAATTGTCTTTTCCCAAACCGCATGCACTCGGTCAGAAGAAGGAGGTCAAATTTTGAGACCCCGTCTGAATCATTTCCTGATTCATAAAAAATCTCCTCGGGCAGATCAGAAAAACTGACAGGGAAATTCCTTGCATTAAAATCAGCCTGTTCCGATTCAATGATGGGGAATGAATGGGAGGGAAACCGGCAGAACCTGGCCAGGACTCCAGAAAAATCAGTGTTATACAGACCAGAGGCGACAAAATTAAGATTTGAGATTTCTGCACCGGCAAAAGTTGCTCCGCTAAGATTGGTTCCCTTAAAAGACACATCTGAAACAATGGCTCCTGTAAATACGGCATCCACCAGATATGCCCCGTTGAAATCAGAATGAAAATGCCGGGTATTGTAAAAACTGCAGTTTACAAAAACGCTTTTTCGTGCAGATATATTTATAAAAATTGTCTTATCAAAGGAAATGCCCTCAAACCGGGCTCTGTCAAAATTTAAATTTTTTAACAGACAATTCTTAAAATCAGCATTTACAAAACTGGCATCAGAAAAATCAGAATCCTTGATATCGCAGCCCTTGAAATTCATAAAAGGCAGAAACAGCTGGGAGGAAAAGTCCATATTCTCCACAATTTCATGGCTGAAATCAACGGCCTCTGTATTTTTCTGATTAAGTGTTTTTATCTTTTTATCCAGTGTGCTGGAAAACAAAGCATTAAAAAAGCCTTTCCTTCTTTCCTTTTCTGCATTGGTTTTTTCGTATTCTGCCGCTTTTTTCTCAATATAAAACCCTGTTTTTTTTGATATTTTTTCTTTTTCTTCCAGAAAAAGAAGATCTACTTTTCTTAAAAATTCAAGGGCAGCCATCCTTAAGGCATCATCGGGTACATCTTCAAAAGATTCAAGAACCTCTACAATCCGTTCCGGTCTTTTTTTTACCATGCCAAGAACAAGGGCCTTGTATACAGCCTTATCATGATCAATATAAAATTTTTTATTGTTTAAGACTTCATTGATGAACAGCAGGGATGTTCTGGAAAGTGAGGCAAGCTCTTCAAAAATTTCAGGGATAATCCATTGTGCCTTTTCCCGGATCTTATTTAAGAGAATGTGCAGGGAAAATCTGCCGCAGGCGGCCAGGGCCCTGAAGCACATCAGGCCTGCCTGCCTGTCGGGCTGCGCATAAATATTTTCCAGAATCGCATCTGCCAGTTCAGGATAGGTACCGCAGGAAGAAGATTCCACAATCGTGAGAATTGTTTTTCTCAAACAGGCGGTCCTTTCCTCTGTAAAAAGGTCCAGAAGAAGGTCTGGTTCAATCTTTGCCTCCATTCTGGAAAGGGCCTTGAGTCCATTTTCTTTTTCCCTGACATCATCAGAACTCATTTCCTTTGCCATTACAGTCCGGGGATCCCTGAGAACAAAGGGAATGTTTTTTAGAAACGGATCAGCATCCCTGTTCCTGTCAAAAAGAGAGGCATAAAACCGGATAACTGTTTTTCTCTCTTTGATATTATTCAACATTCTCTTAAATTCAACACCGAAATCTCTCCTTACCTCAGGACTGGAGATAAGATATTGATCCACAAGGGCAAGCCTCGCATTTTCAGAAATATTAAAAAGAATATTTTTTAAATCGTAAAGTGAAATTTGTTTGCTCCGGCAGGCACGCCACGCATAAAAAGGGCCCCTTCCACCGGATTCAAGCAGAATCTCAAAATAGTATTTCAAATCCTTTACATTGGCATTGGATATCAATTTTCTGTAAATATGTGCAGAAAACAGAGAAGATATTTTGATTGCCTGATTTTTTTCTTTTTTGTCTTCTGAATAGTAATTCAACCTGGAAATGTCATCCTTAAACCTTTTAAGCAGTTGCCTTGCCTTGTTTCTGACTGAAAAAGAATACTCGTCAACTGCGTCAAGAACAAGTAAAACCGCCTGTTCCAGAGGGAACTCATACACCCGGGAAAGCAGATCAACCATAGCGTCTGCGTCAGCACTTTGCCATTCTTTTTCAAAGGATTCAAAATCTGTGGTCATTTTATTTTTTCCGTAGTGCTGAAGGTACCTGTTTTCCATTAATTTCAATTAACGGCATGCCGCACTCATCATCAGCAAGACACACCTTATCTGTTTTTCCACCGGCAAGGCAGGGATAATGGGTTCTAAAATAAGAAAAATCAAATATTTCAAGGGCTGTTTTCAATGCTTCAATCTCCTTTTCCATGGATTTTCCTATATTTTCAGATTTCAGGCAATTGGAAATTTTTTTATTATACTTACTTTTTATTTCAGTTTCCAGACAGTGCCTGGAAAGATCCAGATTCAGTCTTATTCTTTCCATTGTACCCCCTGTTGATTAAAGGTCAAAGGCTAAGGTTAAGGTTAAGGTTAAAATAAAAAAAATATTTTAAAAGGTCTAATTTTTGTGTATGATATCTGATTTAATAATAATTTTAAAGGGTATTGTTTGAATGAATCAACAATTGGACCAGAACGGCAAAGCTTATGACAGTCAGGAGACGTACAATGCTGAATCCATAGAAGTGCTCAAAGGCCTTGATCCGGTCAAGCGCAGACCGGGCATGTACACGGATACATCCAGCCCGGATCACCTTGCCCACGAGGTGATTGACAACAGCGTGGATGAGGCCATTGCCGGTTATGCTGACCGGATTGATGTCACCCTGTTTCCTGACAACGCCCTTGAGGTAAGGGACAACGGCAGGGGCATGCCTGTAGATATTCATCCCAGGGAAAACACCTCGGGGGTTGAACTGATCATGACAAGGCTGCATGCCGGCGCCAAGTTCTCAAACAAGGATTATACCTTTTCCGGTGGACTTCACGGGGTGGGGGTATCTGTTGTCAATGCACTGTCTTCATTCCTTGAAATCACCATAACACGGGACAAAGCGGTTCACAGAATTTCTTTCAGACACGGGGTCAAAGAAAAGGATCTTAAAATAATCGGACAGACAAAAACCGGGGAATCAGGCACCTGCCTGAAGTTTTACCCTGACCCCTCATATTTTGACGTTCCCGGATTTTCAAAAACCAATATAAAACATACGCTAAAGGCAAAGGCGGTTCTATGCCCGGGGCTTTTAATCACTTTTTTAGACAAAGCCAGTGAAGAAACAGAGGAGTGGAAATACACATCCGGATTAACACAATATCTTAGCGAATCCCTTGAAGGCTGTGACAGAGTGTTAACCCATCCCTTTACCGGAGAATACAATAACGAAGAAGCCAGTGTGTCCTGGGCCTGTGACTGGACAGAAAAAAATGGAGAAAACCAGAGGGAAAGCTATGTCAATCTAATTGCAACCCCATACGGAGGAACCCATGTCAACGGATTCAGGTCAGGGCTGGTGGAAGCCATCAGAGAATTCTGCAGTTTCAGGGATTTTCTGCCCAAAGGGATAAACATTGCGCCGGAAGATGTATGGGAAAATATTGCCTTTGTTCTGTCTGTCAAACTCAATGACGCCCAGTTCTCCGGTCAGACAAAGGAAAGGCTGGCATCACGCCATTGTACAGCCATTGTTAACACTGCGGTAAAAGATACCTTCAGCCTCTGGCTGAACCAGAACACGGATGCCGGTGAAAAGCTCGCTGCCCTGGCCCTTGAAAATGCAAAAATAAGAATCAGAAAATCAAGAAAAGTGACCCGGAAAAGAATCGCAAACGGTCCCACGCTGCCGGGGAAACTCTCGGACTGCACCAGCAGTGATCCGGAAAAAAGTGAGCTCTTTCTTGTGGAAGGCGATTCCGCCGGCGGTTCGGCAAAACAGGCCAGAGACAGACGGTTCCAGGCCATTATGCCCCTGAGGGGAAAAATACTCAACACCTGGGAAACCGACCCTTCCCAGATCCTTGGATCAAAGGAGATTCACGATATATCTGTGGCTGTGGGCGTTGAACCGGACACCAATGATTTATCAAAACTCAGGTACAATAAAATATGTATCCTTGCGGATGCAGATTCAGACGGTCTGCACATTGCCACCCTGTTATGCGCCCTTTTTTTAAAACACTTTCCCGCCCTTGTGAAAAAAGGACATATCTTTATTGCCATGCCCCCCCTGTTCCGTATTGATGTAGGAAAAGAGGTGTTTTATGCCCTTGACGAAGATGAACAAACAGCCGTGATAAAAAAAATCAAGCGCAGAAAAAAACACGGCAAAATAAATGTCCAGCGCTTTAAAGGACTGGGGGAAATGAACCCTGTTCAGCTGAGAGAAACAACCATTGCCCCAGACACCCGGCGCCTCGTTCAACTGATCATAGATTATGGGCAAGTGGATGCTGAAAAACACGCATTTGAAACCATGGACATGCTTCTGGGAAAAAAAAGAGCTGCTGACCGGAGACGATGGATTGAGGCAAAGGGTGATATCAGGGAGATTGAGTAATGGAAACACACAGGATGACAGCTCTGGAAGGCTTTGAAACACTTCCCTTTGACGATTTTGCAGAAAAAGCATACCTCAACTATGCCATGTATGTAATTCTGGACAGGGCTTTGCCCCACATCGGAGACGGTTTAAAACCCGTGCAGCGCAGAATTGTATATGCCATGGGCAGACTGGACCTTTCTGCAGCGGCAAAACACAAAAAATCCGCCAGAACCGTAGGGGATGTTCTGGGAAAATTTCACCCCCACGGAGACCAGGCCTGTTATGAAGCCATGGTTCTTCTGGCCCAGCCCTTTTCCTGCAGATACCCCCTCTTGGACGGCCAGGGGAACTGGGGGGCGCCGGATGATCCAAAATCCTTTGCAGCCATGAGGTATACTGAGGCAAGGCTGTCCAGGTATTCAGAAGTGCTCCTGGCGGAAATAGACCTTGGGGCCACCCAGTGGAAGCCCAATTTTGACGGCACCCTCAAAGAACCCGCCCTTCTGCCCTCAAGGCTGCCCAATCTGCTTTTAAACGGCACAGCCGGCATTGCCGTGGGCATGGCAACGGATATCCCGCCCCATAACCTTAGAGAAATCGGAAAAGCCTGTATTTATCTTCTGGACCATAAAGATGCAGACAATGATCAAATCATGAAAATCATCAAAGGGCCGGACTATCCCACAGCTTGTGAGATCATTACCCCTGCTCCAGAGCTCAGGGAAATTTACGCATCAGGCAGCGGAAGAATAAGGACAAGGGCAAAATTCCATATTGAGCAGGGAGATATCGTGATCACTGCCCTTCCCCACCACACATCCGGTGAAAAAATCCTTGAACAGATCGCATCACAGATGACTGCGAAAAAACTGCCCATGGTAAGCGACATCAGGGATGAATCCGACCATGAAGCCCCCACCCGCCTTGTGGTGGTTCCCAGGAACAATAAAACAGACACAGACGCTTTAATGGACCATTTGTTTGCCACCACAGACCTTGAACGCGCCTTTCGCGTCAATATGAACATGATCGGCATCAACGGCAAGCCCCAGGTAAAACCGATTATAACAATTCTGTCTGAATGGCTCCTCTACCGGGAAGACACCGTTGCAAAGCGCCTTGAACACCGCCTTGACAAGGTTAAAAGCCGCCTTCACATCCTGGACGGCCTGCTCACTGCATTTCTCAACCTTGATGCGGTTCTTGAAATCATCAGAAATGCGGATCATCCCAAAACCGAACTCATGGAAAAACTCGGTCTGACCGATATACAGGCAGAGGCAATTCTTGAAAACCGGCTCCGTTATCTGACAAAACTTGAGGAAAACAAACTCAAGGCTGAAAAAAAAGAGCTTGATATGGAACAGAAATCCATTGAATCCATACTTGGATCGAAAATAAAACTGCACCATCTCATTAAAAAAGAAATACAGGAAGACATTAAAAAATACGGAGATCCACGGCGCTCGCCCATAAAAAAAAGAAAGGAGGCCGAGGCATTTTCAGAAGAAGAACTTTTAACGGCTGAACCGGTCACCATTGTTCTCTCAGAAAATGGATGGATCCGGTCTGCAAAAGGCCATGATCTTGACCCCGAAAGGTTGAAATTCAAATCAGGCGACACCCTCCTCTCCCATGCCAGAATCATGAACAACCAGTCTGTGGTGCTCATGGATTCCACCGGCAGAACCTACTCGGTTCCTGCCTACACCCTGCCGTCTGCCCGGGGGGGGGGCGAACCCTTGACGGGAAGACTCTCTCTACCGCACAACGCCTTTATCAAAGCCATGATAACCGGAAAGGAAAAGGATCTGTTTCTTATTTATTCTGATACAGGATTCGGCTTTGTCACTGAATTTTCAAACCTGATATCAAAAAACAAAAACGGCAGATCTGTTTTAACCCTGTCAGACCCGGCCCAGCCCATGGTGCCGGAACCTGTTGCAAATCCTCAAACCGACAATGTCCTGACCATCACCACGGCGGGCCGCATGATTATTTTTCCGGTAAAGGAGATGCCTGTACTGGAAAAGGGAAAGGGAAAGGGGAATAAAATAATAGGGATTCCAAAGGATCAGCTTTTAATAAAAGACGCAGAACGGATAAAATTCCTCAGAATAATTCCACGAGATGCCAGCAGCGTGGATATATTCTCTAAAACAAGGCAAATGAACCTGAGCCCTGCCACCCTGAACCGTTACATGTCAAAAAGGGGGTACCGGGGGAAAAAACTGCCACGGGGCTTTCAGAATGTAAAAGATATCAAAATAAACAATAAAAAGGACACTGCATGAAGAAAATTCTGTCTATAAACGCTGCTGTTTTGATTTTTATCATCAGCTCTGCTGTTCTCACCGGCATATTAATCAAACTTGAAACGCTTTCACTCTATAAAGAAAAACCCATCACAACATTGGAAAAAATCAGAAAAACTGGGAAAATCAGACTGATAACCGATAATAATGCCAACACCTATTATATATACAGAGACACCCCAATGGGATTTGAATATGATATGGCAAAGGCCTTTGCCGACTTTATCAAAGCAGACCTGGAAGTTGTTATTCCCGGATGGAACAGAATGTTCAACACCCTTGAACACGAAAAAGGGGACTTTATAGCTGCCGGACTCACCATAACCGAAAACAGGAAGGAGCGGGTCAGTTTTTCCCAGCCCTACCTGACGGTTCAGCAGAAACTGATTCACCACAAACTGATATTTGGTGCCAAAACCATTGAAGACCTGTCAGGCAGAACCATACACGTCAGAAAAAACACATCCTACCATACACGGCTCAAAGAGATACAGGACAGCGGGATTGACATTACCATAAAGCTTCACGACAATATTCCCACTGAAGAATTCATACGCATGGTGGCTGAAAGAAAAATCAAATACACCATTGCAGATTCCAATATTGCCCTGTTGAACCGCAGGTACTACCCTGATATACGGATCGGCCTGCCTGTCCACGAACAGCAGTCCCTGGGATGGGCTGTTCGAAAAAATGACACCGCCCTTCTGGAAAAAATTGATTTATTCCTTGAAACAGCTCAGGAAAAGGGGGTTTTTGGAAAAATTTACGAAAAACATTACGGAGATATTGATATTTTTGATTATTTTGATCTGAAAAAATTCCATGAAAGAATCAATACCCGGCTCCCAAAATACAAGCCTGCCATTATCAGAGAATCTGAGAAATTTAATTTTGACTGGCGCATGATTGCAGCTGTTATATATCAGGAATCCCACTACGATCCCATGGCCAGAAGCCGCACCGGCGTCAAGGGCCTCATGCAGATCACCCGTGAGACAGCAAAGGAAATGGGCATAAAAAACCGGATCGATCCTGAACAGAGCATTAAAGGCGGTATCCGATATCTTTATAAAATGTATAAAAGATTTAATGAGATCAAAAACAGGGAGGAAAGGCTGCTCTTTGCTCTGGCCAGCTATAATGTGGGCTATGGCCATGTGCGGGATGCCCAGAAAATTGCTGTTAAAAAAGGGCTTGATAAAAACAGATGGCGCAGCCTTAAAAAAATACTGCCCCTTCTAACCCAGCGCAGGTATTACAAGGAAACCAAACACGGATACGCAAGGGGATGGGAACCTGTCACCTACGTGGACAGGATTCTGACCTATTATGATATTTTAAAACAAAAGGCCAATAAAGCCTGAAAAGCCTTGTTCAAAGCCAGCAGCTCCGGGGATTTTTTTTATATGAAACAGCCGATTAAGCCCCCCCAGCGATTGGCCTGACAGGAACATTGAGAACCATAGAAAATAAGGCTTTTTGCCCTGCCAGGCGTTAAAAAATCAAGCTGTTTGAGGACCAGCGGCCGCAGATTAAGGCTAAAAGCTAAAGGCTAAAAGCTAAAAGCTAAAAGCTAAAAGCTAAAGGCTAAAAGCTAAAGGCTAAAGGCTAAAAGCTAAAGGCTAAAAGCTAAAGGCTAAAGGCTAAAGGCTAAAGGCTAAAGGCTAAAGGCTAAAGGCTAAAGGCTAAAGGCTATTGCCTAAAGCCTATTGCCTAAAGCCTGTTGCCTCAGGTAAAGTTCTCCGACGTTCTCGTTCCTGACAGAGCTACCACTGGGGACGGCTCTATTCAAAAAACCAGATCATCGAGTGAAAAGTATTGTAAGCCTGTGTTGGTTCAGTGATGATCCGGTCCCTTGCCGGAAACAGTATCAACTATGGTTTTCAGCAGGACAAACCCAAGTCCGGCACCCAGGATAAGAATCGTATACCACGTCCCTCCAAAAAACATCAGATGCCCGGCATCCCATGCCCATTCAAAACTAAACGGAAACATAATAATTCTCCCTTAGGGATCTTCCAAAAAATAATCCACGCATATTATTTTCTTCCAGATCCCTTATTATCTATCAACCATTCTCAATAGAAAAAAATTTCATTGTTAAAAAAGCTTTCCGGCCCGGGGATAACCAATCAAAACATTGACATGGGCCGGAAAGACTATCCTGCCTTATTCAGGATTCAGTTCCTTTTCCTGGGGAAAAACCGGAAGATAACGGTATGCCAGAGAAATCAGGATCACGGCGTAGGCAACAGGGAGCACAGAGGTGGCCACTTCCTGCCAGCTGGGATAGTATAATGCCCAGGTATCAAAGGGCATCACCGGCGGCGCCATCACCTGAAGCACCATCACCCATCTGTTGATGCAGACTCCAAGGGTTGCCAGAACAATGGCAGTGACCAGAAGTTTTGGCTTTTCCCGCCAGTCTTTTTTAATAAGAATTGCTGCCGGCACTATACCGCCGATAACAAGTTCGGCAATAAGAATCCATATTCCATAGAACCCGTTGTTGGAATAAAAATCCATCATTTTAAAACCAGCTGCCGGGGCGGTAACAAATGCCCAGTAAAAGGTATCAATTATCTTGGCAATGAGATAGGTCGTGATCATCCAGCCGGATATTTTGGCCAGGGTGTAAACCACGGAATCCTTAACCAGCTTCTTTTTGGTGACTTTTTCAAATATTTTCAAAATGGTCAGGGTAAAGCAGGGACCATAGGCTGCAGCGGACCAGGTAAACAGAAAAAAGGTCCAGGGCCAGACCAGAAGCCCTTCCCTGAAGGCAAAGGGGCGGGCGTAAAGAACGCCGGCCACACCACCCAGGGACCCCTGGTGAAAACAGGACAAAAATGCACCGGTGGCAGCAAAAACAGCCATGATACCATGCATATTATGACTCAGATTATGAAAAAACGGAATTTTGTCAATTTTTCTGTTCTCAAGAATCAGGGGAAGAAATTCAATGGTAAGCACACTGAAATACAGAGACAGACAAAAAGCCACCTCAGTGAGCATGGAATGAACATTGGCATGCCAGAAGATAAACCATCCCCGCAGGGGCTGGCCTATATCAATGGCAAGAATTAAAAGGGCTGAGCTGTAACAGATAAACCCGATCACAACGGCCAGATTTATGATGTTCTTTAACTCGTCAATGCCAAAAACATATTTTAAAAGACCTGTAAAAAAGGCTCCGCCGCCAATGGCAATAACAGCAAGGTCGGCCCAGATCCACAGGGCAAATCCATAGTAATCGTTCATGTTTGTCTGGTTCAGACCCTTAAGCCAGCACAAACCCATGGCATAAACGCCCCACAGAACGAAAACAGCCGCCACTGCGATCCCCACGGCAAAGGTGGGAAATGAGCAGCGGTTGGCTCCTTTGGGTATTAATGCAGAATCCATATTTATCTACTCCTAACGGTTTGGATCATTTTATTCATGACCATCATTATGGTTTTTTCCAGCCTTTTTCCATTCCCCTTCAAGATAGTTGTCTCCGGCTTTCCTCACCCACTCCCGCTCGGACAGATAATACACTTTGGGATTGGTGCCAAGCCGTTCAAGAAGACGGAATGCCTTTGGTTCCCTTGGTTTTCCAGCTTTATGGGGATCAGGCTTTACCAATTGGTGGACTTTGTGATCCGGGTTGTTCAGATCACCAAAGGTAATGGCGCCGGCCGGGCAGGCCTGGGTGCAGGCTGTCTGGTACTCGTTTTCCTCTATGACTTCCCTTCCCTCATAATAGACCCTGTCCCTGGCTGCCTGGTATCTGTGAATGCAGAAACTGCATTTTTCAACTACACCACGCATTCTGGGAGAAACATCCGGACTGAGATACTTTTCCATTTCCCCGGGCCATTTGGGATCCCACCAGTTAAAATACCTGGCATGGTAAGGGCAGGCTGCCATGCAGTACCGGCATCCAAAGCAGCGTGTATAAATCTGGCTGACAATCCCTGTACTGTGATCATAGTCCGTGGCTACGGCCGGACATACTGACACACAGGGGGAATGACCGTGGTCTCCCTTACCGCCGCAGTGCATGCAGGGTCTTGGCAGATAACAGACTTCAGTATCAGGAAAGGGCTTGCCGTTGGTGAGCTTGTACACCCGCATCCAGGTAATACTGTCCTTTTTATCTGTTTCATTTTCCTTGAACGGAACATTATTTTCCGACATGCAGGCAACCATGCAGGAACCGCATCCTGTGCACTTGTCCAGGTCAATAACCATTCCGTATTTATGTGCTTTTTTATCATTATGTTCTTGTTTCATCAGAACCTCTTTTGCGATTTTATGCGATTACGCCCTGGAAATTTTTGCCTTGATTCCAAAGGCAGCATCCAGTCCTGAACCGGAATCCTTTACCGGGCCCAAGAGTTCATTTACATTAATCCCCTTGCCGGCCACATACCTGTTTTCCCCGGTATGCCCGAGCCCTGCAGCCATAGCGGCAACGCCGGGCATTATTCCTTCAGAAAGGTGGACTTTTACCTTTGCCTTTCCCTTTGGCGTTGACAATGCCGCATAATCCCCCTGGGAAAGATTGAGTTTTTCTGCTGTTACAGGATTGATTTCAATAAAACCATCGTTGTTTTTCAACACCTTGTCGGATACCGTCTTGACCGCAAAGGGTGAGGACTGCAATTTCCCTGCAGCGATTTTGACATGATCATAGGGAATAAGGGTGACAGAAAAAGAATCATCCCCTTGAGCTGCAATCCTGTCAGATGTCAGTGCGCTGCATGCAAAATCTACAAAGGGCTGTATCTCAGGAGAATTCTCTTTCTGTAGAACATATCCCTTTTTGGAAAGCGATTTCCACAATTCGCCTGCAACACTTTCCAGACAGGCGTCATATCCTTTCCAGGGAAAGCTTTCTGCAATGGCGCCGCCCATGGCCTTTGCCATCATGATAATGGTATCACCGGGATTTTTTGTGTTAAACACTGGATCTATCACAGGTTTTGACAGTCCCACAATTTTTTGCGGCATCATGGCTGAACCCGGCAGATCCTCCATTCTTTCAAGAAACATGTGACTGGGAAGAATCAGATCAGCCATCTGAGCCGTTTCATCCATAAATGAAGAAAAACTGACAACAAAGGGAATTTTTTTAACCGCTTCCCTGACCGCCTTTGTATCTTTCATTGCATAGCAGGGATTGGCTTCATAAACAAAAAGGGTTTTTACAGGAGGCGTGGACCCTGCATTGATCTGAGCAAAAAAATTGGAGGCAGATGACTTGATATCAGGGAACTTACTGGATCCTGCCTGATCCAGGCGCCGCACTGCAAATCCTCTGGAGGCTGTATCATCCATATCAACGGCGGGCCAGCCGGCAAAATCCTCTTCCAGCACAATCCATACCCCGCCTTTTTTATTGATATTTCCCTTAAGGCAGTTTAACGCATGAACTGCTGAAAATTCCCTCAGGCTGCCGGCATTTTCACCCCGGCCCCGGCCTGCAATGGCAACTCCGGTTTTTGACCGGGCAAAGGCCTTTGCGATTGCTTCAATTTTTTCTGCTTTTACACCGGTTATTTCAGCTGTTCTGGCAGGGGAATATTTAGTGGTTACATATTTTGCAAATTGTTCAAACCCGCTGCCAAGACCGGCGACAAACAGAGAATCATAAAGATTTCCCGTTATCATGACACTGCAGATGCCCAGGGCAAGATCCGCCTCTGTTCCGGGCCGGGCCGGGATCCACTGGTCTGCTGATGCGGCTGTATTGGAAAGCCTGGGCTCCACCTGGAAAAGCAGGGCCCCCCTTTCCTTTCTGGAGGCATTGACCTTGAAATTATGAACTGGAGCCCCCCACCCTTCGATTAATCCGCTGCCAAAACTTAGAATGCAGTCGGCATTTTCCAGATCAAAGCCAGGAACCCCGTTCATATTGTGCATCCTGGAAATAACAAGCTTCCAGGTGTCCTTCATGGATTCCATGGTTACAAAATTATTTGAGCCGCATGCCATTAAAAACCGTTTAAACAGCCCTGGGATTGTGCCTTTGTCTGTTTTTGACATACAGGCGAGTTTTTCAGGTTCTTTATCCTGCCTGAGCTTGTTTAAATTTTCGCAAACCTGTTTCAGGGCTTCGTCCCAGGAAATTTCCTGCCAGGTATCCCCCTTTTTCGCCATTGGCCCCGTTATCCTGGTTGGATCGTATAAATACTGAAGCGCTGACAGTCCATGGAGGCAGACCCCGCCTTGATTGACTGGATAGTCTTCAGTGCCTTCGATCTTAACAGGCCGGCCGGCTATTTTTCTCACACTTATTCCACAGTTTCCGTCACAGAGACTGCATACCGTTTTATCAAATGTTACCTTGCCGTCTTTGGGTACCGGAGTCCAGGGCCAGTTCTGGGTCCAAATGGAAGAATCATCTGTCAACTTCCAAGTTACCGGCGATACAGTGACTCCTGCTACTGCGCCAAGTCCCAGTCCCAAGAAGCTTCTTCTGTCTATTTTCATAGATTTTACCTCGATTAAGTTTAAAACATTCCAAAAACAAGGGAAAGTTTACTTGTGGCACTGAAAACATGCGCCCTTACTTCCTGTTTCCTCTTTATGACATTCTGCACAGTCATCCATTTTCATGCGATCCCAGGAATGTTTTTTAATTCCCCAGATATTTCTGCCCCAGATGTCCCGACTGTAACCTGTAATCCTGTTTTCTTCATAACCCCTGGAGGTGGTTGACGAACCAATATCGCCGTGACAGATTCTGCATTCCATCTCAGCCCCAAGTATATGAGCGGAATGGGAAAAAAACACACAATCCGGCTGTTTGGCATAAACCAGCCACGGCACCTCTTTTCCCTCAGCAATATACTCTTCACAGAAAATTTTCTCATCTTCTGTGTAGCCCATTGGCTCTTCATAATGGCAGTCATAACATATTCCTGTCCCAGGAATACCTGAAAAACTCCCATCATCCCGGACGTAGTGGCAGGATTCACACCCGCCCATTTCCGATGCATGCAGGGCATGGTTAAAGTTAAAAGGCTGCTCCTTTTTTGAATAGAGCAGCTTGGGAAAAAGCAGCCATCCTGAAAGAAAGCATACAGCAAAAGCCCCTATAAAAAAGAGAACTCCAAGACCAAGTCCTGAATCTTTTTCTGCATTTTCTTCTTCAGTCGGGCCTCCTCCGGCACCATCCTCTGAAATGTTTTCAGTTTTCTCTTCTAAATTACTCATGAAAACCCCATCAATTAAAATTGTTGATGATACTATTGTTTTTCAGCCGTGACTTCCGGCCCTATATTTTTACTGTGAAAGGCTGAAAAAACCTGCTTCACAGTTACCTCCTAAACGGCAAATGCGGTTAATCGAAATTTATAGTAAGATCTTTTTTGCTTGTCAAGCTAAATCCTCTTTTCTTATTAGTGTCTGAACGAAAACCCCGTGTTTGGACGAAAACATGCTCAGCTGCAAGGCGCAAGAAATTTTGAAACCGGAGTGTACTCAGGTACATTAGGCCCGATTATATAATTTGGCAAAATTTTGCAGCAACGCAGCAGATGGGTGCGTTTTCGTTCAAACACTAATTATGCGTAACTGTGGAGACCCGGCAGAAGATTAACCCCAAAATAAGTAAACATCACAGCCATGAATCCCACAATGGATACCCATGCGATTCTCTTGCCGTGCCATCCCCGCATCATGCGCAGATGCAGCATGATCGCATAGATAAACCAGGTAATCAGGGACCAGGTTTCCTTTGGATCCCATGACCAATAGGTTCCCCAGGCGGAATTGGCCCATACAGCGCCGGTTATGATGCCGATGGTGAGAAACAGAAAACCGAACATCACCATTTGATGGGTCAGCTCATCCACAAGAGACAGTCCAGGCAGTTTTGACATCAGGGTGTTTCTGCTGGATTCTGCCGGACGTATCAGATACATGATGCTGAAGCCGAATGCAACGGCAAACCCTGCATATCCCAGGAAACAGGTGATCACATGGGCAATCAGCCAGTTGCTCTTCAGAGCCGGAATCAAAGGTTTGATTTCATCACCGATATTCGGAGAAAGGGATGCATAGGCAATGGCCAGAAAAATCAATGGTGTGGCAAAGACACCGATGATTCTTTCCCTGTATCTGTACTCAACACACACATACAATACACCAACTGTCCAGGAAAAAAACACAAGGGATTCATACATATTGGAAAACGGGGCATGGCCGTACCCCATCTGATGGGATTCCACCCATCGCAGAAGAATACCTGCCGTATTTAACAGGATACCGCCCAGAAGAATTATAAAACCCAGTTTGGCCATTCCATCTTTTTTAAAGGTCCAGGAGCCAATGTACAGCACACAGACAAAGGCATAAACAAAAGTGGTAACGGACAAAAGCATGGAGCTGTTCATCATTCTTAAATCTCCTTCATTTTTTCAGCAATCCCTGCTGTTTTTATTTTCATACTCTGAGTGTTTCTATGGGCTGTCCCGGCAATGATCACCCTGGAGCTGCTGTTGCCTTTTTCCACTTCAACACATATACGCTGATGGGACATGAAAAAAGTGATCCAGCAGCCGATAATCATGAAGATAAACCCGGAATACACATACCAGACGCCTGGATCCTTTGTCACCTGGAGACCGGTATAATATTTTTTTTCAAATTTTTCGACTTCAAAGGAAAAAGCCCCTTTTCTCATCTTGTCAAAAAACGGAAATTTTATGGGCATGACAATTGTTTCCTCTTTTTCATCCCCGTTTACAACCCTTCCTACAAAGGACTCTCCAAGGTTATGGCCTCTGAAATCAAAGCCTGGCACAAATCCGTCCAGTATAAAACGTCCACCGCCCTCGGGAAGGGATACAGCCTCTCCCACGGCCGTTTTTTTATTGTAAACCATGCCGGTTTCCCTGCTCTTAAACACGAGCTCCACCTCCCTGCCCGCTGCAGTGCCGTAATTGGACTGATAAAAACTGATGCCTTTGTATCTCAATGGATCATTTACAATAATATCTGTGGTCAATACTTCTTTGCCATCTTCCAGCACACTTACATTTGATTTATACTCATCAGGCTGACCTGTGTCATAAAAACTCACATCAAAGGTGTTGCACCTCAGGGCGAATCCAAGATCAATTTTTCCTTTTCCGTCCCTGGCATCAACACTTTTCACAGATTCTCCCTCAATTAGCTGAACATAGCCTTTATATCCCCAGATCCCGCCGATGACACCGCCGCCAAGCAGAAGAAGGAAACTGAAATGAACAATATAAACGCCAAATCTTGTCCACCTGCCTTTTTCACCAAAAATGCACACCCCTTTTTCTGTGTTTTCTTCAACCACGTATGTAAATTTTTTTTCCAGGAACGCCTTGTACTTTTTCCTTAATTCTTCTACATCTTCTTTGGATGTAAATTCTTTTTTTTCTTTTATCTTTCTGAATTGTTCACGATTAAACACTATTTTTTCCGGAAAAATTATTTTCCATGTGGTGCTCAGCCTGTCTATGGAACATATGATGAGATTTATGCCGAGCAGGCCGAGCAGCATCAGAAACCACCATGAATGATACATGTCAAATATATCAAAGGCTTTAAAAAGACGGTAAAACACCTCGCCGTATTTCTGAAAATAAAATGCAGAAGAGGCATTCTGGGGAATCAGGGTGCCGATAACAGAGGTTGCCGCCAGAAGCAGCAATACCACTACGGTTAATTTTACCGATGTAAAAAATTTCCAGAATTGATTGGTTAGAGGGTTGGTTAACTCAATTTTTGCCATATTTTTTCGCTTTTAAAATTTAAAAACGGCTTGCCGGAACAGGTAAACGCCCTTAGCCCTGATCCAGAAGCCGGAACCTTTGGTTTTTGTTAAACTTATTCTTTTCCTCTGCCGGCACAGCCGCCCGGCTGGACCAGAAAAGGCGCCATCTCTTTTTCAAGAAAGGCCCTTGACCTTTCAAAATCACTGCCTGTCCTGATTTTATCTGTTTTAATCATATCGCTGAATCTTATTTCCACCCTTGAGAAAGGTTTCGGGATCATGAATCTGTCCCAGGAATTTACAAACCAGGCAGATTCAGCAATGACCACGCAGAAAACAATGACGGCACCGGATTTTTGACCAATTCTTATGGTGCCCGGCTTGACAACACCCATGGGCCCTCTGGGGCCGTCAACAATATTTGCCCCAAGCCCATTGTCTGAAACAAAATCTATCATTTCATTCATTGCATCCTTTCCCCCCCTGGAAGATGACCCTCTGGCAACCTTCCAGCCGGAGCGGAGTGCAACCGGTGCAATAATGTCTCCGTCACTGCTTCGGCTTATCATGATAATTGGATTAAATTTCTCATAGGTTTTAAAATGCCGGATCAACGCAAAAAACTGCTGATGGAATGCGGCAATAAGAACAGATCCCCCCTTTTCCAGGTATTGTATCCATTTTTTTTCATTTTTCACGGTGATACGCAAAAATCCTAAATAACATCTCACGCATACATACAAAATAATCAGTGACGTTTTTGACCGTATTACTCTTTTCAGCATGCTGCCCATAAAGGGGAAACTTTTCCTTTTATTTTTTTAGAAGTTGATCAAGATACCATTCCATGGGATCAATCAGGGAAAACCCCAGCGCTTCAATGCGTTTTTTCACTTTAACCACATTGTTTGTCAAAAGATACGGAAAAACCGCCCGCTTATCCTTGTCAAAATACCTTGCCACAAGCACGCTGCCCATGGATATTTTTTCTTCTGAGATCACATCAACGATTTTTTTCAGCTGTCCGGGCTGTTCTTTGACAAGAATACACAAGAGGGTACCAGGTTCTCCTATCCCCATGACATTGATAAAGGCGCTTAAAAGGTCCCTGGTGGACAGCAGTCCCTTTAATGCCCCGTTTTCATCCACAACGGGAAACGCCCCCACCCTTTCCTTCTGAATAATCAAAAGGGCGTCCTGAAGGGTGGAAAAGGGTTTAATGGTAACCAGGGATTCTGTCATCACATCCTTTACCGTGAACGCCTCAAGTTCCTTCAGGGAATTCTGATATGTGTCCTCTGACAGAAGGGATGAGGGCATGGCTGTTCTTAAATCCCTGTCTGATACCATTCCCAGAAGCTGCCCGTTTTCATCTGTTACAGGCAAATGTCTGATATTGTTTTCCTTCATCAGGCCCTGGGCTTCAAAAATACCGGTATCCGGCCTTATTGTTATAAGGTCTGTGTTCTTTGATTCACCGACAAACATAGCTCCTCCTAAATTATTTTGCACAATTTTTAAAATTCAGATTGGCCGTTCAGTCGTTAATCCCTGCCAGAGTTTTAATGTGATCGGCAACCAGTATGGGAAGGGTCATAAGGTTGTATCCCCCCTCCAGAATAGAGACCAGTTTTCCATTTGAATACGTGTCAGACAATTCTGCAATTTTACTGGTAACCCAGTCATAGCCGCTGGTGGTAAGGTTTACATCAGACATATCATCGTCAATATGCGCATCAAACCCCGTTGAAGTCAGAATAAAATCAGGCTTAAACTGCTCAAAGGCAGGGAAAAGGTCCTTTTTGAACAAGTCTTTGTACTCTGCATCTCCACGTCCCGGAAGAACCGGGGAGTTAAGGGTGTAACCGTATCCATTGCCCCGGCCACGGTCAAAATCGCGCCCGGTTCCTGGATAGGCAAAGGAAGGATGCTGGTGAATGGAATAATAAAACACAGTGGGATCATTTACAAAAGCGTGTTCTGTTCCATTACCGTGGTGAACATCAAAATCAACAATACCGATTTTCTTTACACCCCATTGTTTTTGAAGATACCTGGCAGCAATGGCAATATTGTTAAAAAAACAGAACCCCATTGCCTTGTCCTTTTCTGCATGGTGGCCAGGTGGTCTTACCACACAGAAAGCGTTGTCAATGGTGCCCTCCATAACCTGATCCACTGCCCTTAAAACACCGCCTGCAGCAAGAAGAGCAATATCATAGGTATCCGGACAAATGGCATTGTCAGGATGGTCAAAATCAGGCAGCCCCGCTATACAGGCTTCTTGAAACCGCATTATGTATTGTATGGTATGAACCGCTTCAATCCACATCTGCCTGGCAGGCTCAGCTTTGATCAGAGAAATCTTTTCCAGAAGACCTGAATCTCTGACTCCCTTGAACGCAGCAGCTATTCTGGCAGGCTGCTCTGGATGCCAGTCACCTGTTTTATGAAGCACATACCTGTCGTCAATTAGAAAACCGGTTTTTTTCATATCTTGTCCTAACCTGGATAAACCAGAATTAAAAAATTAAGAATTATGCTGTCCCTGTTCTCACAATCATGACTTGTCTGGCTGGGGTCTTTTACTTATTCAAACGTGCAGAATAAAAAAACAGACCCTGGTGGTGCAAAAAAAGCATTGGTCTAATTTAAACAATGCTTTAAAAATGATAAAACATACTATAAATAAAACCAAAAAAAAACAAAAAAATTTTTTATTCCTGTGAAGTTTTAAGGGCTGAGGCCAGATGTTCAGCCACAGATCTTGGAATACCGGGCAGGGATGCCAGTTCATCAACACTGGCTTTTTTCATCCGGGAAAGGCCTTTATACGCCTTGAGAAGAGTCTTTTTTCTCTTTTTCCCGATCCCCTGAACCGTATCCAGAACAGATGTTTTTGACCGTGTGGTCCGTCTTTTTTTCTGAAAGGTGATGGCAGACCGGTGGGCTTCATCACGCAGCCGCTGCAGCAGAAAAAGAGCCGGCTCACTCTGGATCGTATTTACAGGATTGGCCCTGTTGGGAAGGTAGATCTTATCCCGCACCTCCCCTTTTTTTTTATCCTTTTTGGCAATGCCTGCAAGGCTGAATTTTGATTCCAGGCCCAGTTCCTTTAAAACAGCCCAGGCCATGGATATCTGCCCCCTTCCCCCGTCCACCAGGAGAAGATCGGGCAGCTCAATGTCTGTTTCCTTTTTTAAAAACCGCCGGGTCAGCACTTCTTTCATGCAGGCGTAGTCGTCATCTGGCTTTGCATTTTTCATAATAAATTTTCTGTACTGGGACTTGTCCGGCACTCCGTTTTTAAATACAACCATGGCGGAAACCGTATCCTTTCCAGCCAGGGTTGAATTATCAAAACACTCGATCCTCAAGGGAAGTCTTTCCAGCTTGAGCATTTTCTGCAGGCATAGAAGATCAGCCTGGGCCTGGGCTTCCCTGGAAAAATATTTCTCAAGCTCTTTTTTCCCATTGACCAGGGCCATAGTGACCAGCTGGTGTTTTTCTCCCCGCTGGGGCACCAGAATTTTAACGGTCTTCCCCTTTTTAAGGGAAAGCTGGTGTTCAAGGATGTCATGATTTTCTATACCTTGTGAAATCAGCACCTGGCGGGGTAAAAAAACACTTTTCTCATAGTATTGTCTGATAAAAGCATCAAGGATCTCCGTGGTTTCACAGAAATGCATGTCAAAATAAAAATGCCGGGTCCCCACAAGACTGCCGCCCCTGACCGATAAAAGCGTTACAACAGCTCTGCCCTTTTCCTTTACACAGGAAATCACATCCCTGTCCAGCCTGTCCGTTGAAACAACCACCTGTCTTTCCATTACCCTTTCAATGGCAAATACCGTATCCCTTAGATGGGCAGCATTTTCAAAATCCCGGGATTCAGCAGCCTCTCTCATCTTTTTTTTTAATTTCCTGACCAGGGCACTGGACCTGCCCTTTAGAAAAAGGATCACATCCTTTACAATTTTATGATATTCCTTTTTGGGCACCTCATTGCAGCAGGGTCCCAGACAGGTCTTGATCTGATAATTAAGACAGGGCCTGGACCGGTTTTTAAACTGATTATCCCGGCACTTTCTCAGTTTAAAAATTCTGTTAACGCTTTTTAATGTATTCTTAACACTGAATGCTGAAGAATAAGGACCAAAGTACAGCGCTTTGTCCTTCTGGATCTTTCTTACCACTTCAAGGCGCGGATAATCCTGACGGATGTCAATTTTCAGACAGGGATAATTTTTACCGTCCTTTAAAATCACATTGTATTTTGGTTTGTGTTTTTTAATCAGGGTGGACTCAAGGATCAGGGCTTCATGTTCACTTGCCGTAACAATGACCTGGAAATCCCTGATATGATTGATAAGAATCCCTGTTTTCATGTCATGACCGGATTCCTTTATAAAATAGGATGAAAGCCGTTTTTTCAGATTCAACGCCTTTCCCACATAAATAATATGCCCGGTCTCATCCTTCATGAGATAAACCCCCGGGTCCTGGGGGGCTGAATGATATTTGTCCAAAAGCATCTGATCCATACTCACTTTCCTGTCCAGCCACCTGTTCTGTTCTTTCTTATTGTCTCTGGATGACAACTCAATAGTTCCACCCACTTTACATTAACTTTGAAAAAAAAACATGACATTTTTCATCAAACACTTTAAGATATTCATACCTGTATCCAGAACAACACCAATAAGGATCATACCCATGGCTGAAAAAAAATTTAACCCTGCAAAGCTCAACAAATTAAACAATCCCAAAAGACTGGCAGATCTGCCTCCGGATTATATCTGGGAGAAACTAAATATTAAAAATCCGGAAATCCTGGTGGATATTGGTGCAGGAACGGGATTTTTCAGTATCCCTTTTCTGGAGTATACCAGAAACGGACGGGTATTTGCCTGCGACACCTCAGACATCATGATCCAGTGGATGAACGATAATGTCACCCCCAGATATCCGGATATCATTCCGGTTAAAATGGAAGAAACAACCATTCCACTTAAAGACGGATGCGCTGATCTGGTATTTATGATCCATCTTCACCATGAACTGGACGCACCGGACAAGATACTTGATGAAAGCTTCAGGATTTTAAAGGATAAAGGGACTATTTTTATTGCAGACTGGAAAAAAGAAGATACTGGCCAGGGCCCTCCCCTGGAATTAAGATATCTCCCTGAAACAGTAAAGAGCCAGATGGAGAACGCTGGATTTGAAAATCTGCAGATCTTTGATGAACGGCCCAGGCATTTTCTGGTCACAGGAGAAAAAAACACTTGATAAACACTTAATACCCCCTTCATAAACAAGGAAAGCACCATGCCCTGCGTCAACATCAGAATTACCAATGAAGGAGTAACCCCAAAGCAAAAGGCCCGGCTGATTTCCGGGACCACAGAACTGCTTAAGAAAGTACTGAATAAAAACCCTGCCACCACAGTGGTGGTCATTGACGAGGTGGAAACGGACAACTGGGGCATCGGGGGAGAACAGGTGACCCGTCTGCGGAAAAAAGCAGGCACTGGCACATCCGCCTGACCCGGATGCCCCTGTCAGTATGCCCCCGTCAGTCATGATCCCTAATCAGGGGTTGATCTTCCTTCCCATATCAGTCAGTGAAAAGGTAAGCGAATCGCCGTCTGACAGCAAAAGATCCACCCAATAGGTTTCACCCATTTCAAATTTATCAATATGCAGAATACCAGTATTCAAATGGGTGCAGTTCGTCTCATAAAAAATTCCAAGAGTTAGGCAGCGTCTTGTTGTTCGTCGTTAGAACCAATATCAGAATCACCAATATACAAGGGGGGTATTTCACATAGTTCATCTGGCTTT